>DNRQ01000188.1 GCA_003499925.1 Geobacter sp.
CCACGCCTATTTAATCATAAAGAGGTTCCTACAAAACGAAACCGGCAGGCAGTTCTTTGCGAAATGGATCAACGATTACGTAAAAGGGTTCAGTGTCGGAGTCGAGTTCCTGGAGCACACCACCAGTGACACCATAGGGCAGATACAGCTTGGAGTCATGCAGGCTTACAAGAACCTTTCAAAGAAGGAATTCGGGTCACCCGATGAGAAGCTGAAGAAAATCTCCACTTTCGAAAAAAACATGGAGGATCTTGACAAGAAGTGCTACGCCCTTCTTGGCATGGTAGACGCAGCGGACGATGACACCGACTCCCTCAAAAGAGCGCTTGGGCTGACTCAGCTGGAGGCTTTCAGAAAAATATGCTCTATAGCATCAAAACGTGCAAGGCTCTACGATGAACTGAAGAACATCGAATACCAAGCCATTACACTGTACCATGAAACGCCAATCCAGAACAATCTTCAGCTCCTGATAGCCGAAATAGGTGCAAACCTGTGCAGGATCGGGGAGCACGAAATCGCCCTCTGGAGACAGCTGTCCGCAAACAAGCAGTTCAAGGAGGCAGCCAACAGCGTCCGGAATGGCCAGGATAGGAATAAGAGAGAGGCAAGGGAGTTCGCAAGGAAAATCCACAAAAGCATAGGGACATTTGTTTCTGCAGCCGAGCAGGAGAATGCCAGAATTTCGGAGCTGTCAGGAAACGCAGCAGACAGGACAAAGCATTTCAAAGCAACAATGGCAGATCTGGACCGGGACCTCCTTGACAACATCAACGAGCTTGCGAAATACGCGCCTGCCACTTCCTCCATCCTGCTGGAAACCTACAAAAACGCCAGGACCCATGTGAGGTACAAACAGGGCGAGTTCATCTCGTCCGTGGATCTGATGTACTATCTGCCCTGCGTGCTCCAGGCGCACGCCCAGGAAAAAGTTCTGACAGCCAAGGTGAAAGAATATCTCCAAGCCAACGAAAAGGCATTTGATGCCCTCTCGCCTGAACTGAGGGACCAGGTGCTGAGCCACATAGACCGCTTGCTGTATGTACGGGAACGCGGCTTTGACATGTTTTATACCGATCTAAACTGGCTGCTCAAGAAGAATTTCCACCATGATGAACTCACTGTTTTATACAAGGCAAACATAGAGACGGACCAGAAAGGGAATCCATCCACGCAGCTTTCGCTGGAGTTCAACAAAAGACTTTTGACAGTACCACTATCCATCGTTTCCAAGAACGGTCAATACCAGCCTGAACATGACGAGAGGGACATGAACAAAAAAATCTACGGGGACAAGTACGAACTTGCGGACATAATCCCTGAAGTGAATGGCAGCAACCAGCTTGGGAAGATATATTCAGAGCTATACAAGGTCTGCTTCAACAACTGGGGCAAGTTCCGCCAAATCAGCAACGCAATAGAAAACTCGGACATGTCGTCTCCCTATTTTTTGGCGACCCTGACGCGCAGCTACACGAAAGCAGGACTGGTGTCAAGCACCGGAGGCTTCAACACTCCGGGCATGCTGAGGGATGTGCTTTCTGGACCTGACACGTTTGAGGACAACCTGAGGTCGCTTTATCCTGAGACTGATCTGAACAAGATAAAGCAGGAGCTGGACGAGTTTGCAAGATGGAAAGTCGCGGTCAACATACTCGAAGAGCTCACAAGGACGCTTCCCTACTGGATCAGAGCCCACGTTAAGAATATGTCATCCGGTTAGCGGTAAGCGGCGGCTTCCTGCAAACGGTTTTAAATCAATTCCCCTGATATAGTAAAACGTCTTCTGGACAGGAAGGACAACCAGTCGAAACCGGGGTGGAAAAATGAGGATAGAAAACGTGCTCTCAGCCAAGGGTCTGGCATTCCTGCTGCTATTCACTGCAATTGCCCTTGCGGCAAGCAGCCTCAATTTCTCGCAAGTCCTGGGCGCGGAAAACCAATCATTCACGTTCTTCCAGTTCATGGGCCCCATTGCTGGAGGCTTCCTGGGTGCAGGAGCCGGGGTTCTCTCGGTCTTTCTTGCGCAGATAATCTCATTCATCTACCTTGGCAAGGCGCCCGAGCTAATAAACATCATCAGGCTTGCCCCAATGCTTTTTGCAGCCCTTTACTTTGCCAAATACTCCAAGGGAAAACTCTGGCAGGCAGCCGTGCCCCTGGCCTGCATGGCGCTTTTCATGCTCCACCCGGTTGGCTCTCAAGCCTGGTTCTATTCTCTTTACTGGCTCATCCCTGCGATAGTGCTCCTGCTTCCTGAGAACCTGTTCCTCCGGAGCCTGGGCTCCACATTCGCAGCCCACTCAATAGGGGGGATAATCTGGCTCTACTTCATACCAACCACCCCTGAATTCTGGGCTGCGCTCATTCCCATTGTGGCATTCGAGCGGCTCCTCTTTGCCCTTGGGATATCCGGAAGCTACATAGCCTTCAACACCGTGCTTTCGCGCTTTGAGGCGGTTGCAAAGTCCGGCTTGGTGGCAATAGACAGGCGCTACGTCCTGCTTGCAGAGGGCAATTGAGCCCAAAGTGATGCCCATGTTCAATGCAAAAGTAGTGGCAGCATCCACCGTTCCCGAAGCCGCAGCCAAGATAGCAGCCATCGATGTGTCCGAAGAGTGCGTTCGCATAATGCGCGACAAGGCGGTTTTCCGCCTGGTGAAGCTGTGCGGAGTGCGCAATGCGGTTGCCAGCATCCTCAAGCAGGAAATGCTCGCCTGCGGTGCCGATGCCGCAGTTTCTCAGTGGACGGTCAATTGCTCGCGCCCGGCAACAGACGTCCTCCTCATGGGGACCATCAAGCACTACAGGCACCTTATTGCAAAGATGCGCAGGCAGGCCGCCCAGCTTCCTCCTGAAAAAATGAAGGAGTACAAGGCGATCTCGGAGGAACTCTCCTCATTGCTCAAAAAAGACCTGGTCTAGCCGATTAAAGAAAAAACA
Organism: Geobacter sp.; assembly: GCA_003499925.1. Lineage (GTDB taxonomy): Bacteria > Desulfobacterota > Desulfuromonadia > Geobacterales > Geobacteraceae > Geomonas. The sequence goes on from DNRQ01000188.1 coordinate 2,944, forward strand.
AAGGCAGCAAAGCCCAGACCTACTTCTTATCGCCTTTCTTGGCATCCTTGTAATCCTTCATGCTGCGAAGGGAGGCTGCCAGGTCCTTGAAGCCGTCCAAAAGCTCAAGGGGCAACGGAATAATAACCGTATTTGAGGCAGTGGGCCCCAGGCCGTCTATTGTCTGCAGCGCACGAAGCTGCATGCCGCCAGGTGTGGAAGTCATCACTTTTGCGGCATCAGCCAGGTTTTGGGAAGCCATCTTGTCCCCTTCTGCCTTGATTATGGTGGCCCGCTTCTCCCTCTCTGCTGACGCCTGCCTGCTCATCATTCTCTTGAGGTCATCCGGCACTTCCACATCCTGAAGCTTGATATCAGTGACATCCAAGCCCCATTCTTTGGTGCCCTCGTCTACCACGTCGCGTATCTTGTTGCCGATTGCAGTTCGTTCCGAGAGCACGTCGTCCAGGCTCATCGCGCCCACAACGTCACGAAGCGCGGTCTGCGCGTACATGTTCATGGCATACTCATAGTTCTGGACCTTGATGACCGCATCCTCGGGCTTTACCACCTTGAAGTAAAGCACTCCGTTCACTGAAACAGGCACATTGTCCTTGGTCATCACAGACTGCTTGGGAATGTCGAGGGTGAGTATCCTCATGTCCACCTTGCGCATTTCCTCAAAGATGGGGATGACAATGGTCAAGCCCGGCTCGCGAGTGCCTGCGAACTTGCCCAGCCTGAACATCAGGCCCTTTTCATACTGGTAAATGACACGGATTACAAAAGGTATCATCACGATTAGGCCTATGAAAATAACCGGTCCGCATATTCCTAGTATGTCCAAGGCAGCCATCCCATCACCCAACCAATTTTAGGGCTAATATTTAATTACCATTCGCCGAATACCCATCCTATGCGCCGAGTTGCCATCCACAAAGTAAGCGGGAACTCCATGCGGCTTTGGTGGAGGATAAGAAACCCCCTCAGGACGACATTCAACTTCAAGCTCATCTACATTGCGCGCTTTTTCCCTTCCACCCGCGTCAAGAACTTCCTCTACAGGGCGTGCGGGGCGAAAATCGGCAAAGGCGCGACATTCGGCCTGGGCGCCATGATGGACATCTTTTACCCCGAGCTCATAAGCGTGGGCGAGGAAACGCTAATCGGCTACAACACGGTCATATTGGCGCACGAGCTTCTGCAGGGCGAATACAGGACAGGCAGGGTGGAAATAGGCAAACGAGTGATGATTGGGGCAAACTGCACCATCCTCCCAGGCATTCGAATTGGCGATGATGCATCCGTTTCAGCCATGTCCCTGGTGAATTGCGACATACCTGCAGGGCAAATGTGGGGAGGCGTGCCTATCAAGAGGCTGAAGTGATGCTTTCCCGCGAAAACCTTTTCCGAGTTCTTTTCCTCCTCAATGTCGCAGGAGTGCTGGCAGGCGCATGGTACTATTGGGGCCAGCTTTCCTCAACGCCCCTGGTTCTTCTCATTTTTGTGCCCGACTGTCCTCTCTATGTGCTTCTTGCGCTTCCGATACTTGCCAAGCTCATTCGCAATGATGCATACTCATTCCTTGTCTCAATCGGCATGGCAAAATACGGCTTATGGACAGTTTTCATCCTGCTTTTCCACTGGAACGCCTATTCGCTTCCAGCCTATCTTCCGATCACCCTCATTTTCATAGCAGGGCATATTGGCATGGTGCTCGAAGGCTGCGCCCTCTTGCCAAAAAAGAAAATCGGAGCTGCAGTTACTCTTCTGGCATTGGGCTGGTTCCTGCTGAACGACGTATCCGACTACTTCGGGGGAACCGTGCCGCCGATTCCAAGGCAAGGAATGGGGCTGGTCCAGAACCTTACCTTTGCGGCAAGCATAATTTTCACACTGGGCTTTTTCCTGTTCGCAGAAAAAGTGCGCGCATTTTCGCCTGTNNGATTAAACAAGCGCATTTATACTTTTATTCCCATAGAATTGCTTGGTGGTCGGATGCATGTTCTGAATCTTGTGGGCTTTAAGCCCGTTTACCGATACAGTGGTTACCGCAAATCGTCCTTTTCCCATATTGAGTTGATGAAAACCTCCGACTACTTTCTGCTTGCACAGCAGCACACAAAGAAAGCTTCAGAAACGGATTTGGACAAGCACCCTATTCTGGGAGCTCTCAAGTTCGGCTATCATACGTTCAGGGCCATACGCAACGCCAAAAGAGCAGTTAAGACAGAGCCACGAAGTGAAGGGGTCAAGTCACTGATATTCTCAGCTTTTGGTGCAAAAATGCTTGAGAATCTCAAACTTGCAACAAGAGATATTTAGGCAAATATTATCGGCTCAACATAGGATTCTTTTTTTATCCATCGCTTCACTAGGCAATAATAATATCGTCATGTTTGGGCTTAGGTGGCGATGACGGCGGAGCTTTCGGCTGCCCGCCATCGGGAACCTCATCCTTGCCGTTCTCCCCGCCCAGCTTGTCCATTGCCACGACCTTCTCCTTCCCATCCAGCTTCATCAGCTTCACGCCACCAGTGTTCCTGCCGATCACGGAAATGTCCTTCACCGCCATTCGTATCATCTTGCCACCTGAGGAAACCAGGAGCAGCTGGTCAGAGTCCTTCACGGACGCGATTGCCACAACCTTGCCGTTCCTGCCATGGGTCTTGATGTTTATCACGCCCTTGCCGCCCCTTGCCTGCAGCCTGTACTCGGCAATGTCCGTCCTCTTGCCGTATCCGTTCTCTGTCACGGTAAGAAGGGTCTCAGACTCGTCAAGCGCCATGCCCACAACCTCATCGCCTTTCTCCAGGCGTATGCCTATCACTCCCTGTCCTGTCCTGCCTATCTCCCGCACTTCATCTTCCGGGAAACGTATGGCCGAACCTTCCGAAGTGGCGATGATTATCTGCCTTTTGCCGTCAGTTTTCTTGGCAGCAATGAGGCAGTCCCCTTCCTTCAGGCTGATTGCGATTATTCCTCCCTTTCTTGGCCTGGAGTAGTCCGCCATGCTGCTGCGCTTGACTATTCCCTTCTTGGTCAGCATCATCAGGTATTCGCTTTCCTTGAAATCCTTTGTTTTGATCCATGCCGAAATCTTGGCGCCTTCAAGCTCAAGCAGGTTCACTATTGCCTTTCCAACAGAGTATCTTCCGCCTGATGGAATCCTGTGCACCTTGAGCCAGTGCACATCCCCCCTGTCTGTGAAAAAGAGCAGGTAGTCGTGCGTGGAGGCCAGGAGCACGTCCTTAATGGTGTCCTCCTCCTTGGTTTCGCTCCCTATGACCCCCTTGCCGCCCCTCTTCTGCGACTTGTACTCGCTCATTGGCACGCGCTTGATGTAATCGTCCTTTGTGATTATTACCGCCACTTCCTCCTCGGCAATCAGGTCCTCCAGCTCCACTTCCCCGTCATCCTCGATGATCACCGTGCGCCTCTTGTCAGAGTACTTCTGCTTGACTTCCAATAGCTCGCTTCTGATGATGCCGAATATCTTCTTCTCATCGGCAAGCACTTCGGCAAGGTATTTGATGGTTTTCCCAAGCTCGATGTCCTCCTCGTGGAGCTTGCCGGTCTCAAGAGCGGTCAGCTTCGAAAGCTTCATCTCAAGTATTGCGTCCGCCTGCTTCTGCGACAATGCATAGCCCATCATCAGGACTTCGCGCGCGTGCTGCGCATTCTTCGCAGCCTTTATCGCCTTCACGACATCGTCTATCTTCCCAAGAGCTACAAGCAGCCCTTCCACGATGTGCTTCCTTTCCTTGGCAACCGAAAGCTCAAAGGCACTCCTTCTTTTCACCACTTCCTTCCTGTGGAGCAGGAATTCACGCAGCAAATCCGCAAGCGGAAGCACGCGGGGTTCGTTTTTCACCAGCGCGAGGTTGATCACCCCGAAGCTGCCTTCCAGGGCGGTGTGCGCGTAAAGCTGGTTCAGGACGACATCTGGGTTTGCATCCTTCCTCAGCTGGATCAGCACGTGCATGCCATCCCGGTCAGACCGGTCGGAAATGTCGGATATGCCCTCAATTTTCTTGTCGCGCGCAAGCTCTGCCACGCTTTTTACCCATTCAGCCTTGTTCACCTGGTAGGGAAGCTCGCTCACCACGATCTCTGCCTTCTTTTCCTTGCCGCCCGTGACTATTTCCGCCTTGCCCCTTACGCGGAGCGATCCTCTTCCGCTTGCGTATGCCTCGGCAATGCCCCGCCTGCCCACTATGAATCCGCCTGTTGGAAAGTCAGGTCCGTGCACAATCGAAAGCAACGTTTCAAGGTTGATTTCGGGCCGGTCAATCATCGCCACCAGCGCATCCACCGTTTCCCCGAGGTTGTGGGGCGGCATGTTGGTAGCCATGCCAACTGCGATTCCAGACGAGCCGTTTACAAGCAGGTTCGGAACGCGCGACGGCAGCACGACGGGCTCCTTGAGCGTGGCGTCGAAGTTCGGGGCAAAATCCACAGTTTCCTTCTCTATGTCCAAGAGCATTTCCTCGGCGAACCGGTTCAGGCGCACTTCGGTGTACCTCATGGCAGCCGCATTGTCGCCGTCCACAGAGTTGTGGACAAATACGCCCGCTGCCAGGGCAAAATTATGGGTTCCTTCGACAGTCAAGTCATAAACATCCTCTTTTTCACCCAGCATTTCTATCCTTGCGACCTTGTGGTTCCGATTCAATCCCAATAGGATAAGGTTTGGGTCATTTGCAAAATATTTTTGCAGTCCCCTGTTCCAGGTGGTGGCGTGGCCATAACGATAGATCCGGTTTCTATTTTCCCCATATGTTTCTTCAGACAAAATATTGCCTTCAGACACAACTGCCTTGCATATTTTGAGGAATTTTGTTTTTCCTGTAATGTTAGTAACGTGATTCTTGTTTCCTTTGATGATTCTCTGGTGCATCGCAGACCGATAGAGTGGATTCTGCCACAGTCTTTTCAATGTCCTCGTGGCTCTTTCGCTAAACTCCTGCCTTTTTTCCGGGTGCGCTGCAATGTACTCTTTGTTGGAAGAACTGAGATTTCTTCTCATCTTCGCCCTATAATCAGGCGCTTTCCAGTTTCTCCTGTTTCTTGCACTGGTTCGCTCAGAATGCTTCTTCCTGTTTTCCTGTTTTCCCCAGAATTCTTCTCTTCCTTTGGCTAGGCTTGCCCGATAATCTTCATCTTCTCTGTGCCGTTGCGAAGTTAGGCTGTAGTGCAACTGCCAGTGCTCTTTCCAATGCATTCTCTTTATGTTGTCTGGATTGTTATTCAGCTTGTTGAAATCTGCATGATGCCTCGTCCTGCCAGCTGACCTTGGATAGATGAGGCATCGGAGGTTCCATTCATCTGCTAAGTGATGGGCGTAGTCCCATGCCTCATCTTCAGGCTGGAACACCATCGTGTATCCTTCAATGTTAGGATCGTCTTCCCTTGTCGATATTCTCGTATACAAAGGCATAAGTGAGTCTCCGTGCTTCAGATGCCGAGCTTCCTTATATTCGCCATCGCGTAGCATGAACCTGTGGTTTAGTGTGCAGCGTATTTCATTCCCATTGTCAAGAATTACCTTCATTATCTCAGCATTTTTGATAGTCAGTCTCGGGTGCATTATCCTCTCGATTCGTACTTTTCCTTCCTTGTCCATGGTAAAAATATAGTTCAGTTTTCCTTCTGCGTTTTCTTTGACCAGTTCCCCAAAGCTGAGGTTCCGTCCGTCTGTCAGTATCACCTTAGTGTCCTTGGTAAAGCATCCGAAATTGCCCTGCCCGTCAATGATCGGGTAGCGCATGGAGAAGCCCTGCGCCATCCTCACCATCGAGTCGTAAATTGCAAGGTCGCCGTGCGGGTGGTATTTGCCCAGGGTTTCCCCCACCACCCTCGCGGACTTCTTGTAGGGCTTGTCGTGGGTGTTGCTGAGCTCGTTCATGGCATAGAGTATGCGCCTGTGCACCGGCTTGAGGCCGTCCCTGACATCGGGCAGGGCNNACGCTCATCGCGTAGTCGAGGTAGGATGCCTTCATCTCCTTCTCAATCACTCGCGGCAGCAGCTTGCCGTGGCGGTATTCGGTTTCCTTCTGTTCGTGGGCCATGAAAATCACAAATCAATTTTCTCCCTATACGTCCAGGTTCTTGACTTCCTTTGCGTGCGCCTCGATGAACGCCTTCCTAGGCTCGACAGCATCGCCCATGAGTATGGTGAATATTTCATCCGCCTTCAGGGCGTCCTCTATCGTGACCTGCAGAAGCACGCGGCTTTCCGGGTCCATGGTGGTGCCCCAAAGCTGCTCGGGGTTCATCTCCCCCAGGCCCTTGTAGCGCTGCACCACCGCCCCCTCTCCAAGCTCGCGCAAGGCAGCCTCCATTTCAGCATCCGAATAAGCGTACTTCTCGTTCTTGCCCTTCTTGAGCTTGTAAAGCGGCGGCTGCGCAATGTAAATCATCCCCCTGTCCACCAGCGGGCGCAGGTACCTGAAGAAGAGCGTGAGCAAAAGCGTCCTGATGTGTGCGCCGTCCACGTCGGCATCGGTCATTATCACGATCTTGTGGTACCTTGCTTTTGAAATGTCAAAGTCCTCGCCAAAGCCAGTGCCAAGCGCAGAAATCAGGGTGCGTATGCCCTCGTTGTTCAGGATTTTCACTATCTGCGCCTTTTCCACGTTGAGTATCTTGCCCCTTAGCGGCAAGATAGCCTGGTACTTGCGGTCCCTGCCCTGCTTTGCAGAATTATGCACGAACACTCCGGCTGCAAGCGCAAAATTGTGCGTGCCTTCCACTTCAAGGTCATACACATCCATTTTTTCAGTGAGGCGCACTATTTCTTTCACCTTGTGGTTGTAATTATTTACTGCTTCGAGTAGTCCCTTCTCGTTTCCGTGGAAGAACCTATCTACAACTGTTTTCTTCCGAAGAAGGCTCTTGCCATTCGTCTTTATTCTCTCAGCATCGTATTCCTCAAGGCTGCCATATTCTTCAAGCACTTTCTTCATGCATGCCATGCTATGCGCATAATAAGTCTTGTTGTAAGCTTCTTTCCTCTTCTTCCTGAAATCAGGCGTCCACTGTTTGCCGGTCTGGGCGCGTCTCCAAGCCAGAAGTTCCGGGCTATCCCATTGCTTCTTTGCAACCTCTTTCAGGAGTTCCTTTGCTTCCGGGTGGTTTTCATAATGTTTCCTCACCCTTCCAGATTGCATTTTCCGGTTTTCTGCATCAGACCAATATTCATCATTTATCTTCCTGAGGAGCTCATTGTTAGCCTGGCGGTATTCCTCATTTTCCTTGTAGAATTTTTCCCATCGTTCCGTCATGTATTTCTTGTATTCACCGTCTTCCCACTGCTTCTGTGCCCTTGCGCTCAGCATATTTTTCATGGTTGGTTCGGACATACGCTTGCTCATTTTTTCCCTATATCCCGGTGTCATGTGCGCTTCCCTTGCTTTTTGTTTTACATCATCGCTCAGAAGCACTTTCTCTGCCATAGATGAATGCAGCGCAAAATGCGCTTCCTTGCTCATCCGCAATAAATTGTCGGGGTTATTGTTTAGCTTGTTGAAGTCAATATGGTGCTTATATGCGCCTGCCGCTGGCAGATATTTTGCGTGCTCGATGTTGAATTTATCTGAAAGAATATGGGTAAATATCCATTTTGATATTGCTGGATCAAGAACCATCTCATAGCCTTTGATGGTTATCCGCCCCTTCTTTTCCGAAAGCTTCCTGTAAAGCGGCATGATGGATAATTTTGAAGTCAGTTGCTCTGCTTTTACGAAACTTCCGTCTCTGAGCATGAAAAGATGGTCGGGGGTGCAGACAATCTCCTCCCCGCTGTCAAGCACAACCTTTACGACTTCAGCATCTTTCCTGGTCATTCTTGGGTTCTTTATCAGCTCCACACATATGCTTCCATCTTCCTTTATGGTATAGCAATAATTCTTCCCGCCCAACTTGTCTTCCTCCGCAAGCTCCCTGAAGCTGAGGTTTCTGCCATCAACAAGTGCAACTTTTGTATCTCCTGAAAAACAGCCGCCTGCCGAATCTCCCTCCACAACGTATATTTCGGACTTGGCAGGGTCCTCCTCGGAGCAGTCGGCAAGCTTTCCTGGAAGCACGCCGGATTCCATCACACCCTTTCTTCTCACAAGCTCGCGGGCCTTTTGCGCAGCCTCCCTTGCGTGCGCTGCAGAGGTCGCCTTTTCCACTATTTTCCTTGCCTCTGAGGGGTTTTCCTCCATGAATGTGCGCAGCCTTTCACCCACAATGGACTCCACTATCCCCTTCATTTCGGAATTGCCCAGCTTGGTCTTGGTCTGCCCCTCGAACTGCGGCTGCGGTATCTTCACCGAGATGACCGCGGTGAGCCCTTCGCGCAGGTCCTCGCCGGAGATCGCCACCTTGACGTTCTTCAAGAGGTTGTTCGCGTTCGCGTAGGTGTTCATGGTGCGGGTCAGCGCCGCCTTGAAGCCGATCAGGTGGGTGCCGCCCTCGTGGGTGTTTATGTTGTTGGCGAAGGAGAAAACCTTCTCGTCGTAGGAGTCGTTGTACTGCATGGCAATCTCGATATCGACGCCGCTCTTTTCGCCGCGCACGTAGATCGGGTCGGGATTCACGCAGTTCTTGTTCTTGTTCAGGTACTCCACGAAACTCTTGATGCCACCCTCGTAGAAGAAGTCGTGGTCCTTTTCGCTCCGCTCGTCGTGGATCTTGATCCTCACCCCGGCGTTCAGGAAGGCGAGCTCCCTGAGCCTCTTGGAGAGCACGTCGAAGGAGAACTCGATGGTCTCGAAGATCTCGCCGTCCGGGAAGAAGGTGATCTTGGTGCCGCGCTTCTTGGTCTCCCCGGTGATGGTGAGCGGCGCCTGGGGCACCCCTTTCCGGTAGCTCTGGGTGAAGACTTTGCCGTTACGGCGGATTTCCAGCTCCAGCCTGTCGGAGAGCGCGTTCACGACGGAACTGCCGACGCCGTGCAGACCGCCGGAGACCTTGTAGGAGGTGTTGTCGAACTTGCCGCCGGCGTGCAGCACGGTAAGAACGACCTGGGCAGCCGACACCCCTTCGGTCGGGTGCATGTCCGTCGGTATGCCGCGGCCGTTGTCCTCGACCGCAACCGAACCATCCAGGTGGATGATGACCTGGATCGCGTCGCAATACCCGGCCAGCGCCTCATCGATGGCGTTGTCCACCAGCTCGTACACCAGGTGGTGCAGCCCCTGCGCCGAGGTGGAGCCGATATACATGGCCGGGCGTTTTCTTACCGCTGAAAGACCTTCCAGGATCTGGATACTGTTGGCACCGTAATCGCTGTTTTCTTCTAAATTCATCTCTACCTCTAGTTAAGAATCTTTCCTTCGCTGATTCGAAAGGTTCTGTTGTTTTCCATGCCTTCGAGGGGTACGTTTTCCAGGGAGGTCGTGGTGATGAACACCTGCATCTCCCTTTTCTTCAGAAATTCCATCAGGTTGAAGTTGCGTTCCCTGTCCAGTTCGCTGGTCATGTCGTCCAGAAGCAGTACCGGCGGCGCTTCGAAGCACTTGGCAATGAATTCTATCTCCGCCATCTTGAGCGCCAGCACGAAGCACCTTTGCTGCCCCTGCGAGGCAAAATGCCGGGTGGAGCGGCCGTTCAATCCCAGATAGAGATCGTCCCGGTGGGGACCGATCGCCGTCGAGCCGCGCCGCCTCTCTTCGGCCGCATGCGACTTGAGCGCCGCGAAAAGAGCGCCCTGCGGATCCTCGGCATACCCCTTCTGGTCCACGCCGTGCAGCCGGTACTCTATCTGCACCCGTTCGTCGTTGCCCGATATCTCGGAATAAAAGAGCTGCAGAAGCTTTTCCATCTCGCCCAGATAGGCCTGGCGCCTCTCTATCACCAGCATGGCGGCCTGCACCAGCTGCTCGGTCCAGACCTCGATCCCGAAGGTCTCGTTGTTCTTCAAGAGGGCGTTTCTGTTTTTCAGGATCTTGGCATAGTCGTGGAAGGCTGCCAGATAGCTCAAGTCGCAGGTGAAAACCGCCCGGTCCAGGTATCTGCGCCTCAGCTCCGGTCCGCCGCGCACCATGGATATCTCTTCCGGGGTGAACAGCACGACGTTCAGGTTGCCGAAAAAATCGGCCACCCTCGTTGCCAGCTTTGCGTCTATCTTCGCCTTTTTACCCTGCTTTTCCAGAAGAAGAGAAATCTCCCTCTGGACCCGGTCCCGTTCCACCACCCCTTTTACCAGGGCGAACTCGGCTCCGAAGGCGATCAGCTCGGCGTTCTTGGCCTGCTTGAAGGATTTCATCGTCGCAAGGAGATAGATCGATTCCAGCAGGTTGGTCTTGCCCTGGCCGTTGTTGCCGTAAAATACGTTGAACTTTCCGCCCGGGACAAGTTCCAGATTTTTCAGGTTACGGAAGGAACCAAGTTTCAGCTTTATAAGTTTCATCAGGTCTGTAGGGACACTACAAAAGCCTTTCCTTTGCGATTGGTCTGCTCAAAACTCCCCCCTTTGGCAAAGGGGGGTAGGGGGGATTTGCCTCTGGGTGCCACGAAGCATAGTTAGCTACTCTAACTGCAAATCCACCAGATTTCCCCTGCTCCTCCATCGCCTGAAAGGCGTCGGAGACTTTTAGCAAGGGAGAGTTTGCTGCGGATGGGCATAGCGTGCCATTAACGCCAGTTGCTACGTGTACTCATTAGCCCCGATGCCAGCCATTTATCATAGCACGTCTTGCATTCATCCGTCATGCTTTCACTTTTACAGACGCATCGGCATGATGACCGCCATGAAATCCTCTTCTGCCACAGCTTTCATGATGACCGGCGAGAGTTCGTCTTTAAGCTTCAACTCCACTTCCCTGTCTTCCATCACCGAAAGCACGTCGATCAGATACTTTGCGTTGAAGCGGGCCGAGATGCCGTTTCCTTCATACTGGACCTCTATCTCTTCGCGTGCCTCGCCGAGCTCAGGGTTGCTGGAGGAGATGATGATCAGCTCGGGATTTACCTCGATCTTGACACCTTTGAACTTCTCGCTGGAGAGGATCGCCATCCTTTTCAGGGAGTGGAGGAACTTGTCCCTGTTGATCTGCACGTTGCGGTCGTTGTTGACCGGAATCACCTTGGTGTAGTCCGGGAACTCGCCGTCGATGAGCCTCATGACAACGACCGTGTTCCCTTTTTTGATGACCGCGCTGTTGTCCATGAATCCGAGCATGATCTCGCCGGACTCCTCCTCTACCATCTTTTTCAGTTCGAAGATACCCTTCTTGGGGAAGATGACCCCCTTGCTGAGCTCCTCGCTGATGTTCCCCGTGATGGTTTTCTGGGATACCGAGAGGCGGTGGCCGTCGGTTGCCACCATTTTGAGGACGCTGTTGCCCCCTTCCTGGAACGCCTTGATGAAGACGCCGTTCAGGTTGTACTTGGTCTCGTCGTAGCAGATGGCGTAGGAGGTCTTCTCGATCATCTCGCTCAGGATCTCGTTCTTGAAGACGATGAAGCTCTCTTCCTTTACCTTGGGGAAGTAGGGGAACTCCTCGGAGGAGAGACCTACGATGTTGAAGCGTGCCTTGCCGCAGACGATTTCGACCCAGTCGTTCTCCTTGGTGGAGAAGTGGATCTCCTCGTCGGGCATTTCCTTGACGATCTCGTAGAGTTTCTTGGCGGAGACCGTGATCTTTCCTTCTCTGATCACCTTGGTGGGGTAGGAGCTCTTCATGCCTACTTCCAGGTCGGTCGCCGTGATGTAGAGGAGGTCGTTCTGTACCTCCAGCAGGGCGTTGGAGAGAATGGGCATGGTATTTCTCTTTTCTACGATCCCCTGGATTCTCTGGAGGGCTTTCATAAAAATTTCTTTGCTGATTCTGAATTCCATGTTTTCTCCCCTTCGCCGCCGTTGCTTCTTATATTATGTTTTTAGTCTTTTCAGTAGTAGTAAGTAGTGGCCTGTTGAAAAGTGGACAAGAGCCGTTACCCTTTGAAATCGCATCTTTTTTCAGCCGGGTAACTCCTTTGACAACCGCCCCGGTTTGCGACTTTTATGCACAGCCTGTTTCGTTTCTCCCCGCGACAGGGAAGTTATGCACACCCTTCCCCGTTATATGAACAGCCTTTTCTTGATATCTTCCACAGTCCCCTTGAAGTCCGCGTCGGCCGCCATCTGCTTCTCGATCTTCTTCACCGAGTGGATGATCGTGGAGTGGTCCTTGCCGCCGAACTTGTCGCCGATCTCCGGGTAGGATGCCTTGGTGAGCTCGCGGCAGATGTAGATCGCGATCTGGCGGGGCACCACGAGCGTCTTGATCCTCTTGTCCGATTTCAGTTCCGAGACCTTGATGCGGAAGTGATCCGCCACGTGCTTTTGGATCATCTCGACGGTGATGTCCCGGGTCTTCTCGACGATGATGTCCTTCATCACCTCGCGCGCCATGCTGAGCGTGATCTCGTTGCCGGTGAGGCTTGCGAACGCCTCCAGCCTGATCAGCATCCCTTCCAGTTCGCGGATGTTGCTGTTGGCGCCGGTGGCAAGAAAGAGCGCTACGTCGTCGGGCAGGTTGACCTGGTGCAGGTCGGACTTCTTCTTGAGGATCGCTATCTTGGTTTCTATGTCCGGCGGCTGGATGTCCGCGATCAGCCCCCATTCGAACCGGGATCTGAGGCGCTCCTCCAGTCCGGGGATATCCTTGGGGAATTTGTCAGAGGTGACCACGATCTGCTTGTGCGACTCGTAGAGCGCGTTGAAGGTGTGGAAGAACTCCTCCTGGGTCGCCTCCTTGCCGGCCATGAACTGGATGTCGTCGATGAGCAGCAGGTCCATCTTCCTGAACTTGTTGCGGAACTCCTCCATCTTCTTGTAACGGAGCGAGTTGATCATCTCGTTCATGAACTTCTCGGAGGAGTAGTAGCAGATCTTCGCCCTGCTGTTCCTGGCGAGGATCTGGTTCCCGATGGCGTTCACCAGGTGGGTCTTGCCGAGGCCGACGCCGCCGTAGATGAAGAGCGGGTTGTAATTGGTGGCCGGCTTGTTGGCAACCGCCTGGGAGGCAGCATAGGCAAACTGGTTGCTCGCGCCGCAGACGAACGATTCGAAGGTGTACTTAGGGTTCAGATTAGGTACGAAATCGGATTTTTTGTCCTTATCCTTATCTTTGTCCCGGTCCCTCTCCTTATCCTTTTCTTTATCCTTGGCGCCTTTGTGTTCCTTTTCCGCCTTGGGCTCTTGTTTAGGCTCCGGCTTTTCTTCGCCGATATGGAACTCGATCTGGTACTCCTTGGAGGTTACCGCCGAGATCGCTTCTTTGATCATGGAGAGATACTTGTCGATGACCCATTTCTGAAAGAAGGAACTGGGAACTTCGAGCACGATAGTATCGTTTGTGGCTCCCAGAAACTTCATGGGATGTATCCAGGTATTGTACGTCTGTTCCGTTAGTGCTTTTTTAAGGTTTGTCTGGGCTTCTTGCCAAACTTTTTCCATGGAGAGAGGCCTTTTTCTTAACTGTTTTTACACAGCTTTATCAACAACTGTTGATAATAAATAAGTATGGTGATTTCAATCATTTATGCAGTTTTAAACAGGATAAGCCTATCCTAATTTTATTGCAGCAGAAGACTAGCAGAGCTACCCTGTTTTTGCAAGGCAAAACTTGTTCCGGGAAAAACACCTTGACAAGGAGTGGTCTTTATGTTTAAGTTCGACACTTGCCTTTAAAAGTTATGCCATAACCACGTTTAAGGAGTTGATAGAGATGAAAAGAACATTCCAGCCCAGCAATATCTCCAGGAAGAGAACCCACGGTTTCCTCGTACGCATGGCCACCAAAAACGGCAGGCTCGTGATCAAGAGAAGAAGGGCGAAAGGGCGCAAGCGTCTGGCAGCAACCATCGCAACCAAATAATTCCCTGCTTGAACGGCTCAGTATTTCCCAAGGGTGAACGCCTGCGCAGACGTCCCGAGTTCCTGCAGTTCAACGCGGGCGCCTCGAAGATGCACACCCCGCATTTTCTGCTGCTCTGGAAGGATAGGGAGCCGGCCGGTACCAGGGTCGGCTTTACCGTGAGCAAGAAGGTGGGTAACGCCGTAGTAAGGAACAGCATCAAGAGAAGACTGCGGGAGTTTTACAGGCAGAACAAGTCTCTTTTCATGCAGGCAGATATCAATATCATTGCCAAGAAAGGGGCGGATGTGCTTGACTTTCATCAAGTCTCAACCGAGCTCGCAGCCGCCCTCGGGCGGCTGCGTAAAAGATATGCTTAATAGAACATTCATAGGCCTGATCGTTCTCTACCAGAGGTTCATCTCTCCGTTCAAGGCCTCCTCCTGCCGTTTTTATCCCACCTGTTCTCATTATTCCTTACAAGCATTGGAAAAGTACGGCCCCATCAAGGGGATCTGGCTGACGGCTGCCCGCATTCTCAGGTGTCACCCGTTTCACCCGGGCGGTTACGATCCGGTCAAATAGCCTCTCCAGGAGATTTTTAATGGAAAAACGACTTATCATAGCGGTACTGCTCTCCATTGGGGTTTTGTACGCCTACTCGTTCATCTTCCCGACCCAGAAGCCGCTGCCCAAAGGCGCCGCACCGAAGCAGGCGGCCGTCACCTCGGTATCCGCAGCGCCGGGGGAGGCTGCCGTGGCGATAGCACCGGCTCCAGCAGCTCAGCCTGAGGCAGTGCAGCCTCAGACGGCGGCGACCGCCAGGGATATCACGGTTGACACCGATCTCTACAGCGCCGTGTTTTCCTCCCAGGGTGCGGCTCTCAAGAAACTGGTACTGAAGAAGTACAAGGAGACCCTCGGCCCCCAAGGCAAGGATATAGTGCTGATCAACGAGATGGCTCCCGAACGCTTCGCGCTTCTCAGCGACTCCAGGGAGTTCGGTATCGCCCCGGGCACCGTTTTCAACGCTTCCGCGGACAGCCTGAAACTCTCCGACGGCAACAAGGGTACCCTGGAATTCAGCGCGGTAACTCCCCAGGGAGTACTGTTCAAGAAGATCTACAGCTTTTCCGGCGATGCCTACCGGATCGGACTCACCGAGCAGGTGCAGAATTCCGGTGCAGCCAAGGTGGACGGTGTGCTGCACCTGCTGCAGAAAGAGCGCATCTCGGAGCACAAAGGGGAGGGGAGATACGAGGTCTACGGTCCTTCGGTCCTCTCCGACGACAAAGTCAACATCGACAAGCTCGACAACATCCAGAAGACCCCGGCCCAGTATAACAAGAGCGTGATCTGGTCCGCGTTTGCCGACAAGTACTTCGTGAATGTGGTGATGGCCGAGAAGGGGAGCATTGCCAACGTCCAGATGACACGTCCGGCCGCCGACGTGCTGGTAAGGGATATCTCCTCCCCGGCGCTCTCCGTCCCTCCCGGACAGGTGGCTTCCGTTGATTACTCCATCTACTACGGTCCCAAGGATCTTGACATCCTGAAGATGCAGGGGAACAGGCTGGAGGAGGTCATCGACTACGGCTGGTTCGGCCCGATCGCCAAGCCGCTCATCTACTCGCTCAAGTATCTCTACAAGTACACCGGCAACTACGGCCTGGCGATCATCATCATCACCTTCATCCTGAAGCTCCTCTTCTTCCCGCTGACTCACAAGAGCTACAAGTCTATGAAGGACATGCAGAAGCTGCAGCCCAAGATGACCGAGCTGAAGGAGAAGTTCAAGAACGACCGCGACGGCATGAACAAGGCGGTCATGGAGCTGTACAAGACCCATAAAGTGAACCCGATGGGCGGCTGCCTGCCGATGATCGTGCAGATCCCCGTGTTCTTCGGTCTGTACCGCGCTCTCATGTACTCCATCGAGTTGAGGCACGCGCCGTTCTACCTCTGGATCACCGATCTCTCCGCCAAGGACCCGTACTACGTCACCCCCATCGTCATGGGCGTGACCATGTTCATTCAGCAGAAGATGACGCCGACCAACATGGATCCGGTCCAGGCCAAGATGATGCTGGCGCTCCCGGTCGTGTTCACCTTCATGTTCCTGAGCTTCCCTTCGGGACTCGTTATCTACTGGCTGGTCAACAACGTGCTGACCATCGCGCAGCAGATGTACATCAACAAGACGGTTCACGACTGACCGTCAGCGGGAAAAGCACATGTACCTACATGACACAATTGCCGCAATCAGCACCCCGGTAGGGGAGGGTGGGATAGGGATCGTCCGGATCAGCGGAGCTGCATCCCTCCCGATTGCCCGAAGCATATTCAGAGCTAAAACGAACGGTGGCCTAAAAAGCCACCGTTTTTCTTATGGCGCAGTGCTGCATCCAGCGACCGGCGATCTCATCGATGAGGCGATGCTGGTCTTCATGAAAGGTCCCAATTCCTATACCCGCGAGGATGTGGTGGAAATTCAGTGCCACGGCGGGACCCTGGTCGTTTCGCGGATACTCTCGCTGGTCCTGACCGAGGGGGCGCGGCTGGCCGAGCCGGGGGAGTTCACCAAGCGTGCCTTCCTGAACGGCCGCATCGACCTGGTGCAGGCAGAAGCCGTCATGGATGTGATTGCCAGCCGGACCGACGCAGCTCTCGCGCTGGCTCAGCACCAGAGGGAAGGGCTGCTTTCCAAGCGGATCGACATCGTCAAGGACGGGATTCTTTATGCGCTCGCCTATGTCGAGGCGCTGATCGATTTTCCGGAGGAAGACATAGACGTGGCGGTAGAGAGCGACGTGCTGGGGCGCGTCACGCCGGCCCTGGCCGAGCTGACCGCCTTGATCGACGGCTTCGACGAGGGGAGGGTGCTTCGCGACGGCGTCTCAGTCGTCATCGCCGGCAAGCCGAACGTCGGGAAATCCAGTCTGTTGAACACCCTTCTGAAGGAGAAGAGGGCCATCGTCACCGCGGTCCCCGGCACCACCCGTGACGTCATAGAGGAAGTGGTCAACATAAACGGGTTGCCGGTCAAGCTGCTGGATACCGCCGGCATCAGGGAGTCCGAGGATCAGGTGGAGCAGGAAGGGGTAAGGCTATCGCTCGACAGGATACCGAAGGCAGACCTGGTGCTGTTTGTCGTCGATGGTTCCGGTCCATTTACAGGGGAAGACGAGGCGATCATGAGGGCTATCGGATCCAAGAGCCTGATAGTGGTCCGGAACAAGTCCGATCTTCCCGCCCGTGCCGTGCTCCCTGCCGATCCTCCTGCGCCGTCAGTAGCAATATCGACCCTGACCGGAGCGGGGATATCCGAATTGCGGGATGCCATCACCGCCGCGTTCATGCATGGGCATGCCATCGATGGCAGGGAGTTCGTCGCAGTTTCTCGTGCCAGGCACCGTGACGCCTTGCTGAAGGCGCGCGTGTCGCTGCGGAATTTCGTCTCCAACATGCAGGCAGGCGTCAACATGGAACTTCTGCCGGTAGATCTCCGTGAGGCCCTGGACGCCGTGGGTGAAGTGACCGGCGAGACAACCGCCGACGACGTGCTGGACCGGATCTTCTCCAGTTTCTGCATCGGCAAGTGAAGCCGGCAATGTTTCACGTGGAACAATTGCCCGGAAGCCTATGATGACAGGCACTTATACAGCATAATGCGCGGCGTCCATCAGGTCCATCAGGTCCATAACGTCCATAACGTCCATACAATGTCCATAACGTCCATACAATGTCCATACAATGTCCATACAATGTTCCACGTGAAACAAAACCGATAACCGCCATATAAACAGCAGCTTCCGCAGCATTAAACGGAGCATCTTTTGATAGTATACGACAAAAAATACGACGTAATCGTAGTAGGCGCCGGGCATGCCGGTTGCGAGGCGGCACTGGCCGCCGCTCGGATCGGCTCTGCAACGCTGCTTCTGACCATCAATCTGGACGCAATCGCGCTGATGTCCTGCAACCCGGCGATCGGCGGACTGGCCAAGGGGCACCTGGTAAAGGAGATCGATGCGCTGGGCGGGGAGATGGGGCGCAACATCGACGCCACCGGCATCCAGTTCCGGGTCCTGAATACCAAGAAGGGACCCGCGGTGCGCGCATCACGCGCACAGGCGGATAAGCAGCTCTACCGCCTCCGGATGAAGCATGTCATGGAACTGCAGGACAACCTCGATCTGAAGCAGGTGGAGGTAACCGCCCTGCATCTCGAAGAGGGCGTCGCCGCAGGAGTGGATACCAGGGGCGGAGTGAGGTTCCTCGGCAAGACGGTCATACTCACCACCGGCACCTTCATGCGCGGCCTGATCCACATCGGGCTGGTGAATTATCCGGGCGGCAGGGCAGGGGACCTCCCCTCCATCGGCCTCTCGGAGCGGCTCATGGATTACGGTTTCGATGTCGGCAGGCTGAAGACCGGGACCCCGGCACGCCTGGACGGCAGGACCATCGATTTCAGTCGCCTGGAGCCGCAGTACGGCGACGAGCGGCCGACACCCTTTTCCTTTTCCAACCAGAGGATAGAGCAGCCGCAGGTCCCCTGTCATATCGCCTACACCAACCACAAGGGGCACGACATCATCAGACGCGGCCTGGACCGCTCGCCGCTCTACGCAGGCATCATCGAGGGGATAGGCCCCAGGTACTGCCCGTCCATCGAGGACAAGGTGGTCCGCTTCCCGGAAAAGGACCGGCACCAGACCTTCATAGAGCCTGAGGGGCGCGATACGGTGGAAGTTTATCCGAGCGGGCTCTCCACCTCGCTGCCGATAGATATCCAGTGGGCCTTCTACCGGAGCATCGAGGGGCTGGAGCGTGTCGAGATCATGCGTCCCGCATATGCCATCGAGTACGATTATGTCAACCCGATCCAGCTGCATGCCTCGCTGGAGACCAAACTGGTCGGCAATCTCTACCATGCGGGGCAGATAAACGGCACCTCCGGATACGAGGAGGCGGCGGCCCAGGGACTCATGGCGGGGATCAACGCGGCGCTCCGGGTGCAGGGGAAAGAGCCGCTCGTGCTGGGGCGGAGCGAGGCGTACATCGGCGTGATGATCGACGACCTGGTGACCCTGGGAACCAGGGAGCCGTACCGGATGTTCACCTCGCGCGCCGAATACCGCCTGTTGCTTCGTGAGGACAACGCCGATCTGCGGTTAAGGGAGCAGGGGCACGCCGTGGGTCTGGTGCCCGAAGGGCTCTACGCGGATTTCGTCGTCAAGAAGGAACTGATCGATTCGCAGCTGGAGCGGCTCGGCAGGGAGAGGCTCACGCCGTCCGCGGCAGGGGAGGAACTGCTGCAGGAGTGGGACCTGGTCGGGATGCAAAATGCCATCAGCTACGAACAGCTGCTGCGTCGGCCGGATTTCACCTGCCAGGATCTGGCGAGGATTCATCCGGAGATCATGGATCTGTCGGAAACCATCAGGGAGCAGTTGGAGATCCAGATCAAGTACAAGGGGTACATCGGCCGGCAGCTGGAGCAGGTCGAGCGCGCGGTGAAGCTGGAATCCGCCAGGATTCCTCTCGATATGGACTATGCCGCCATCTCCGGGCTCTCGGCCGAGGTAAGGGAAAAGCTCGCGCGCTTCCGCCCCGACACGCTCGGGCAGGCGTCGCGCATACCAGGCGTCACCCCTGCCGGGATCACCATCCTCTCGATTGCGCTGAAGGCGAGGTGCGGCAAATGAATCAAGGCGCCAAAGACCTTTTGCTGGCCGGTGCCGGGGAACTCGGGGTTGAGCTCAGCAGCGCGCAGCTCGCCAGCCTGAACAGCTTCGCCGAGGAGCTCAAGAAGTGGAACAGAAAGATCAACCTGACCGCCATCACGGACGACGAAGGCATTGCCGTCAAACATCTGGTCGACTCGCTGAGCCTGTTGAAGGTGGTAAAGGGCCCGGGGAGGCTGCTCGATATCGGTTCCGGAGGCGGCTTTCCCTGCATCCCGGTGAAGATCGTGCTGCCGGATCTAGACATCGTCTCGGTCGATGCGGTGGTGAAAAAGATCAGTTTCCAGAAGCAGGCGGTGAGGCTTTTGAAACTGGAGCATTTCAACGCCATGCATGTCCGCGCCGAAACGCTCGCCGCGGATTACGCCGACTCCTTCGACTGGGTAGTGTCGCGGGCTTTTTCCGACCTCCCCTCATTTGTCGCCATGGCGTTGCCGGTTCTCAAGAGCGACGGACGCATCGTCGCCATGAAGGGGAGAAATGCTGCCGAGGAGGTCGCCGCTGCCGAGGGTGCGCTGGCCGAGATGGGAGCCAAGGTTGATTTCGTCGCAGAGTTCCGGCTTCCCGGGACGGGTGACGCCAGAAGCCTGGTGGTGATAGTGAGAAAATGATTAGTGCCACTTAATGCGTTATCTAATGAGCAAATTTGCCCCAAATTCCGATCGCGGCGCCCGTGGAGGGTCGAGGCCTGCGGAGTGCCGAGAACAGGCCCTGTACGGGAAATTTGAGAGCCTAATTTTTGTGCAGTTCGGGGGGGATTGGAGTCTGAACCGAGAAATCGGATCGACCGGCCCCTCGCCCCCCGGGAGGGGCAGGGGTGAGGGCGGTGCCTGACAGGTGAGCGGGTTAGAACGCTCTGCCGTGGAGAGGCAGAACGCAGGCAGCGAGTCCCGTCCGGTCCAGCAATAATTTTGACTTTTGACTCCTTTATATGTTAGAAATAAAAACTTTTATTGTTTACGCTGCAAATTTTCACATAGATCGAAGGAGGAAGAAAGATCATGCATCATTTCCAGTACAAGGGTGACGAGCTGTTCGCTGAAGAGGTTGCCGTAAAGGACATCGTTGCTGCCGTCGGTAGTCCAGTCTATATTTATTCACAGGCGACGCTTGAGAGACACTTCAAGGCCATGGACAATGCCTTCGCCTCGGCACCGCATACCATCTGCTATTCGGTCAAGGCCAACTCCAACCTCGCCGTGCTGAAGACCTTCATCAACCTGGGCGGCGGCGTCGATATCGTCTCCGGGGGCGAACTGTACCGTGCACTGGCTGCCGGGGTCGATCCCAAGAAAGTCGTCTATTCCGGCGTCGGCAAGAGGGACGACGAGATAGTCTACGCGCTTGAGAGCGGCATCCTCCTTTTCAACGTGGAGTCGGAGCAGGAACTGGACCGGATCAACGAGGTGGCGGGGCGCATCGGCAAGAAGGCCGGCATCGCCATCCGTGTCAATCCCGACGTGGATCCCGAAACCCACCCGTACATCACCACCGGCCTGAAGAAGGCGAAGTTCGGCATCAACATCGAGCGCGCCCTTGAGCAGTATGGACGTGCCAAGGGTATGGCCAACCTCGACATCCTCGGCATCGACTGCCACATCGGGAGCCAGCTCACCAAGGTCTCACCGTTCGTAGATGCCATCAAGAAACTGAAGCGCCTTCTGGACGGCGTAAGGGATATGGGAATCGACATGAAGTACCTGGACCTGGGCGGCGGGCTTGGCATCCAGTATAATGACGAGGCGCCGCCGCTTCCGGCCGACTACGGCTCTTCCGTTCTCGAGGAAACCAAGGACCTGGGGCTGCACCTGCTTTTCGAGCCCGGCAGGAACCTGGTCGGCAACGCCGGCATCCTGGTCGGCAAATGCCTCTTCACCAAGAAGGGCGAAGAGAAGAACTTCGTCATCGTCGACGCGGGGATGAACGACCTGGCCCGTCCGGCGCTTTACGGCTCCTTCCACGGGGTTCAGCCGGTGAAGAAGGACCAGGAAGGCGTGATAGAAGGGGATATCGTCGGCCCGATCTGCGAGTCGGGAGACTTCCTGGTAAAGGATCGCGAATTCCCGAACTTCCGCCAGGGGGACCTGATTGCCTTCATGTCCGCCGGCGCCTACGGCTTCACCATGAGCAGCAACTACAACAGCCGGCCGCGGGTCGCCGAGGTCATGGTGAAGGGCGACAAGTTCGAGATCATCCGCGATCGCGAGAAGCTCGAGGACCTGATCAGGGGCGAGCGGATCCCGTCGTTTCTGTAAGCGGGGAAATTTTAATGGCTCGGCTCTCAAACCCACTTTGGTTAAAAGTCCCCCTTTGAAAAAGGGGGATTTAGGGGGATTTGAATTCACAGCTGTCAAGGCAAATCCCCCCCGACCCCCCTTTTTCAAAGGGGGGAGAGCTTGAAAAAAGGGGGATAGAGTCTAAAAAGCTGAAAAGCCTGAAATAGCTTGCGGATCTGAAGTATTTTGACCTTGAATGTAATCAGATCGGAAGTGTTCAATGTAGAATCGCAGCAACTAGCGCACAACTTATCTACGCAGGGAGGGGAGAGGAGAGGAGAGGAGTGCTTCTCCTGACCACGCCTTTGCAAACGGACTTATAACCAGCGCAGTACAAGGAGGTAGCCCATGTTCCAGGGAAGTATCGTAGCCACCGTCACCCCGTTCATCAACGGCGCGGTCGATGAAGAAAAGCTCCGGGAGCTGGTGGAATACCAGATCGAGAACGGCACCGACGGCATCGTGCCGTGCGGCACGACCGGCGAATCCTCGACGCTCGACTACCACGAGCACGACAGGGTCATCGAGATCGTCATCAGCCAGGTGAACAAGAGGGTCCCGGTCATCGCGGGAACGGGCTCCAATTCCACCCGGGAGGCGATCGAGATCACCAAGCACGCGAAGGAACTCGGCGCCGACGGCGCCCTCCTGGTCACTCCTTACTACAACAAGCCTTCCCAGGAAGGGCTCTACCTGCACTACAAGGCGGTTGCCGACGCGGTAGCGCTCCCCCAGGTGCTCTACAACGTGCCGGGACGCACCAGCGTGAACCTGCTGCCGGAAACCGTGGCAAGGCTCGCCGTGCACCCGAACATCGTCGCCATCAAGGAGGCGACCGGTTCGCTGCAGCAGGCCTCCGAGGTGCTCGCCCTCTGCGGCGAGAACATCACGGTCCTGTCGGGCGACGACTTCATCACGCTGCCGATGATGGCCTGCGGCGCCAAAGGTGTGATCTCCGTTACGGCCAACATCATGCCGAAGGAGGTTGCCGCGCTGGTAGACGCCTTCAATGCCGGCAACATGGAGGAGGCCAAGAGGCTGCACCTGTACCTCTTGAAGATCTCCAACGCCATGTTCATCGAGACCAACCCGGTGCCGGTGAAGACCGGCGTAGCGCTCCAGGGGAGGTGCCGCGACGAGGTGCGTCTGCCGCTGGCGCCGCTTGCCGAGGCGAACCGGGCCAAGCTTGCCGCCATCATGAAGGAATACGGGCTTATCTAAGGATATCGGAGCGGATCATGGTAAAACTAGCTGTTTGCGGGGCTGCAGGAAGGATGGGAGGGCGGATCATCGCCGCCATCAAGGAAGCGACGGGTGTCGAGCTTACCGGTGCTCTGGAGCGTCCGGGTCATCCCATGGTCGGCCAGGACGCCGGATACAATGCGGGGCTGGGTGCCATCGGCGTCGCCATCAGTGACGACCTGAACGCCGTGGTGCAGGGTTGCGACGTGTTGATCGACTTCACCGCGCCCAAGGTCTCCCTGAAGAACCTCGAGGTCTGTGCGCTCTTCGGCAAGTCCATCGTCATCGGCTCCACCGGCTTCACCGCCGAGGAGCGGGCGCTGGCGGCCGAGCTGGCGCGCGAGATACCGGTCGTCATCGCTCCCAACATGTCGGTCGGCGTCAACGTCTGCTTCAAGGTGCTGGCCGACGTGGCCAAGATCCTCGGCGAGGATTTCGACGTCGAGATCGTGGAGGCCCACCATCGCCTCAAGAAGGACTCCCCTTCCGGGACCGCGGTCAGGATGGGCGAGGTGGTGGCGGATGCCCTGGGGCGCGACTACGGCAAGGTCGCCAACTTCCATCGCGAAGGGATCTGCGGCGAGCGGACCCGGGATGAAATCGGCATGCAGACCATACGCGGTGGCGACATCGTGGGCGAGCACACCGTCTACTTCATCGGGATGGGCGAGCGGATCGAGCTCACCCACCGCGCCCACACCCGGGACATGTTCTCCAGGGGGAGCGTGCGCGCCGCCAAGTGGGTGGTGACCGCCAAACCCGGCATCTGGGACATGCAGGACGTGCTGGGACTTAGATGATTGAATTGGGCGGTTATCCCGCCTTATAGTTAACTTTTTGGAGGAACACGTGGCACAGATAAACGACAACTACCTCAAGCTGAAAGCGGGCTACCTTTTCCCGGAAATCGGGCGCCGGGTGCGTGCCTTTGCCGCTGCCAACCCGGAGGCCAAGGTGATCCGGCTCGGCATCGGCGACGTGACCCAGCCGCTTACCCCCACCATACTGAAGGCGTTCCACGATGCGGTGGATGATCTGGGCAGCGAAGGCTCCTTCATGGGTTACGGCCCGGAGCAGGGGTACGACTTCCTGATCAACGCGATCATCGAGAACTCCTACAACCCGCTCGGCGTGGAGCTGAAGAGCACCGAGATGTTCATCTCCGACGGCTCCAAGTGCGACTGCGCCAACATCCTCGACATCTTCGCCCTGGACAACACCGTCGCCATCGGCGACCCGGTCTACCCGGTCTACAACGACACCAACGTGATGATCGGGCGCACCGGCGAGGCGGACCAGACGGGCTACTACAATGGCTTGGTTTACATGCCCTGCACCGAGGGAAACGGCTTCTTCCCGGCCTATCCTGAGGAGAAGGTGGACATGATCTACCTCTGCTTCCCGAACAACCCGACCGGTGCCGTCGCTACCAAGGAGCAGCTGAAGGGGTGGGTGGATTACGCGCTTGCCAACAATTCCGTGATACTCTTCGACGCGGCCTACGAGGCGTTCATCACCGACCCCTCGATCCCGCATTCCATCTACGAGATCGAAGGGGCCAAGAAGTGCGCCATCGAGTTCCGCTCCTTCTCCAAGACCGCGGGCTTCACGGGCGTACGCTGCGGCCTGGTGGTGGTTCCCGAGGAACTGGAGGGGACCACCTCAACCGGCGAGAACTACAGCTTCAACAAGCTCTGGCTGCGTCGTCAGACCACCAAGTTCAACGGCGCCTCCTACCCGGTGCAAAAAGCGGCCGCAGCGGTCTACACGGACCAGGGGTGGCAAGAGACCAAGGCCAACATCGACTACTACATGGAGAACGCGCGGATCATCCGCGAAGGGCTGGCGGAAGCAGGGCTCACCGTCTACGGCGGCGTGAACGCACCCTACATCTGGCTCAAGACTCCGGACGGCCTGACCTCATGGGATTTCTTCGACAAGCTCCTGAACGAGTGCAACGTGGTGGGGACTCCCGGCAGCGGCTTCGGTCCGAGCGGTGAAGGGTACTTCCGTCTCTCCGCCTTCGGCAACCGCGACAACGTCATCGAGGCGGTTGAGCGGATCAAGAAGAATCTGAAGTAGTCAAATAACAGGGCGCCTCTCGGGGCGCCCTGCTTTTAATAAGGCGGCCATCTTGGCCGCCTTAATTGCCACCATTTCCGTATCTGTTACCGGTCCGTTTTTCTCACTGCCCCACAATCCTTATCAGCTCGCGGCAGAATGCCGGAAGGTCCCCCGGCTCGCGCGAGGTGACCAGGTTGCCGTCCACCACTACCTCGCTGTCCTCATACCGTGCTCCAGCCTCCCTCAGTTCAATCATCACCTCTTTGTAGCAGGTCGCCTTGCGCCCCCTGATCACTCCTGCAGAAATCAGAATCTGCGGGCCGTGGCAGATTGCCGCGACCGGCTTCCCCTCCGTCATGAAGGAGCGGGCTATCTCCTGCACCACAGGAATGTCGCGTATGGCAGCCGGTGCCCTGCCGCCGGGGAGGATCAGGACCTTGTAATCGGCAGCTGCGACCTCCGAGAACAGCTTGTTCACGGGGACTTCATAGCCGTGCTTGCCGCGGATGGGATCCCGCCGGTCCGAGGCGACGTCCACGGTAAAGCCTGCCTCGCGCAGCCGGTATAAGGGAACCAGAAGTTCGCTATCTTCGAAGTTGTTGGCACTCAAAACCAGGGCTTTCATTTTGCTCCTCCTGTAGGGTGACGCTGCCGGCCGCTCTTACCGGGTTCCTGATCGGTCAACTATTGCAGCATAGTCTCGAAATGCCGAGGTGGCACAGCTGCCTTGGCGCCAAGTTGGTGAAATACAACCGGATGATGCTCCCGCTACATGAGAGTTTACCATATTTCACGACCGCTCCGGCAGTACCTAAGTTCCGGAACGCTGCAAAGATTCCCGGCAAAAAAAGCACCGATGCCCGCCGGAAGGGAGCAGCGGTGCCCGATATCCAAAATACACATTAGCGCGGTTCTGCGACAAATAATGAGAAATGAGAGGGTGGCACGATGGTGATTTCCGGCTGCTCCTGATTAATTAGCAGCCTTCGGTCACCGCGTGATTCGGCACCCTCCCTTGCCAGGTCCAACCATCCTTGGTGCTTCCGGGGCAGTTGTTCCGGCCGGGTATCTTGACAGTCGAATTGGGGCGGTATAATAGACATTGTCGCCGGGCACCTTCGCCAAGGGAGGAGTTATCATGCAGATCGACCGGAATGAATCGGGGGTAGCTTTTTATGAATGCCGAACCGAAATGATCACTCCTGAACTGTCGTGGTGCCGTGCGGAGGGAGGGAGGCAGCAGAGATGCACGTACTCCATGCTTTACTGCGAAGGTCATGTCTGCACCCATCCGTTACATTGCCTCGCCTATAAATAGTGAAAATTACACGGGAAAGGCGCCAGTAATCCCCCCGGAGGGAGGTTCCATGCTGCAACCTTGCCAACGAGAGTGCCCGGATAAGGAACGTTTTGATGCGTGTCAGACCGAAAAGATAAATAAAGAGGTCTCCTGGTGCGTTACAGGAGAAAAAAGTTACCGATGCAGATACTCCATCCCCTTCCTCGACGGGTTCATCTGCACTCACCCGTTCCATCGCGATTTCAGGTGATCAGACGCCGATCCGCCTCCATCCGGGGATGCCGCTTGATAAGAGAATCGCAGCTCCAGCGCATCAGGGCCTTTGCAGGTTGGATTAGCGGCCTGATCGCCTGCCCCGCCGTGGCGAAGCCATCGGGTAGGCGGAAGAGCAACCGACGGGAATTTGAGCTTCCACCCGCTCATTTGAGCACGGTAAAGCCGCTTTTGGATTCCCAGCGGTATCCCTTGCCACTCCAGATCGCCTCGATGCTCTTCCAGTCCAGACCGAGCCCCTTCATCTCCTCATAAATATAGTAAGCCGGCATGATCTCGTCATCGTCGATGCGGCCGTCACCGTTGGCGTCGGCCCAATGATGGGCGCCGATCCGGATGCTGTTGTTGCCTGCTACGGCCTCGGTCCGGTTGGCGCCCCCGGCGCGAACAACGATCTCTCCGTCCAGCTTCACCTCCTTTTCCAGTGCCGGGGATGCAGGGATCCGGACGGTATAGGAGACGGTGACCGAGGCGCTGCCACCCGGGATAAGCCATTTGATGCCGGTGCCGGATGGCTCTGTGGCGGAACTGGCCGGGAGCGAGCTCACCAGCTGCAAACCGCCGGGAAGTTTCTCCTTGAGGATGAAGCCGGAAGTTTCGCCTGGTTGCCGCGTCACCTTGACCTGCACGGGAATAATCTCGCCTGGGGCGGCGAATTTGGGGACCCATCTCACGGCGGTCGGCGCCGGCGCATTGTTACGCAGCTTATAAACGAAGATGGCAACTAAGAGGAGCGCCAGAAGGGCCAGGCCCCCCCGCAGTATCAGGCGGGGGGTGCGGGCCGAAGGCGTGGCCGGCACCAGGTCGGGAATCTCTCTTACCTCTTCTTGTCGCAGGATATCCCTCAAGTCGACCTCGAGGGCGCTGGCAAGCTTCTCGGCGTTATCCCGCTTGATGGACGGGTAGCGGTTGTTCTCCCAGCGCGAGATGGTGTCGGTGGTGACCCCCACAACGCTGGCCACGTAGAGCTGGGTCAGCTTCTTGGTCTCGCGCACGCTCCGGATCCGTGCTCCGTCGATGGCGACGCTCGGTGCCGTCCCCTTTTCAGGCTTTTCGGGACCCTGACCCATATCGCTGGTTCTCTCCTTCAATTCACCCATGTTGTGCTGCCTTTCCCGGGTTACGGCGTGCCGCCGCCCTCCTCCGCACCCGACATCGGGTCGGATTGCTATAGATGTCGATAGCGGGAGCGTACATCCAATGATATTTTCTATCACATTTCAGCCGTAAATAACCAAAAAGAAAAGGAGCAGCAAAATGGGAAAAGTCATCGCCGCAGTAGCTCTCATCATGTTCAGCGCGGGAGCGGTCCTGGCCGCGGATACCATCACCTTCCCGGCCAAAAATGGCGAGGTTGGTTTCAACCACAAGAAGCACCAGGAGACCCTGAAGGATTGCAAGGTCTGTCACGAAAAGGGAGCCGGAAAGATCGAAGGGTTCGGCAAGGAGTGGGCGCACAAAAGCTGCAAGGGGTGCCATGCCGACAAGGGTGCCGGTCCGACCAAGTGCTCCGAGTGCCACAAGAAGTAAGCGGCCAGTGTGGGAGCAGGCATCGGATGCTCCTGCGGCACGCGGCAAGAGCGCGGCCCGGGGCGCCGAAGGGGGTGTGCACTGACGCAGACTCTACCCCATCCCCNNAGGGAGAGTTGTTGGTAGCGGAAGTTGTTGCTCTTAAGTAACTTGGAGCTAACCTGCTGATTTTGTATCCAAGAGTCCCCTCCCCCGGAGGGGGAGGGTTAGGGAGGGGGAAGCCCAGCCAGTTCTTCCTAGAAGCCCGCAGTCTTCCCCCCTCCCGACCTCCCCCCTCCAGGGGGAGGAGCAAGTGGTGGACTGCTTGCGGAAGTAGTAGTTAACTTTTGATACAGGGCCGCCCACGGCGGCGTGGGCGGCTTCCGAGTAAGTTCCCCCATTATCCTCCACGTCCCCTCCCCTTCAAGGGGAGGGGCAGGATGGGGATGGGGACAGCAGGGTAATGTTACTCTTGGACAAAATGCCGCCGCAGGCGGGGTTGGTTGCTAATCAGGACACTAATGAGGTCCCCCGGGAGGGGCTGGGGTGAGGGCATGCTAAGCCCGGGTGAAAAGGGCGTCGAGTGCGTCGAAGTCGAGACGCTCCTCGGCCAGAGAGCGCACCAGGTCGAGCTTCTCGGAGTCCTCTGCGGTGATCTTGGAGACGTCCTCGGTGATGACGCGGTAGAGCTCGGCGGTCGAGTATTTGTCGGTGCGCAGGTACGGGATATTGCTGCGGTCGATGATGCGCTGGGTGATGGTGCTGACCGGGGAGATTCCCGGGATGATGAGCCCGGAGATGAGGGAGCGGTACTCCGGCATCTGGTACAGATTGGCGAGCGTGACCAGAAGCTCGTCCCGGCTGCTGGTCACCAGCAAAAGCGAGGAATTCCGCAGCATTTCCGTGACGCGCTGGGTCGAGGCGGCGCCGATCTGCACGTGGTGAATGATCCGGCTGACCTCGCGGCGGTTGCCGTTCAGGGGAAGCCCGAGCAGGCGCGCAACCCGGCGCAGGGTCGGATTGGCGAGGACCGGCTTGTAGTCGAAGCCGCCGATCAGCGAAAACGGCTGGTCCGCCAGGGCGCGCTGCAGGTAGTCGAGCATCACCTCCCGCTTGTCCGGAAAGAGCTTGTTGACCAGGACTCCCCGCACCTCGGCCCCCTCCAGCTTGAACAGCGCGGTATTCATGGCGATGGTGTCGATCACGTTGCCGACCCCGCCGCCGGTTACCATCAGCACCGGGGCGTCCAGCATGCAGGCGATGCGTGCGTTTGACAGTTTCAGCACCGACCCGACTCCGGGATGGCCGGACCCCTCGATGACGATGAAGTCGCAGCGCTTCTCCAACTCGGCATAGGTGCTGAGGATCCGGTCGCTGAGCCCGGAAAGGGAGATCTCCCCGTCGATGGCCTGGCGGGAGGTCTCGGGATATACCACGACCGGCGACATGTAGCGCAGATCCTTGGTGAGACCGAAAACCTGTGCTATCAGCGCCGCATCCTTGTCCACGGACTGGCCGCGAAACGTGGTCGGCTTGGGACCCAGTGGCTTCATGAAACCGACCCGTCCGTACTTTTGCTGGGCCAGATGCAGCAACGAGACGCTGATGGTTGTCTTGCCGATGTTTTGCCCGGAGGCCGCGATGAATATTTTTTTCGCCATGGCTGGTCCCTTGGTTGACCGATCATCTGGTAAGCAGCGGGCTGATGCGCAAAGATACTGTATACGCCAGCGCCATAATCGTACGCAAACGCCGAGAAGTCAAGCCTGAAGCGGGGCGGCTGCGGGGCGGCATGCCGTGCCATCGACGACGGCGCTCCGGGGTAAGATAAGCGGGGGTGAGTCTCAACGGGGGGGGAAGCGGGGCCGGGAGTCAGGCGGAGTACGGGGCGCCGGGCGAATCGGAGTCTCTCTCCAGGTGCCAGGGGCATTTTTTCAGCATCTGAGCCATTGCGTAGAGATAGATCTCGGCCTTGGCCTTCATATTCTTGCAGTATTGCGGGTGGGGTTGGCGGGCATGGCCGGTCATGTCGTAGTGCGTAGCGTAGCAACCGCCGGCACAGTCATAGCGAAGCCAGCAGGCATGGCAGGGGACCTGGCCGTCCACCTCGAAATCTGCCAGGGTCTGGTGCAGCGAAAGAGGACTCCCGGTATCGGCCCGCCCCATGGCGAACTCCTCGCGCTCCACGAAGGCGATGCAGGGGAATACCTCGCCACGCGAGCTGATGGCGAGCATGTTCATACCGGCGCCGCACGGCCTGGTGTAACGGTTGCCGCGCCTGATCCTGGTGATGTTGTCCATCAGACTGGAGACGAAGGGGATGTCGCTGCTATTTTGGTAGAGGCTGACGGTATCGACATAGTAGTCGAGAAACTCGCGAAGTTCCTCGAACTGGCGCTCCGGAGGCACGATCAGCTCCTGGTAAACCGGATTCTCCTGGTACCCCGTCTCATGACAGTACTCAAGCTGGATCCTTCTCACACCAAGGGTGGTGAGCTGGCGGAAGGTCTCCAGATACGGGTCGGAGAGAGTGGTCAGCGTGGCGCGCAGACAGAGCAGTTTCCGATTGGGAAAGGCCCTTACGTTGGCGACGATTCTTTCCCAGGTTACTTCCCCGTTAAATCCGGGTCTCTGTACATCATGGATTTCCTGCCTGCCGTCCAGGCTCACGCCGATCTGAACGAAATGACGCGCCAGAAACTGGGCCGTCTCTCCCTCCAGCAGCGATCCGTTGGTATCGACAGTGAAGCAGAAATTCTTCGCCAGGCGGGCTTCCTGTTGGCGCAGCCGCAGGGTGATCTGCTTCAGGACGGGGAAATTCAGCAACGGCTCGCCGCCATAGAAATTGATGAAGATCTTGTCGGCGCTTGAGCCCTCGGCCAGTGAAAGGATCAGCTCCGTTACCAGCTGTGCAGTCTGCTCCCCCATCAGGCCGGAGGGCTTTCCGAAGCTACCGCCCCGGTTCCAGCAGTAGCAGCACGACATATTGCAGCTCTGAGCCAGATAAAGGGAGAAGGAGTGAAAGCCATTCCGTCCGGGAGCGTTTTGCATCGCGGCCGATGCCGGCTGAGCTACCGTCAGCTCCTTCTGCAAAAGGTCGTCGAGCTCCGCAGACAGGTCGCCAGGCTCGGCGGAGAGGACGGCCTGGTCAGCAGGCGCGTCATGTGGCAAGGCCCGCAGGGCTGCGGAAATATCAGCCGGGTGCGGGGCGCCGGAAAGCCGGCACAGCGTGCCGAGCGCCGCCTTGCTCAACTGGTAAAGCCTTGCAGAAGACGGGAAAAAAAGGTAATTTACGCCTCCCGCTTCAAAGAGGTGAAAATCGGTCATGAGGACCCTCTCTGCAGATACCCCGTCAACCGGTATAAACGGTGAGATTGGCAGCAAGCTTTCTGATCGAGTAGTTCCTGTCCCTGTCGGTTAGATACCAGATCCTGCCGGGGTGTTCGACTCTGACGCAGGCGGTGTCCGAAAGGGGAATTCTTTGCTGCTCAAACCTCGTGCGCAGCACAGCAGGAAGCAAACCCCGGTCCAGTTCCAGGGCATGCTCCGAAGGGACCGAAAACAGCGAATTGTCCGGCGAGGAAAACATGGTGCAGGCGCCAGTGGCGGAACGGTATACCATATGCTGAGATTCAGTGGTGCAGGTCTGGGTTACTTGGATCGAATCAATGCAAATCGGCCCGGGACTCCGGGCGAGAGAGTTGCCTCCCTCAGAGATCAACCGAATATGGGGAGTCATCGCTTTTTCGCGGTGAAGGTCATGGAAAGGAACTCTGCTCATTAGTGGTCCTCCTGCGTCCTGATCTGATCATTAAAGGTCTGCACCCTCCCGGATATCCGGATCTCAAATCCTGCTTTGCCAATCCATGCCGCGAGGTCGAAGTACCCCTGCACCTTCAAGCCAAGCCGCTCCAGATCAGGTTCGGTGAGGATGTGATGTCGCCTTCACAAGCCCGGGATCGGGCGAGAAGCCGCGACTGCAGACAGTATGCGGAGGGCCTCTGAAAACATGAACCGGTAGCCGGGAGCGTGTTCATTATCCCTGATTCTAAGAAAAAGTCAATGTGTGAACATTAATGGAATTTTGCCGGTACTGTGCCTGCCGATGTCGGCGCTTGATGCCGCGCGACCATTCACCCCGCTTCCAGTCTCCGCATGGGCCGGATGGGTGGGACCCGGAGCGCATTCGCAGGGCTGCGACAGGTTTAAGGACAGGGGCAGATCACGGTGAAGGGACGGCAGGGAGCCGAATCTGAAGGGAAGGGAGATGGGAAACGAAGACGAAAAGCGGAGGGAGCAAGCTCCCTCCGCTTTTTACTCATCAAGGGGCCCGGCTACTTCTTATGACATTCGTTGCATTTCGTGGGGCCCTTCTTCTTGTCCGTGTGGCAACCCTTGCAGGTCTTGTGTGCCCAATCTTTGCCGAGATCTGCTATTTTGCCACCCTTATCGGTCTCGTGGCAGGCCGTGCAGGTTATCTCCTTCATGTCCTTGTGCTTTTTGTGCGGGAAGGTGACGTCGCCGTTTTTGGCCGGCAGCACCACCACGGCATCATCGGCGGCGGCGGCAAGGCCGGCGCAGAAAAGAGTCAGGGCGAAGGCGGCAATAATTCGTTTCATTGTCAGATCTCCTTTTAATGGAATTTGATAATTCAGACAAGAGGATACCCGCTTCCGCCGGTATTGCAATCGAGCCTAAGGAAGAAACTCGGTTCTAAGCAGGAGCGGCAGAAGGTAGGGTGGGCCTCGCCCAGCAATCTCGTTCTCGCTAAATTACCTGATTAGCACCCCACGCAGCCACGGCAGCCCTTTGTCGGAGACAAAGTTCATCCTCCCAGGCGCCTGCTCACTCTCCTCCCCCCGGAGGGGGGAGGAGAGTGAGCAGGGAAGACAGCGGCTTCTGCGAAGAACTGGCCGAGTTCCCCCTCCCTAGCCCTCCCCCTCCGGGGGAGGGGACAATTTGCGCGTGGGATTAATCTATTGCTGTAACTTTCTCAGAAGCGCTGATCAGGCTAAATTAATGGTGGGCGGGGCCCACCCTGCCAGATCCCGTTCGGCAGTGCCGCCCGGAGGGTTACTGAATTCCGGCTTGACAGAAGTGATGCAAACAGTGAAAGTGTCGATAAATCAAAGAGCTGCCGCGCCTGAACGGCGGGCGCTGCGGGACCTCGCTACCATGCCTTTCACCTTACAACCTGACTCTGATCCGATCTCCATCTCGCTTGGCGAATTCGCCCTGCCGGTGCCGCGTACCGGAAGCATCGAAACTCACTCGGGCTATGGACGCTCCGCTGCCGAGGGACAGGAGATACATCTGCGGGTGCAGAAGAAACGGGCCAAGGCCGATCCGCTCTACCGGGCCGAGGTCGCGGTGACCCGCCTTTTCGAAAGGGAGGGATACCGGTTCCAGGTCAACGGGCGGATGGACGGTATCTTCAGGCATGATCCCCCGAAAATCGAGGAGATCAAAACCGCCTTCCATGTCGGCGATCTCAAGCGCCGGCTCGCCGGCACCCCGATGGACCATCCCTACTGCCTGCAACTGCTGAGCTACGGCTATTTTTACTGGCTGGAACACGGTGTCATTGCCGCGCTGAGCTTTCACCTGGTCTCATCCCGAAACGGCCACTCCGAGGAGCTGGCACTCGCTCTCGATCCGGCACTGTACGAAAAATGGCTGGAGCAGCGACTGGACGAACTGGTCCTGGAGGCCGGACAGGCGCGCAAGCGTGCCGCCAGGAGGAGAAGGATCGCCTCGGATTTCCCCTTTCCCTTTCCCAATCCGCGCCCGGGCCAGATCGAGCTCATGCAGGAGATCGGGGAGGGGATGGCGCAGGGGCGCCCCATGCTGATCCAGGCCCCGACCGGTCTGGGGAAAACCGTGGGGGTTCTCCATCCGGTGCTGAAGGAGGCACTGGGCCGGGGGCAGACGGTGGTCTACGTCACCCCGAAAAACAGCCAGCATGCGGTAGCCGAGGATGCCGTCGAGCGTTTCCGGGATAGCGGTGTCAAGCTGCGCTCGCTCTCCATCAGCGCCAAAAGCAAGATCTGCTTCAAGAACGAGCCGATTTGCACCCCCGATTACTGCGAATTCGCCCGCGACTACTATGCCAAGGTCGCCCGCCACGGCATCGTCGATCTCCTCGCCAGGAAAAGAAAACTCAAGGCGCGCAGTTTCCGCGCTGTGGGGGAAGAGTTCCAGGTCTGCCCCTTTGAGCTGCAGATCGACTCTGCCAGGCTCTCCGACGTCGTCATCTGCGATTACAACTACGTCTTCGCTCCCCGCTCCGCCCTCGGGCGGGCGGCGGGGCTCGCGGTGGATCAGACCGGAAAGCCGAACCTTGTCATCGACGAGGCACACAACCTCCCCGCCCGCGCCATGGAGTACTATTCGCCCAGGCTCTCATCGAGCGTGCTCGAGGCGATGCGTGAAGAGATCGGCAAACTGCCCGCGCTGTTCCGGCGCGAGGCCGGGGAACTGCTGGAGGGATGCATCCGTACCGCGGCATCCTGCTGGAGCGCAAAGAGCGGCGCGCCGGTCAGGATCGAGCCGCCGATCGACCCTTTCCTGGAACAGGACGCCAAGCTGCGCGGCTTTTTGTCGCGCTACCTGGAGTCCGATCTGGAGATACAGCAGCAGGACCCGGTGCTGCGGCTCTGCTTCTACTGGTCGGAGTTCGCGCAGACCCTGGAACTCGCGGCAAGTTCCGAGAAACAGGAATTTTTCACCACCTTTCATCCGCACCCGACCGGAGGGAGCGTCCGGATCACCTGCTGCGACGCCTCAGCGATGATCAGGGAGAGCTATGCCGGTTATCGGCAGGTGGTGGGATTCTCGGCGACGCTCAAGCCGTTCGACTATTACGCCAAACTGTCCGGGCTGGATCCGGAGGGGGTGAGGATGGCGGAGTTCCAGAGCCCTTTCCCGGCGCATCTGCGCAAGCTGCTGATCATCCCGCAGATCTCGACCAAATACGCCCAGCGCGAGCGCAACTACGCCAAGATCGCCGATGCGCTGCAAAGGATCACGGCGCTTCGAAGCGGCAACTACTTCGCGTTCTTCCCGAGCTTCGACTTTCTGGAGCGGGTGCTCGCCCTGTTTCAGGCGCCGCAGGGCTTTGCCGTGCTGAGGCAGGAGAGGAACATGAGGTCAGCCAGGGCTGAGGAGATTCTGGACCGGTTGCGGGCGCAGGATGGCGCCACCGTGGTCTTTGCCGTGCAGGGGGGGACCTTTTCCGAGGGGGTGGACTACGCAGGGGAGATGGTGATCGGGGCCTTCGTGATCGGGCCGCCGCTGCCGAACTTCGACCTGGAGCGGGAGCAGATGAGGGAGTATTACCAGCGAAACTTCGGCGCCGGCTTCGAATATGCCTACACGATTCCCGCCATGGCCAAATCGATCCAGGCAGCGGGCCGGGTGATCCGCTCCGAGACCGACCGCGGCATCGTCATACTGATGGACAGCCGGTTCCTGGAATCGAGCTACAGCAGTTCAATGCCCGCTGACTGGTTCGGGTCGGAGGTCTCGGAACTGGTCTCGGAGGCGATCCTGGCTGACCTCGCCGCGTTCTGGGCCACCTGAACCCCATCCCCACCCTGTCCCTCCCCTAGAAGGGGAGGGGAGTTAGGACTTTTCAAACCACTATCCTGAATTCCGCACCGTTTCCCACGTTACGCACGGTGAGGGTTCCTCCCATGCTTTTCTCGATGATGGTCTTGCACATGAAAAGGCCGATGCCGGTTCCCTGCTCGGGACCCTTGGTGGTGAAATACGGCTCGAAGATTTTGTCCTTGATCTCCTCGGGGACGCCGCCGGCGTTGTCGGTGATGCTCACTGCCGTCTTGCCCCCTTCCGAGGAGAGCTTGATGCTGATGAGCGGGGTTGCCGCCTCACTGGCTATCAAGGCGTCCCGCGCGTTGATCAGGATATTGAGCAGCACCTGGACGAATTCGTTTAGATAGCCGTGTACCACGGGATCGCCGCTCTGGAGCACTTCGGTGCGGATCCCGTGCATCTGGAAGCTCCCGCCCAGCAGGGAAAGTGCTTTTTCCAACGGCTCGAGTACCCTGAAATCCACCTTTACCTTGTCCGGCTGATAAAAGTACCTGAAATCGTCGATGGTTTTCGACATCTGACGGATGATCTCCAGGGTTCTCTTGATGTTGGCCTGGATGAACTCGTCGCCGAGTTCCCCCCTTTTATTGGTCATGAGCAGATCCTGCGCCAGAAGAGCCAGCATGTTGAGAGGCTGGCGCCATTGGTGCGCGATGTTGCTGATCATCTCTCCCATGACTGCCTGCCGCCCCTGAAGTATCATTATCCTGTCCTTCTGACGCAACTCATCGACCGCTTCCTTGACACGCTGCTCCAAAGCCTGGCTCAGCTGCCGGTATTTTTGCTCACTCTCCCGAAGCGCCTCTTCCCCCCTCTTGCGGTTGGTGATCTCCTCGGCCATCCCTTCATATAGGAGCTCCTGTCCGGCATTGCCGGGCACCAGGCGCATGTTGAGCGAGACCCAGATGATGCTGCGGTCCTTGCGATACATCCGGGCCTCGAACCCCTCCACCTTGCCGTGTGCTGCGATTTGCCTCATCAGCTCCGCATGATATTGCGGCTCCACGTAAAGCTGCTGTCCGATGTCCATGACTTCCGTCATCAGTTCCAGTGGCGAGGCGTAGCCCAGCATCTGCGCCAGCGCGGGATTGGCGTCCAGGTACCTTCCTTCGGGGGTCCTTTGGAAGACCCCCTCCGCGGCGTTTTCAAAGATGCTGCGGTACTTGGCCTCGGCACGGCGTTCCATTTCCCGTGCGTTCTCCATCCTTATGAAGAAGATGCGGTTTTCTATCAGCGACGAGACAAGCCCCACCAGGTTCCCCATGCTGAGCAGCGAACCGGGATTTTCGTCGACTCTTCGGTAGAAACCGGCATTCTCCAGGGAATTTCCGACGACCAGCAGGGCATGGGCGGCATGAGGGTGCGAACGGTAGCCGAGAGGATAAAGGAAAAACTCGGTCATCAGCAGCTTGGCGCAGCAGCCGAAAAGTAGCGGTTCTTCCGAGCCGGCTTTGCAGATCAGATATTCCCGGCCGTCCGTCAGGGGGGAGAGGCAGGGGGCGTCCTGCTCAATGGTGAGTTCCGCAACGAGGTTTTTTTCCGACGGCTGGTAGTAGCCGTCCAGGGCACAGACACAATAATTCCCGTTTTCCTCCTCTCTGCGGAGAAAAACGGCTCTCTCGTACTCTAAATGCTGAATTACGTAGGAGACGGTTTCCTGGAAGATCTCTTCGATATCGAGGATTCCGTTGAGCCTTCTGTTCAACTCGTAGAGTTCCTTATACTCCTTCAGTTGGGCGTCGAGTTCCTGCTGGTATTCGTAGAGCTTTCCCTCGGCCCGGATCAGGCGTTTGACCTGTTGGGAGAGAGCCTCTTTTTCCCGAAGCAGCGTCTCGATGCTGAGATCCTCCGGGAGATGATCCGTCGTTGCACCATCTTTTTTCATAATGCACCAAGGGACAGGCTCAGTACACGGCGGCGACGATAGCCGTGAAATTATGGATGCAGTTGAAACTTGAGATCGGTCCGATCTCGCCGTAGGTGTAAAAACCGATCCAGGGGAGATCCGCGCCGACATCTTCCTGGAGCGATCTCAGCAGCTCGATCTTCTCCTGCTCCCTGAAGACGACCTTTCCCCGGCCCATGCACTCGAACTGCATCACCAGCTTCGGCCTGGCTGCGCCGGTCTTCTCCTTGATCTGCCGGGAGATGTCCCGCAGCCCCTGCCGGATCAGGTCCTTGTCCCGGCGCACGATCCAGAGCTCGGTCCCGTCCGTTACGTCGGATTGAATGGTCACATACCCTTCGCGGTCGTCCTTGTCCATCATGTAGCGGACGAAGAACTCGCCGTAGGCCTTCCTGATATGCTCCGGCGTCTTGAAGCCGAGGCAGAGGTTGAGGGTCATCTTGTTCCACTGGCTCTCTGAGCCCTCCTCGACGTAATCCTTCAGGGCTTCCAGCGCGGGGACGCCGTCGATCTCGTAGATGATGTTCCCCTTGCTGCGGGTGATGGTGCGTTTGGTGCCGATCGGGACGCAGCCGTGGCTGACGCCCCAGGCGACCTTGCCGTTGCCGGTCATCAGCACGCAGGACATCCCCTGGGAGATCACCTGGTCGTCATGATACTGGTAGGTTTTCCGGGTGGCCCAGTTGTCGGCAGCCAGACCGCCGAAAAGCGGGAGCGGCGTTTCACGCTGGAGCGATTTCTCGAAGGCGGCGCGGAAGGGATCGAAATCGAAGACCAGGCCGTCGACAAAAAGGAAGCAGGCGATGCTGTCCGGCGCCAGCAAGGGCTGGAGCTCCGCAGCCAGGCGCTGGCCCGCCAGATCGACTCCGACCCCGATATCCTTGATCTGGACGTTGGCAAAGCTCAGTTCGTCCGAGGCGATCGCCATGACGCAGACGCCGAAGTTGGTTTCGGCAACCATCCCCTGCGTGATGATCCCCTCGCCGGAGCAGCCGCTCAGCGGAGCCCCCGAGGTCGCCTCCCGTATGGCGTGGATCAGCACCTGCTGGTTGTACCCGATGGTAGCAAAGACAAAGACGAAGTCCGGCCTGGTGATATTGCCCTGCTGCAGAGCCTTGAGAGCCGCCTCTTTCCCGGCATCAACGGGGTTTTTCTGAAGGCTGTAACCCACTCCTACCGACGTTCCCATGAAGACTCCTTACCTGGCTTATACAGAAACTGGTCCGGTGCCTGGCACCGGCTGTTGCGATCGGAAAAAACAGCGTGATAGGCTATATAGGATATGCAACCAGAAAATGGAAATTATAGCAATGGAAACGTAAAAGGCACCTTTCCGATCGGTCTTTATTGAACCGTTGCCTCGCTAATATCCCTCCAGGGTAAAGCTGGTAAAGACGATCTTCCAGGTGACGATGACGGTAAAAAGAAGGTACGAGAGCACCGATACCGCGGCGAGCTTTCGCTGCACACCCGGGAGAATCTCCTGGAGACTCTTTTTCTTCCGGTACGGCTGGAGCAGCCCGACCCCCACTCCCGTTACCGTCCCTGCCAGCAAAAGGGCATATAGCGGATATCCGACATAGCCATATTCCTTCTGCAAAATGCAAAAGGGGCAGTGGTGCGAAGGCATTTCGTAGAAATAGAGCGAAATGAAGGAGATGATGGCGGCAATCGATACCGCAAAGCTGATTCCGCTCAAAATGCCGACCAGATATGCCCCCTTGCGCTGCAGCCAGAACCTTGCACCGGCCGCAAACGTTACCAGCATGCAGCCGTAGAAGGCGATCTGCATCGGATTGCTCGGCACCGCTACAATTTCGGAGGCAATGCCGCGCGCGCTCTGACTGAAAAGGGCTCCGCAGCAGGAAGTGATGATGTCCGGCGTGAGTTTCAGGAAAAAGCTCCCCTGCACCACGCTCTCCGCCAGCACGAACGGGGCGGCGACCAGCAGCAGCAGGTATTTGGCGCGGATCAGCGGGTAGTCATAACCCAGGTTGTCGGCGTGATTGAGGATCAGCCAGAGGCCTGCCAGGATGAAGGTGACCACCTTGAGCAGCAGGGTCGGGTAGCCGAAGCCGTTCACCGTGAGCGTCCCCACGGCGCACATCGCCCCCACGAACAGATGGCAGATGCTGTCGGCGGTCTGGATGAACAGGAACAGCGAGACCAGTTGAAAGACGAGGAAATAGCTGATGATGGTGGAGATCAGGTAGGTCCGGCGCTCCAGGGAGAGTTGCAGTTCGCTGCCGCTGGCGATATCCCAGCGGCGCAGGATCAGGATCCCGTAGCAGGCGGCGTAGAGCGTCATCAGGCTGATCAGCAGGGACGAGAAAAAGAGCGCCAGAATGCTCGGGTGGAGCATCATGCGCTGATCCCCTGGCTGACCACCTGGCCGTCCCGCATCTCCACCACCCGGTCGGCAAGCTCCGAGTCGTAGACGATCGGGTCGTGGCTGGCCAGGATGATGGTGCTCCCTTTGGCCTTCAGATCCGCCATGATGCCGATAAATTCGTGCGCCAGCCTGGTGTCCAGGTGTGCGGTCGGTTCGTCGGCGATGATGACCGTCGGGTTGTTGATCAGCGCACGGGCAATCGCCACCCGCTGGGCCTCGCCGCCGGAGAGCCATTCCACCTTGGCGTCGGCCCGTTTTTCCAGGTTGAACATCTCCAGGGCCGCCAGGGCCCTGCGGCGCAGCAGGGAAAACTTCTCCCCGGTGGGGTAGGCGGGGGCCATGACGTTTTCCAGGGCGGAGATTCCCTTGATCAGGTTGAACTGCTGGAAGACGAAGCCGAAGGTGGAGCGGCGGATCTCGGTCAGGAAGCGCTCCGGCAGGCTGGTGATCTCGCGGTCGTTGAGAAAGATGCGCCCCGTGGTGGGGCGGGACATGCAGCCCAGCAGGGCGAGCAGGGTGGTCTTGCCGGAACCGCTCGGTCCCTTCAGGACGGTCGTTTCGTGCAGCCGGATGTCGAGGGAGACCCCGTGCAGCGCGGTGAACTCGCTGGGGCGTCCCGCGTTGAATACCTTGCTGATGTCGCGTGCCGATATCATAAATTCCTCAACGCATGACCGAATCGGGGTCGATGATTGCCGCCCGCCAGGAGGGGACAATGGTGGTGACGGTGTAGGGGACCACGGTCAGGAAGAAGAGCGCCGAGATCTGGCCGAAGTCCAGGAACGGGGTCAGGCGGAAGGCAGGGTAGAGGGTTGACCACCCCTTGAGCACCGGCGCGAAGAGCGGCGACGAGGTCAGGAAGACATGGGCGTAGGCCAGGATGATCCCCGCCAGGAAGGCGGTGAGCGAGACGACGCTCCCCTCCCAGAATTTCATCATCAGGATGTCGGAGGTTTCCCAGCCGATCGCCTTGAGGATGCCGATCTCCTTGCGCTCCTCGGCGGAAAGGCCGGTCGCCTTGTCCCAGGCGAAGATGACGAAGGCGAGGGCCGCGGCGCTGAAGATGACGATCAGGAGCCCCGAGCGCCATCCGAAGAGCGCGTCGTAGGTGCGCAGGATCTCGCTGCGCAGGATGGGTCGGGTGTCGGGATGGAGCCGGGTGATCTTTTCGGCGATGGTGGCGTACTCCCTGGGATTGCGCACCCGCAGGGCGAGATCGATGGCCTGGTCGGCGGGGAGGCCGGAGAAGTCGCGGTAATCCTCTTCCGAGAGCAGGATCAGGTCGCTGGTCAACAGCTGCGACTCGTCGGAAAGGATCTCCCTGATGGTGAAGCTGCGCGGAAAGCCGTCGTGCCCGGTGAAGGCGATGATGTCGTCGGGACTGGCGTCGCGGATTTTGGCGATGCCGCTGCCGATATCGATGCTGCCGGTGGGCGGCGCATTCTCGGCCGGCACCGAAAGGGTGTAATTGGCCTGAAACACGCTGTCATACTGGTAGCCCCACAAGCGCGGCCGCACCGAGATGACTCCGTTTATCTTGCCGATGCTCTCTCCCCAGGCAACGGGAATCGGGTGAAAGCGTCCGGTCTGGCTGCGCTGCACGATGATCTCGGGGGCATCCTTGAGCACCAGTGCCGCCTCGCGCTTCAAGGCGTAGGTGAAAAACAGCACCGAGGCGAGCACGAAGATGACCAGGGTGTAGACCAGCAACAGCGCGCCGTTCTTACCCTTGCGTCTCATGAGCGAAGAGAGGGTGAAATCGATGATGTGTCTTTGGCGTTCAATCACGTTGGTTTCTCGTCAGGTGGGTCGGCGGGCCGATCAGCCCGCCGCTGGGGAAATGATCCAGCGACAGGGGTGAGTCCTGAAACGGGGTCGACAGGTCGGTCATGCTCGGGTTTCTGGTATAGCTCGCTTCAGTAAAAAGGCAGAGATCGGTCAACTCCACCTGGCGCACCAGGGCGGCCTTGCGGGCAAAGCCGGGCTCTGCCGCCCGGCGCTGACCCGAGGCGTGCAGCAATAGCCCCGCCAGGGTGAGCATGAGCCCCGAGGTCATGCCCAGGTATATGGTCGAGCGGCGCAGCTTCATCAATCCGGTCACCCCCATCAGTCCAGCGACTTGACAACTCCCGGGGTAATTTCGTGGAAACGCAGGATGGACCTTCCCTTGTGATCGTTCAGGAAGTCGCGCGCCGTCGATTCCCGGGAAAAAGGGATCAGTTCCCGTCCCATCGGTCCATATACGTCGCTTCCGGATACGTAAAACGCCTTGAACCCGTCCACCATGGTGAGGTCGTAGTAGTTGCTGACGAAGATAGCAGCGATGTCGGCCGCCTTCCTGCCGGGGGCGTACCGGGACAGCTCCAGGTAGTACTTGAACATGTCCTTGGTCCCGTCGAAATGTACCGTGGAACCGTCGCTGAACTGGATTTGGGCGGCGAAGTCCGGATATTTGGCCACGAACATGCCGCAGACCGGGCACTTGTCCTTCGGTTTCGCCTTGACGGGCTTCCGACCCGCAGCCAAGGCCAACGAGGTCCAGAAGCAGAAGAGGGCGAGGAAAATGCCGAAGCACTTCAGGCGGGATCGGTTCATCGCTGTTCTCCTTGAATTTTGCTCAGTGAGGGCGCGCCTTTTGATAGGCGTCCTCCGCCTGTTTGTGGATCTCAAACTGCCGCTGCATCAGTTTTTCGAGTTTCGAGCTGTGAATGGCCCCCAGAATCTTTTCCCGAACAACCCCGTGCTTGTCCAGGATGAAAATGGTCGGGAATCCACGGACCTTATACTGCTCGAAGAGGGTCGCGTGTTCATCCGGCAGCATGGTGAAAGTCAGGCGGTTATTTGACGCGATGGATGCTACGTCCTTTCGGGAGTCCATAACATTAATCGCCAGAATTTCCAAGCCTTTGTTTTTATTCCGGAGGTAGACGGGTTCCAGCTCTTTCAGCGTATCGCCGCAGCATGAGTTGGTCCAGAAATAGATGACGACTACCTTCCCCTTGAGATGGGCCAGGTCGAC
Source organism: Geobacter sp. (assembly GCA_003499925.1). Lineage (GTDB taxonomy): Bacteria > Desulfobacterota > Desulfuromonadia > Geobacterales > Geobacteraceae > Geomonas. The sequence continues at coordinate 46,100 of DNRQ01000188.1, forward strand.
CGATCTCCCCTGCAGGTCTTTGCCCGATACTGCAGGTGGATTTTCGCCGATCTTCACTCCCCTCTTCTCATCGCATCCGGAGCAAAGGAGCAGGGCGGGCAGAAATAGAGCCGGCATTATGCAGGATTTTAAAGGTAGCCTGAGAAACATGAAGGTGCTTTACCCGTTTCTTTCCGATATCCTACCAGAGTTGACCACTCTTTCCGCTGCTGAGAGCGTGAATCATTTTATATCATGAGTCTGCCCAGATGCATATCTAACTTTCTGAATGTGAGGCTCAAAGGCCCCTTTTGGTTAAAAAGTCCCCCTTCGGCTCAAAGTCCCCCATTGACAAAGGGGGACTTAGGGGGATTTGCCTTCAGTCGACCCTTTGGCCTCCGCGGCAGCCTGGGCAAAATCCCCCCCGACCCCCCTTTGTCAAAGGGGGGAAGTAACTCAAAAGGGGGGGGACAAAATGGGGAGCTTGAAAAGTTGGGGGAATTGAATAACAAAAGAAGGGATCGCCATAACGGAAATTCCCTCTTTACCGGGAAATAGTAATCTCAGATGCACTAGAAAGCACCTCACTTCCGCGTCGCCAATTAAGTCCCCTCCCCCGGAGGCACTGCCATTAAGTNNGCAGTGCCCCCGGAGGGGGAGGGTCAGGGAGGGGGGAACCCGGCCCTTCTCGCCTTCCCCCCCCCGCAGTCGCGTTTACTTTTCCAGCTCCTTGTCGATTCCGGCCCGTCCGTCGTCGCACTCGTCCTCGGGCCGGGTGGGACGGCTGTAGCGCGGATCGCTGGTAGCGCTGACGCAGACCGGCGCCGGCTCCTCCACTGCGCCTGCCGCTGCCGGCACATGCTCGTGAGCCCTCCCTCCCTCGCGCGGCACATCCCCCTTGCTCGGTTGGAAGTCCGCCATCTCCCTCAGGATACGGAAACGCTCCATGGCCTCGTGTTCCATCTGCGCGCGGAGTTGCCTTGAGACCTCCGGATTCAACTTCTCCAAGGCGCTGTAGCGCACCTCGCCGGTGAGAAATGCCTGCAGCGAACCGTCGGGCTTCTTCGATTCCAGGATGAACGGATTTTTGTGCTCGAGCTTTAGCAGCGGGTTGTAGCGGTACAGCGGCCAGTAGCCCGATTTCACGGCCAGCTGGCTCTCTTCGATCGATTTACCCATCCCCTTTCTCAATCCCTGGTTGATGCAGGTCGAGTAGGCGATGATCAGCGACGGACCCGGGTAGGCCTCGGCCTCCGCGATCGCCTTGATGGTCTGGTTCTTGTCGGCCCCGATGGCGACCGAGGCGACATAGACGTAACCGTAGGTCATCGCCATGCGCCCCAGGTCTTTCTTGGCGGTGCGCTTTCCTGCGGCGGCGAATTTCGCAATCGCGCCGAGCTGGGTCCCCTTGGAACATTGACCCCCCGTGTTGGAATAGAGCTCGGTGTCCATGACCAGCAGGTTCACGTCCTCGCCCATGGCAAGGACGTGGTCCAACCCGCCAAAGCCGATATCGTAGGCCCAGCCGTCGCCGCCATAGATCCAGATCGATTTTTTGGTGAAGAGATCGGCCGCAGCGGCTATCTCCTTGAGCCGCGGGCTATCACCTCCCTGCGGCAGCAGTGCCTTCAGCCTGTCGCCCTGGAGCCGCGACTGCTCCGGGTTGTTCATCCCCTCCAACCACAGGGAGAGAGCCTCCCGGAGTTCACCCGAGACAGCGCCGGAGAGCGCCTCGCGCACCTGATCCGCCAACAGGTTGCGCCGCTGCGATATCGCCATGTGGTAGCCGTAGCCGAATTCTGCGGCATCCTCGAAGAGCGAGTTGTTCCAGGCCGGTCCGTGCCCCTCGCTGTTGGCGCAGTAGGGGCTGACCGGTGCCGAGGCTCCCCAGATCGAGGTACAACCGGTGGCGTTGGCGATCATCATCCGCTCGCCGAAGAGTTGGGTGACGATCCGCGCGTACGGCGTCTCGCCGCAACCGGAGCAGGCGCCGGAAAACTCCAGCATCGGCTCCTGGAACTGGCTTCCGATCACCGTGGTCCGCTTCATCAGGTGCCCCTTGGGGGCGAGCGTTTCCGCGAACTTCCGGTTTTGCTCCTGAAGCGCGGCCTGGGTGTCGATCGGCTTCATCACCAGCGCGGAGACCTTGGCGGGGCAGATGTCGGCGCAGTTGCCGCACCCCATGCAGTCCAGCGGATATACCTGGATCCGGAAGTTGTGCCCCTTGATCTCCTTGGCGGCCGCCGGTATGGTCTGGTAACTCTGCGGGGCGGCTGCCATCTCCTCACCGGTGGCCAGGAAGGGGCGGATGGTCGCGTGCGGGCAGATAAAGGAGCACTGGTTGCACTGGATGCAGTTTTCCTTGATCCACTCCGGCACGTTGATGGCGACGCCGCGCTTCTCGTAGCGCGCGGTGGAGAACGGGAAAACGCCGTCCGGCGCGAAGGCGGAGACCGGCAGGTCGTCCCCCTTTTGCCGCAGGATCGGGAAGATGACCTTCCCCATGTAATCCGGCATCTGCTGGCCGAGGCGGAAATCGAGTCCGCGCTGGTCGGAGGCCTGGTTCCAGGAGTCCGGGTAGTGGATCTCGACCAGGTTTTGCACGGCCAGATCGACTGCGCCCAGGTTCATCTCCACGATCTTGTCCCCCTTCCTGCCATACTCGGTCCGGATCGAATCCTTAAGGAGCGCCACCGCCTGCTCGAAGGGGAGCACCCCGGACAGCTTGAAGAACGCGGTCTGCATGATCATGTTGATGCGGCCGCCAAGCCCCGCCGCCGTCGCGATGCTGATGGCGTCGACGTTGTAGAACTTGATCCGCTTCTCAGCGATGCTGCGCCGCATGGTCGCCGGGAGGTTCGCCTCCAGATCTTCCACGCTGTTCCAGGGGGAGTTCAGCAGAAAGGTCCCCCCCTCCTTGATCCCTTCCAGCACATCGTAGACCTGCACGTAGGGCGCCTTTTGGCAGGAGATGAAGTCGGCCGCGTCCACCAGATAGGTGGACTGGATCGGGCTTTTGCCGAAGCGCAGGTGCGACACCGTGATCCCGCCGGACTTTTTCGAGTCGTAGGAGAAGTAGGCCTGGACGTAGAGGTCGGTATTGTCGCCGATGATCTTGATAGCAGCCTTGTTGGCGCCGACCGTGCCGTCGGCCCCCATGCCCCAGAACCGGCACTGGATGGTTCCCTCGGGGGTGGTCGAGAGGGTGCCTTGGACCGGGAGCGAGGAATCGGTGACGTCGTCGTTGATTCCCACGGTGAAGTGGCGCTTCCCCGGCGAGCCGTTCATGTTGTCCAAGACGCTCTTCACGTGCACCGGGCGAAACTCCTTGGAGCCCAGCCCGTAGCGACCGCCGAAGAGTTCCGGCATCTCCCCGCCCCGCTCGATATAGGCGGTGCAGATGTCGAGGTAGAGCGGTTCGCCCAAGGCGCCCGGCTCCTTGGTGCGGTCCAGCACGGTCACCTTCCTGGCCGAAGCCGGGATGGCGGCTAAAAGCGCGTTGGCGTCGAAGGGACGGTAGAGCCGGACCTTGACCAGGCCGACCTTCTCTCCCGATGCGTTCAGATGACTGACCACCTCCTCGACCGTCTCGCATGAGGAACCCATGGTGACGATAACCCGCTCCGCCTCCGGATGCCCCACATAATCGAAGAGCCGGTAACGCCTGCCGGTCAGTTTGCCGACCTGCTCCATCGAGGCCGAGACGATGGAGGGAAGGGCCAGGTAGTAGGGATTGGAGCGTTCGCGCCCCTGGAAGTAGATGTCGGGGTTTTGAGCCGTCCCCCGCAGCTCGGGATGCTCCGGGTTCATCGCCTTGGCGCGGAACCGGGCCAGCTTTTCCCGGTTCAGCAAGGCGGCCATGTCCTGGTACTCGATCACCTCTATCTTCTGTACCTCGTGTGAGGTCCTGAAACCGTCGAAGAAATGCAGGAACGGGACGCTACCCTCCAGGGCCGCCAGGTGCGCGACCAGCGCCAGGTCCATGCACTCCTGGACCGACGAGGAGCAAAGGAGCGCGAAGCCGGTGGGCCGGGCCGCCATGACGTCCTGGTGGTCGCCGAAGATGGAAAGTGCGTGGGTGGCGAGGGCCCGGGCCGAGACGTGGAATACCCCGGGGAGCAGTTCCCCGGCGATCTTGTACATGTTGGGGAGCATCAGGAGGAGCCCCTGGGAGGCGGTGAAAGTCGTGGTGAGGGCGCCGGCCACCAGGGAGCCGTGCACCGAACCCGCCGCGCCCGCTTCCGACTGCAGCTCCCGGATATTTAGGACCTGACTGAAGATATTCTTGCGTCCCTCGGCCGCCCACTCGTCGGCGACCTCCCCCATCGTGGAGGAAGGAGTGATCGGATAGATGGCCGCCGTCTCGCTCATGGCATAAGCCACATACGCCGCAGCCGTGTTGCCGTCCATGGTTTTCATTTTTCCGGTCATAGGAGGGTCCCCCTTTTCTAAAATGAATGTTCGCACCCCCGGCGGAGTACCGGACAATTATACGTGTCATCAAAGGCAAGGCAATAATGGGATCTAATTTGGATAATCCAATCTCCGCAGGTCCGATGGTTTTTTCCCTCGCATCTCCGGCCGGCATCTACTCACTCTCCTCCCCCCGGAGGGGGGAGGTCGGGAGGGGGGAAGACTGAGGCTCTCTGAAGAGCTAGCCGAGATCCCTCTCCCTAGCCCCACTGCCATTAAGTTACGCTCCTACTGTTCGCGCCCCCTCCCTTGATGAGAGGGGGCGGGGGGGCACTGCCATTAAGTTAANNAACTTAATGGCAGTGGGGCGGGGGAGAGGGTGGGAAATTAGCATTGATCTTAACTTGATGGCAGTGCTCCCTAGCCCTCCCCCTCCGGGGAAGGGGACATTCTGGCGTGGGTCGAAGCATCTAACGCGCATGGAAGATTGGCACAAGCCGCAGATCGTTCAACGCTGCTATCTGTTGGGAATTTTCTAGGATTGGTAGCAGTAGGGGGGGAACAACAAGACGCCCATGACAAGACGCGTAACGCATAAGTCATGGACGTCAGTGGGTTGAGCATCGAGCGAGGGTTAACTTCGTGACATCTCGGTAAAGGCGGCTTTGGCGCCTTCCGCGATTTCTTCCGATGTCAGGTCCTTGGTGTGCGTGCCGATCATCCAGCTGTAACCGAAGGGGTCTTGCACCGAGCCGACGCGGTCACCCCAGAACATGTCCTGCACCGGCATCTGGGAGGTGGCACCTGCCTCGACGGCTCGCCTGAAAGCCGCGTCGACATTTTCCACGTAAAGGTAAAAGCTTACCGGGGAGCCGCCCATGGATTCTGCGCTTTTACCGGGCTGCTGCGGATTTTCATCGCCCATCATGATGATGGAATCGCCCACCATGACCTCGGCGTGCATCACGCCTTTTCCGTCCGGCCCCGGCATGGCGTATCGCTCCTGCGCCCCGAAAGCCATTTTGTAAAATTCGATCGCCTTACGGGCGTCCTTGAACATGAACATCGGTGTGACGCTGTGGAAACCTTCCGGTATGGGATTTGCCATGATACTCCTCCTTGTCGCTTCGGAATTGTACTCGGGTTCCTCTCCTTCAAGGATAGATTTTCAGGTCAGAACTTGTCAATGCAGGAAATTGCTCCCCCGGAACTCACACCAGCGCCTTCGCCCTCAGCTCGGCCTTGAGCCAGGCATAGACCACCGGCGCCGCGACCATCCCCGCCAAACCGAAAATGGCCTCCATCACCAGCATGGCACAGAGGAGCTCCCAGGCGCTCGCCTTGACCTCTCCGGCGACGATGCGCGCATTGGTGAAGTACTCCAGCTTGTGGATCACGATCAGAAAGACCAGCGAAGCGAGCCCCACCCCCGGCGACACGCCGAGGCTGATCAGGACGATGGTGGCATTGGAGATCAGGTTGCCCACCACCGGCAGCAGTCCGGCCACGAAGGTGAGCAGGATCAATAGCGTCACCATCGGCAGGTAGATCCCGCATAGCGGCAGGACCACCACCAGGTAAATCGCGGTCAACAGGGTGTTCAGGCCGGAGATTTTGACCTGGGCAAAGACGACCTTGTCGAAGGCATCCGAAAGGGTCAGCAACCTGGCATGCAGGCTTGCCGCAAGCGGCGGAAAATTCTCGTCCTTCTCGAAGCGGTGCAACACGGCCATGCCGCCGACCACCATGCCGAGTACCAGATGGGCAAAAGTCTTGAGCCCGGAAATCCCGACGGAGGAGATGTTTTTGCTATGCTCGCGCAGCATCACGGCCATCTGCTCGCGCAGTTCCTCAACCGTGTCCGGCAGCGACTCGGTCAGGTCGACCGGCAGGTTCCGTTTCATGTTTTCCAGCGTTTCGGCAGCGGCAGTAAGCAAATTGCCCATGCCGTGGTGGCCGCGCAGGAAGGACCAGAGCGCAAGGCATATGCCCCCCACCAGCATGGTGACCATCAGGATGATGCCGGCCAAGGCGACCTTGTAGGTCAGTCCCCCCCAGCGGATCGGCAGCCGTCGGGCCAGCTTGGCGGTCAGGGCATAAACGGCAAGGCCGGCAAAGACCGACGGCAACAGGTGGAAGCGCAGCACCACCGGAACAGCCAGGGCTGCCAGCAGGTAACTCATCATCATAGGGTTGAGAATAGATCTAAGTTCCATCGTTCGATACCCTCGTTAGCTCGCCTGTCGCTTTATCAGGTTCAACATCTGCGCTCCCATCTTGGAGACCTCAACCTACTGCTGTCGTGTCTCTGGATTACCATAATTCTCGTAGGATGTCTCGCAATATACGGAAACCATCGGCGCAAAGGGCCAAGCGTGCCAACGACGGGGGTTCGGTCTCGGTGTCTGGCGGGGCCTGCCTCATCACCCACTCCTCCAATGAAAGTATAGAATGTGTGAGCCTCATAGGTAATCAAAAGACACCGTCAGTAATCCGTGCCCTGACTCCAGTCCCAGGTACCTTCAGGACTCTGCCGCTTTAGTCTGTTAAAGCGTGACACGGAGAGATCTACGGCTCCAATTTCGTCTCCTTCCCGTTCCCAGTGGGTGGAGTAGTCGGTAAATATACCAGGTACAAGGTGACCGCCGTCGCAATCCCCAGCAGCAAGACCTTCAACCAAAAAACGCGCACAAACAGGAAGGTCGAGGTAGGGATTGATATCCACACCATCCCTATCGCCATGAATTTTGCTCTTAAGGGTACGCCGCGAAAAGCGAGGTAATCCCGGACCATCGGGCCTAGATGCTTGTGTTCGACCAGCCAGCCGTGGAACCGCTCCGAACTTCTGGAAAAGCAGACAGCCGCGAGCAACAAAAACGGTATCGTCGGCACCAGCGGGAGAAATATTCCGATGATCCCGCCCACAATGGAAATCCAGCCGATGCAGATCAGTATCCAGCGCAGCAGGTCGCTCTTCACATGATTGTTCATCGGCCCGGGATTGCTATGCAACATGTTTTCAATTTCCTTACCTGATCAATTGTCAGGCAACGCCCCTGTTATCGAGCCTTGACAGGGTGCGGAGAGTTGGCGAGTTGTGCGCTGTTGGCGAAGCCCCCCAAGAGGGTACTTGATGCACTATAAATGTGCCGCCTGCGCCTGTAAAGCCGCATGTGAAATCCGCGTGTAACCCCGCCCTGTTGAACAAGGACAGCAAAACTCCCGTGCATAGTCCTTCCTTCGTTTCGTTCGGTAGCGGCTGTATGTTTATTGCAAAATGCCAATATTTCGAACAGGCAGTTTTCTCCAATCTATTTGACCAGTTGCCTCGTTTGGGCCTCATTTGGCTACCATTTTTGAGCACCTCCCGCCTTGCTGCAGCCAATCAAGATATTCTAAAATCCATAATGACCTCAACACATTACATGCTAGAGCAGGCGCTGGCACGAAACCTGTAAAGGATAATGCAACTCATGCCTTATGATGGGGAGGGAGATCCTGGTTGGTGATCGGTCGGACCGGAGCTTGTGCTTGTCTGACCGGAGCCTTTTAGGGGATTATCGATCCAGTTGACAACAGGAAGGGAAGGGGCTCTCCGGAACCGGCAAGGCAGCGCGTCCTGGGGGCAGTCATCCTAAGTGAGGTGAGAAATGGCACGGACCATATCTAAGAGCAAGTCTTGGTTGCGCAAATCCGCCTGGCAGCATCGGTGCGGCGCGAATACTACCTCCTTTGATCATGAACTGTATCCGGAGGCATCCTTCCGTGAGATGCTCGTACAGGAGAGAAAGAGGGCGCAAAGGTCGAATAAGGCGATGGTGGTAATGATGGTCGATGCAGAAATCATCAGCAGTTTGGTCACAGCGGACAAAATCACCGATGCGCTGGGCGAGGCGGTGACAACCTGCGTCAGGCGGACGGACATCTGCGGCCTTCTCAACGAGGGCCTGCTGATAGGAGTGATCTTGACCGAGATCGAGGCGGCCAAGATCGAAACCGCGCATCAAGTCATGGCCGACAAAATCAGGGGAAAGCTTGCTGCGCTCCTAAGCGAGGAGTTGGCGCAGCGGGTAGCGATAACGTTTCACGCCCTTACCGCAGTCGGCGACGGCAACGGCATCTTTGACATGGCCTTAAACCCGGACACCATACGCCAAGCGTCAGCACGAGGGGTGGACAGATTGACAACGGCGAAGTTGGAAGCTGAACACGCGGTATTGGCTGAAGTCTATCAGGGCACTTCCAAGATCAAGGTAAACCAGGCGAAATAAAGCGGAACTGCGAGTAGGAGAGGAGGGGACGTAGAGTGACAGCGCCCCCTCTTTTCTTTTCCCCTTGGCCTCTGCTGGAGTTTGCCTGATTTCCCTGCACCTGGTGCTAGCCGTATAACCGCTTCCATTTCTTGGCAGTGAGCCGGTCAACCGCAGTGTCGTAGCGCGCCTGGGCTGTACTGGCGTAGTTACTGTCGGTCGTCTTCATCGCCGCAACCATGTGCTCCGACACGACCGACCCGATCGCATGCAGCGCATCGTGACGCGACAGGCGGTCCTTCACGACAAGGCGCTCCATGGCCCTGACCGTTGACTGAAGGCCTTCCGCAATTTGATTCTCCACCACGACATGGACCACAGCGTGAAGAGTGACGTTGGGTAGTTTGATTTTTGCAGCTTCGTGGTAGGTCACCGCCATGTCGACCCGTTCCTGCTCGTCAAGTTCAAGCCACTCAACCGGATCGGGTGCGATGGTTGGATCGTACTTTTCCATACTACCTCCTCATGGCGGGTCATTTCCCGTATCTTACAAAAAGGGCGCCAGCAACTCATTGCAGGCGCCTTTCGTTATTGGTGGAGATGAAGTCACTCTCCGGCGCTATTCCCAATCGCCTGTTCTTGCAGAATTTAGGGTTTTTGTGCCGGGAAAAAGCAGTGGTGCGCGAACTGCAGCACTTGCATTGGAGTACGTTTACTTGCTTTATCGGAGATTGTCAACTGCAAGATGCAGCACCGCAACAGAATCGGGATACACCCAGTACGCCGCCTATGCCCGCCTATGCCCGCCTATGCCCGCCTATGCTCTGTGCCTTCATTATCCGCTGACCGAAAACCGGTAAGCTTTATCTCGCAAAAAGGACAACAAAGGGCGGTACGAGCCCCGGGGGTGGGTTCTGGAGCTAAACGTCTACCTTCTTAAGACCATCTCAGGGGACGCTGTGGACCATCTCAGGGGACGCTGTTGAGATTTACACTCGCGTCAGTTCAAAGTCTGAATCTCAAAATCCCAGGAACGTCCCCCCCGGACCAGGTGCCTTGATGGCCGTACGCTTCACGAAATGTTTGCGTATTTCGTCGGTGCAAAGGAGCAGGATGGCGAATGGGATCAGCAGCAGCCATACATCGGCGCCGATGGGGCCGCAGGCGAAAAGCGAGTTGCCGATAGGCGTGTAGATGATGAAGGCAGCCAGAAGCAGCTCGACGGCGATCCCCGCCAGCACCAGTCGGTTGGAAAAGATCCCCAGGCGGATGATTGAAACGCTGGGGGAACGACAGACAAAGACATTGGCGATCTGTGTCGCTATGATGCCGGCGAGACAGGCTGTGGTCGCCTGCAAGTAGAGCGTTGAGGCAGGGTGGAGCGGCTGAGGCCAGATCCACCCCCCCTGGTGCAGGACGTAGGAATACGCCGATATTCCCGCAAGAGCCTCCAGCAGTCCCAGCTGAAGATACGCCCTTACCAGCACTCCCCTGGTGAGCAGGTGCTCGCTTTGGGGACGAGGGGGGCGTTGCATGATATCGGCTGACGGTTTCTCGGATCCTAGTGCCAGTGCCGGGAACAAGTCGGTGCCGAGGTCTACCGCCAGTATCTGCATGATGGTGAGCGGCAGGGGGATGCCGAACAGGATGTAGCAGATATAGGGGACCAGTTCCGGTATGTTGGAGGCGAAGATGTAGGTGATGAAGTTGCGGATGTTTTCGAAGACCGCGCGTCCTTCCTCTATGGCATGCACGATGGAGGCGAAGTTGTCATCCAGAAGCACGATATCCGCAGCCTCGCGGGCAACGCTGGTTCCGGACAGCCCCATGGCGATGCCGACATGGGCCTTTTTAAGCGCCGGCGCGTCGTTGACGCCATCTCCGGTAACGGCGACCCGATGACCTCCCTCGATCAACAGACTTACCACATGCATCTTGTTCTGGGGCGACATGCGGGCGAAGATCAGATTCTCCTTTTTCAGCTCCTCCCGCAACAGTTGGTCCGGCATGCGGGCGCACTCCCGACCTTCGATGATGACGGGATCTCCCGTTATCAACCCGATCTCCCGCGCGACAGCAGCAGCCGTCGGCCCGGCATCGCCGGTGATCATGATGACCTTGATCCCTGCGCTGTGGCAGCTCTTGAGCGCCTGCTGCACTTCAGGGCGCGGCGGGTCGAGCAGACCCATGAATCCGGCAAAGGCAAGCCCCGCTTCAGGGATCTCTCCCGTGGGAAGTTCGTCGAGTTCACGGAAGGCAAGCGCGATGACACGAAGCCCCTCCGAAGCCATGGCGCGCTGCCTCTCGAAAAGGTCGGCGCTGGTGCCGCTGTCCATCGGGAGGGCCGAGCCCCCCTGACCCCGCGACGTGCAGAGCGGCAGTACGCTTTCGCCGGCCCCCTTGATGAGCACGAACAGCTTGCCGTCGACCCTGTGCAGGGTGGCCATCCTTTTCCTGTCGGCATCAAACGGGGTCTCGCCCAGCCGTTCGCCGGTCACGGTCCCCTGTCCGACCGCATAGTTGTAGAGCGCAATTTCAGTCGGGTCTCCCCTGACCCCCTGCGCACCCTCGGTGACGTTATTGCAGAGCCGGGCCACGGTGCAGGCCATGGCAGCGGCGTCGGGACTCCAGAGCCTGGTGACGGTCATCGAGTTCTGCGTAAGCGTGCCGGTCTTGTCGGTGCAGATCAGGTCAACCGACCCCAGCGCCTCCACGGCGTTCAGGCTTTTCACCAGGGCATTGCGGCGCGCCATGCGCTGGCTCCCCAGGGCCAGTGACAGGGTCACGGTCGGCAGCAGTCCTTCGGGAACGTTGGCGATAATGATGCCGATGGCGAACAAGAAGTTGGCCCAGAATCCCCGTCCGATCAAGCCTCCGACCAGGAAGAAGAAGGTGCCGCCGGCCATGGCGATGACGGCGACGATGCGGGTTACCCGGGTGATCTCCATCTGCAGCGGGCTTACTTCCTCCACGACCCTGCCGGTTATCTGTGCGATCTTGCCGAATTCCGTCGCCATGCCGGTGGCGTAGACCACCCCCCTCCCGCTGCCGCTCACCACGAGCGTCCCCGCGAACACCAGGTTCCCGCTTTCAAGCGGCTCCTCCTCGCAGGCCGCGTCGCCAAGCAGTCGGGAATCGGATTCCCCGGTCAGAAGTGCGTTGTTGACGGTCAGTCTGCATCCCTGCACGACCCGCGCATCAGCGGGGACCTTGTCACCCTCCCGCAGCAGGACCAGGTCTCCCGGCACAATCTCCGCAGCATCGACCTCCATCTCGCTTCCGTTCCTGATCACGGCGACCCTGAAGGGGAGCATCTTGCGCAGTTCCTCGATCGCCTTCTCGGTGCGGTATTCCTGGATAAAGGTGAAGATGGCGTTGATGAAGATGACCGCCACGATCGCCAGGCCGAGACGCAGAAGCCCCTCGCCCGGGTGGAGGTATTCGGAGAGAACGCAGAGGGCGGCTGCCAGCCAGAGCAAGATGGCAAGGAAGTGGGTGAACTGGGCCGCGAGGCGGGAAAACATGGAGCGGACATGCAGCTCATGGATCTCGTTTCGCCCATACTCGCCGCGTCGTCGCGCGGCCTCCTCGGCGGTAATGCCGCGGGGGGAGCTCAGCAGGGTTGAAAACACTTCGTCGTGGGAAAGGGCCTGGATTCTCATGGCGGTTTAACGTGCTGCCCGGAACAGGATGGCGTTGCAGGGGGGGTGCTGCATGACATCAGCGGCAGGATTGCCGAAGAACAACCTTCGTAGCACCCCGCGCTCACTGGCGCCCAGTACGATCAGGTCATTGTGGCGGGTGATCGCTTCCAGGTTGATGGATTTGCCAATCTCACCCCTGCTGCTTCGCTCCAGCACCGTGACATGCTGCTGCTCCAGCTGTTTTCGAAACCGGGTGATGAAGTCGGGCATCCCTTTTGCCTCACGCTCCCTGGAGAGGTGGAGCAGGGTGACTTGTGAGTGGAAGCTCTTGGCCAGCTCGGTGATAAACATCAGACGACGGTCACCCTCGCTGACAGGCTTTCCGAGGGGCATCAGGATATGTCTGGGGTGTGGTTTGGCCATATGAACCACCCGCATTATCGAGAGGTCCGACCTGATGCACCGCAATAGGTGATGAACCGAATGCCGTTGCAGATTGGCTCCGTATCGTTCATACGGCGTCAGGGGATAAAATACCAAGTCGACTTGTTCCGCCTGCACCCGGATGGGCAGCAGCTTGTTGATATTCCCTATCTCCGTTATCCGGGTCACCTGGATGTCCAGTTCAAAGGCGACGGTGAAGAGATGATCCAGGTGGCGGTCGTTATGCAGGATCATGCCCTCGTTACTGCCTTCCTCATGGGCGGCATACAACACAAGTTCGGCCTTACCTGCTGCCGCCAGCGAAATCGCATATCGGGCTATCACAGTGGATGCGGTATGCTCGGTGACGACTGATAATATCTTGCGGTAGCTCATGGTGCCGGTGACGCAGCCTGGAGAGCGTATGGCTCGGACTGCGCCGTCTCCTTTCGGTTATTTGAACTCTGGCGCCAACCACCTGGCTGATGATGGCAGAAGTATAGCGCCGGATCTCCCCAGGCGCATGTGACAGGTGCAACAAGAAGTGGAAAGTGGAAAGTGGAAAGTGGAAAGTGGAAAGTGGAAAGTGGAAAGTGGAAAGTGGAAAGTGGAAAGTGGAAAGTGGAAAGTGGAAAGTGCGCCACCCCTGAAATCCTGTGTAGGTCCGTGAGAGAGTAAAGAAAGTAGGATGGCGCACCGCCTGACATCTGATATTTTAGGAGTAATTAAAGTTAGGCACGGTTTCAGGGGGGCCGCCCTCGATGTTGACAGCGGGGAGATCGATCCCTGTATCGACAGCATTGTTACGCGGGCTGGGATCAGTCAGTTGCGGTAGGTTCACACCTGCCGGATCGGTCTGCTCTTTACATACAGGGTAAGTCAGTGGGCAGCGGGCGGGCTTTTCGCGCTCAATGGTTCATGCTGGAGCACTTGAGGAGGAAACGATGGAAACCGAGCGACACCATATCGTTCTGGAGATCTTCTCCGATTACGTCTGACCCTTTTGTTGGCTGGCGGAGCCGGCCCTCAGAGATCTGGAAAAGAGCGAGCCGCAGCTGCGCGTCGTGCGCAGGGCGTTCGAACTGCGGCCGGACCCGGTCCCCACACTCGATCCCCACGGGGAATACCTGACGCGGGTATGGCGGGAGGTGGTCTACCCGATGGCGGAGCGGATGGGGATGACGCTGCGGCTCCCGCCGGTGCAGCCCCGTTCCCGCCTGGCCCACGCTGCGTCGTTCTTTGCCGCGGCGCACGGCAAACTTGATGCCCTTCACGAGGAGATTTTCCGTTCCTTTTTCCAGCGGGGCGAGGACATCGGCCGCATCGACCTCCTCGTTGGGCTCGGGGCAGGGATCGGACTGGACGGATCGGCGCTCCGACGCGCCCTGGAAACGCGGCAGTTCGAGGCGGAGGTTGTGGCCGACGAGGAACGGGCTGAACGTCTCGGGGTGCGTGCCGTGCCGGCCTACCTGACGGAAGGGCCGAGGGTGGTCACCGGGGTGCTGGCGCTCGGCCAGTTGAGGGAGTTCGTTAAGAGGTCGGGTTGCCCGGAAAACAACGGAGGAAACTGACGTGTGCAGGAACATCAAAACGCTGTACAACTTCGACCCACCCGCGACTGACGACGAGATCCACGCGGCGGCCTTGCAGTACGTGCGGAAGATCAGCGGCTTCGCCGGGCCTTCCGCAGCAAATGAAGCGGCGTTCCATCGTGCGGTCGAAGATGTTCAAATGGCGTCCGCACGATTGCTCAGCTCGCTGGTGACTGCCGCTCCGCCTAAAAACCGTGAAATCGAAGCCGCAAAGACGCATTCCAGAGCGAGACGGAAGTGAAGGGGGGACATTCTTGAGATTTTGATATTTGAGGGTTGAGGGTTGAGGGTTGAGGGTTGAGAGTGTAAATCTTAACCGCGTTCCCTCAGACTCTCAGAAACAGGCCGTGCGTAGACAGGGAATCACGGCGTGGCTATCGAGGATTCAATAACTGGCCATCAAATTTGAGTCTCAGGGGACCCCCCTGTTGATTGAGTCTCAGGGGACGCTGTTGAGATTTACACTTCCCGTCAGTTCAAAATCTGAATCTCAAAATCTCAAGACCCGGGGGGGTCATGAGGAGCCGAAGAAGCACCCGCTTGATTGATGCTTGACGCTGGAACCGGTCCATTTCACAGACAAGATGATCAAAAACCTGAAGCCTGCTGACAAGGAGTATGGAAGCGCGAAGGTCGAGGGGAACAAGAATCCCGATGCTCGGAGGCCACTTGCCATAGGGCGACTCTTCAAACAAACAGGTCTTCGAGTTCTGTATGCCTTTTTGTGCAGCCCGGGCATGGAGAACTAAA
This sequence comes from Geobacter sp., assembly GCA_003499925.1. GTDB lineage: Bacteria > Desulfobacterota > Desulfuromonadia > Geobacterales > Geobacteraceae > Geomonas. The sequence continues at coordinate 61,151 of DNRQ01000188.1, forward strand.
CCTATCGTATGATCGCAGCCAAGACGGGTGTGGCTCTTGGCATGGTCGACTGGGTCATGCGCGAGTTACGCGAACTGGGTTATTTGACCGAGATGGGAACCGGCCGGAACAGGAATGTCCGGTTGACCAAGAAGGCGAAACTGCTAGAGCGCTGGATTCCCGCTTATGTTGAGCAACTCCGCCCGAAACTCTTTGTGGGACGCTTCCGAGGGGCAGAGAGATGGTGGGAGAGCGCGGATCTTGACCCGGATCGGGGATTATGGGGGGGCGAAGTGGCGGCTGCCCATATGACTGATTACCTGAAACCGGAGGATGTGACCATCTACGTTGCCAACGAGTCTTTGGATAAAATGCTTGCTCGCTTTCGATTGAAAAAAGACCCACGGGGGAATGTGGAGTTCTATACCTGCTTCTGGAAACCAGAAACAATAGCGCCCAACGGCAACATGGTTCATCCGTTACTGGTGTACGCCGATCTTGTCGCAACAGGAAACCAACGCAACCTGGAAACAGCAAGGATGATCTATGAGCAGCATATCGTTCAACTTGTCGGGGAAGATTAGCCAGTTCCTGGTAGATGTTCTTCGTGTGGTCAGTCAGGAAGCATCATCTCTGGGGGTTTTGTATATCGTGGTCGGAGCTGCGGCGCGGGACATTGTTCTGGAACACTGCCATGCCATCAGGCCTGTTCGAGGGACGCGCGATCTTGACATTGCTGTAGAAGTAGCTGGTTGGGACGAGTTCAGGACGCTGTCGGCGGCGCTGGTGGCCGCAGGCAGGTTCAGTGCTACCAAAGAGCTACACAGGTTTAGCTATGGGTCGGCGTGAAGAAGCCGACGAGGCAGGAGTACAAGGACAGGATCCTGACCGACAAGGAGATCGTCACCGTCTGGCGGGGACTGGAAACGGCGGGGATGACGGAGGAAATGAAGCGGGCCTTGAAACTGATCCTGGTCACGGCGCAGCGACCGGGTGAGGTGATCGGGATGCACTCCAACGAGATCGCGGGCGACTGGTGGACTATCCCTGCAGACCGGGCGAAAAACGGTAAAACTCAGCGTATCTACCTGACTCCAACCGCCAAATGGTTGATCGGGGACAAGCAAGGCTATATTTTTTGAGTCGTCCAAGGGGGGGAAACCGATGGACGGCAACGCGGTTGCCTATTCGGTCAGGCGCAACCTCGAAAAGGCGAAGCAGCACGGAGAGGGAGAGGCAATCTCGACGCAAAAGATCGTAATGGAGCCATGGACCCCCCACGACCTGAGAAGGACGGCGGCTACCAACATGTCGGCCCTTCTTGCGCACAAGACTTGGTCATTTAAAATAGCCGAGGAACGTAGCCGATCCATGTTCCTTCCCTGCATCTCCATGGCCGAAAGCTTCTTTGCAAACTTCAGTGTCCGCTCCCGGGTTGCGCCAGGAGTTGATCCCCGCGCCCTTGCTGGCCGAGTACCGGAGCCGCTTTGAAACCATGTATGACCGGGCCGACCTTTACATTCCTTTCATCGAGCGCTCGCTGATGTCGCTGTCGAAGGGCGGCAGTTTGGGTTTCATTTGCGCGGATCGATGGATGAAAAACCGCTACAGCGGGCCGCTGCGTAAACTGGTTTCCCGGGAATTCCACCTGAAGATATACGTCGATATGGTAGATACACCTGCGTTCCATTCCGACGTCATCGCCTATCCCGCAATCACCATTATCAGCCGGGAAAAGCCGGGTGTAACCCGCATTGCACGCCGGCCTGAAATAAACCGCGCGGCACTGGCGGACCTGGCCGACGCCTTGCGCGTGATGGCCCTGCCCAAGGATGCCGGGACGGTACGCGAACTGTCAGGCGTCGCCTGCGGCGCTGAACCGTGGCTGCTGGAATCGTCGGATCAGATGGCTCTTATCCGGCGCCTGGAGCGGAATTTTCCGATGCTTGAAGATACCGGTTGCAAGGTAGGCATCGGGGTGGCGACAGGCGCAGACAAGGCGTTTATCTGAGATTTCGAGGCCATGGATGTCGAGCCTGATCGAAAGGTGCCGCTGGTGACGACCCGGGACATCCAATCGGGCGAGGTGCAGTGGCGGGGACTTGGCAATCCATTTGCGGAGGATGGCGGTCTGGTCGATCTGAGGAAGTATCCGCGTTTGCGCTGCTACCTGGAAGCGCGAAAAGAAGGTCATCGAAGCGCGTCACTGCGCGCAGAAATCCCCGGCCAACTGGTACCGCGCCATCGACCGGATTACCCCGTCGCTCGCCAAGAGGCCGAAGCTGTTGATCCCGGACATAAAGGGCGAGGCCCATATCGTCTTTGAAGACGGCGAGCTGCACCCGCATCACAATCTTTATTTCGTTACCTCCGAGCAATGGGAGTTACGCGCCTTGCAGGCCGTGCTCCTTTCGGCGGTTACCCGCCTTTTCGTAGCGACCTATTCGACCAAGATGCGCGGCGGGTTCCTGCGGTTCCAGGCGCAATATCTGCGCCGGATTCGCCTGCCGCTTTGGGACAGCGTACCGAAAACACTTCGAGACCAACTGGTCGATGCCGCCACGAAACGGGATATGCAGGCGTGCAACCGCGCCGCCTTCGCGCTGTACGGACTGAACCGCGATGAACAAGCAGCCCTTGGCGGCAGTGGAGAGTAAATGGCCCTGGATCTTGTCGATTATGAACGAAAGACACGCGAGGCCCTCTGAGGCACGAAGGGTCGCATCTGTACTTTTTGAGCTACATCAATCTGATTTGAACATTTTACAGTCGTGATAATCATCCCTCTTATCACCAAGGGATCGGTCCCTTTCGCCTCCACTTTCTTAGGCATGTACTGCGACCACCCGTTATCATTCGTGGGGGTAGTTGCCGATATGCCTGCACGTACCGGCTTTCCATCAAATACCCGTGAGCCTGGAAACGTTACACAAGATACTGTTATTGTAGCCTTTTCATGGAGGTCGTGTCGTGGCGTGCGGCTTGGTGCTCCCCATTCATCAAATACCCGTCAAATAAAAGCTCATCACAAAAATGATCATGCCCAAAAGGCAATGTAGTATCATCTTGCGGGCTGCCGTCTCGTCGTAAGGACGGATGAGTCCCGATTCGAGCGCCTCCTTGATGGTTTCTATCGGCGGGGGAGGTCTCCCCCTCGCTGCGACCGCCAGGGCGAAAGACGCCCTTGCTGTCTGCGCTTTATGTTCCCTCTGCGGGGGGTGCCCCCGCAACGCCCCCCGGAAAACATGCAGTTTGGACCAAAGCAGCCGGCATGGAAACGCCGGCAGCTTTACCGGTCCCAGCCGATTCGCAGGCCGCCTCATCCGCTGTCGCTCCCTCGGCGTCCTCCGAATCGGCTTACTTGTCACTGCGGGGGGCTCCCCCGCGTCCTCCTCCGGCAGATAGACCAAAGCAGTCGGCACACAACGACGGTCACCTTCGTGGCAGTTTTTTCAACGCAGCCCGCAAATCGACTGGAGCAACAAAGGCGAAGGCATTCCCCTGTTTTCGCCTGCGCAGCAGTGGTGTTTTCTCGCTGGAGAGGTTTAGGAGATCGGTCCGCGCTGTCTGGTAGCTCACCCCATGGCTGTTTCGATGTCCCTCGATGGTGTACAGGTACCCCGGATGCTTCAGCGCGTGGTCTAGAAGGGCCAGTTGCCGGTGGTTCAACGTTCCCTGTAATACGGTGTAGTCCAGAAGTCTCTCTGCATTCTCCATTTCACCTGCCTTTCTGGCCAGATATTCGTGCAGTTTTTCGATCGCCTTTTTTATCGTTTCCAGTTGATGGATCAGAAAGTAGGTCAGATCGTTGTCGTCGGTTTCGGTGTGCAGATAGGCCAGGACGTACTTCTGAGGTGCCTCTTTGATCACCGCCGATATGGAAAGAAACTCGAGCAGCCAGTATCCGTGCCGCAGCGCGTACCAGTAAAAAAGGGCACGGGCCGTTCTTCCGTTGCCGTCAACGAAAGGGTGGTCGAAGCCTATCATGAAGTGGAGGACTATAGCCTTGAGGAGGGGATGCAGAAAGTCCTTCCCCTCGTCCTTCCGGTTGGCGAAATCGCAAAGCCTCTCCAGGCGTACTGTCAGCTCCTCAGCCGCAGGGGGCGTGTGCAGGATCTCCTGCTCGGCGCTGAACACGTGGATCTTGTTCTCAGGGTCTCTGAGTCTACCGGCATTTTCCGGATCTTCGAGTGTCCCTTCGGTGAGGATCCGGTGCACTTCGAAGATCATTTCCTTGGTAAGGAGTTCGTCGCTTATCTCCCGGATGAACTGCATGGCCCGGTAGTTGTTGACGATCATCTGTTCGCTGTAGTCTCTCGGGTGCCTGCCCTCACGCAGCATCTCCTTTGCCACTTCGCGCGTCGTTGCGGCCCCCTCGATCTGGCTTGAATTGATAGCCTCTTCCATGAGCGAGTTTACCAGGTAGGTCTCCCGGGTACTGGGGTTGGTGATCGACTGGCTCGCTTTGATGATCCCGCTTGCGTTCTGGTCGAGCCAGTGAAGGATCTCGTACATGTTATCAGTGACTAGATATTGAAACGGCTTTCCATGCTTGTCGAGAAACGGAAGCGTTTTGGACTGGTTTTGCCGGGAGAGCTTGAGGGCAAGCCAATACTCTTCAGAGGAAAGTCCCTCCGGAGGCTGCAGGTACCGGACCTTGTCCCAGTGAAAGTATCGTCCCTTTTCGTCGGTGCTTCCCTGGCGCCCCAGCATCATTTTTATGGCTTTTTCAGGGTCCTGCCTGAGCAGATTTTCCAGGGTCGCTTTTCGATCGGGGGGGCTGAGGGGAATTTTCATGATTGCACCTATTGATAGGAAATGTGTTGCTGGTATGTTTCTACTAAATTTTTGATATTTAGTAAAGCAGATAGTGGTAGCGGAAACATTTCCTGGTATCTGGGGAGACCCCTAAATTAAAGAATGAGATCAAGGCGAAAAAGCGTTTTACTCCTTTGACGTCGGCGAAGATTGTCTGCCGTAATACGATTTCTATCGGCGGGGGAGGTCTCCCCCTCGCTGCGACCGCCAGGGCGAAGAGCGCCCTGCCGTTCTTCCGCTACCCTCACTACGGCACGGATGAAAAACAGCCTCTTCGGAATTGGGATTTGACAACCTATCTCCGCGGCGAACGGGGGTGGGGGAGTCTGGAAATCCGTGGAGATCTGGGGGAAGGAGTGTAAAAACCGGCAAGTAGTGGGGCGTTTATAATATTTGCTACGGCATATACTACGGCATGAACAAAAAAGCACTTACGTCAAAACGTAAGTGCTTGATTTTATGGTGGAGATGAACGGGATCGAACCGTCGACCTATGCGTTGCGAACGCATCGCTCTCCCAGCTGAGCTACACCCCCAATTTCCCCGTTGGACGCCTCAGGATTAGAACTGTCCAAAGGCGCTTTCGTTTTATACCGCAATCGCTCCGGTTTTCAAAGGGAAAAATAACCAGTGCTCACCAGTGCTTGGGGAGTATCACCTTGAACTCGACGCCTTGGCCGGGGGTGTTGTTGATCTGTATCTTGCCGCCGTGGTTGGTGATGATCCGGTTGGCTATGGGAAGCCCCAGTCCGGTGCCGCTCTCTTTGGTGGTGTAGAACGGGGTGAAGATGCTGCTCAGCGCTTCGAGCGGGATGCCGCCGCCGGTGTCGGCGATCTTGACGCTGACGGCGTCGGTCCCCTCCAGCTCGGTCGCCGACACCTGGACCACCAGCTTGCCGCCGATGTCCATGGCGTCAAGGGCGTTCAAAAGGATGTTGATGAATACCTGCTTGAGCTGCTGCCCGTCGCCCAAAAGCACGAGTTTTTGACGCGGAAAACGCGTGGTGACGGTGATCTGCTTCTCCTCAAGCGGCGGGTTCACTACGGCCAGCGACTCCTTGACGATGTCGGCTATGTTGCAGCGCGTGTAACAGATGGTCGCCTTCTTGGAAAAGAGCAGGATCTCGGATAGGATCCCTTCCAGCCGCAGCACCTCGCGCACGATCAGGTCCGCATGCCCCCACTCGTTGGAGTCCTGGGGGAGCTTCCGGGCCAGGCGCCCGGCAAATCCGCCGATCGATACCAGCGGCCCCTTCAGCTCGTGGGCGATTCCCGCTGCCATCTCGCCGATGGCGGCCAGCCGCTCCTTCTGGAGCAGGTTTTCCTGCGCCTCGCTCAGCTGCAGGTTGGCATCCTCGATCTTGTGGTACAGCATGGAGTTCTCGATCGCCATGCCGGCCTGGTTGGTGAAAAGCTGCAGGAAGCGGAGGTCTTCCTGGGTGATCGGCGCCTTGGTGAGGGCGTTGTCCACCATGACCGCCCCGACGGCCTGGCCGTGGGCTATCAGCGGCGACGCGGCCAGCGCCGCGCTGCGCCCGGGATGCAGATCGTCCCCACCCATTCCGGCCTCGGCGGGGATGTAGATCAGCCTCCTCTCCAGCACGGCCTGGGAGGCGATGTTCAGGGTGCTGTTCAGCTCCAGCCGCTTCCCCTGAACCAGCCGGCAGAAATCGGATGCGCGCTGGGCGGCCATGTCCTCTTCGGAGATGTCCCAGCGGCTGGAAAGGATGTCGTCGCCCCCCCCCTGGGGGATCGAGAGGGGAGGGGAGGTTTCCCTGGTGACCCCCAGCATGCCGAGCAGCACGCCGGAGCGCTCGTTGGTGAGAAACAGCATGGCACGGTCGAAGAAGGGGGTGGGGCCTGAGGTGAGCGCGGTCAGGGTCAGGTGGATCAGCTTGTTCAGCTTGATGGTGGAGAGCATGGTGTTGCTCATCCGGTACAGGAGCGAGAGTTCCTTGAGCTTCTGCTCGTTTTCGTCGGCAAAGCTCCGGATCCGCTCGGAGCAGCTCGCCTCGGCGAGGGCGCACGACAGCAGGCGCGCCATGGTCTCGGCGAGCTCGGCATTTTCCGGTGAGAAGAGGTCGGGGCCGCCGAACAGGGTCATGGTTCCAAGGGTTTTGCCGTTGCACCCCAGGGGGAAGCAGATTGCGGGGGAGGAGGAATCGGGGGGCGAGGGGGGCTGCCTGCAGCCGGCGGCGCCCGCCAGGGTGCGCGCCGAGAGGAGTGCCTCGGACCGGAGCATTTCCGGGAGTGCTCCCTGGGCCTCCCTGCGGCAGCTCTTGAAGATTTGAGGCTTTCCCGCCTGCTCCTTCCCCAGCCGGATCACGGTACAAAGTGAAAAGGCGCTTGCGGTGCAAAGCCTTGCCAGCTGCGGCAGCAGCGTTGCCGGGGTCTGCGGCGCGCCCAGCAGCTTTCCCAGCGAGACCATGAGCGACAGGTTGCGGCGCTCCTCCCCGGACTGCTCGGCCTGGGCGAGCCCCGCCACCATCAGGGCGAAAACCGGCGCAAGCCCGCTTGCCGCGTCGGCGGAGTCGGTGCAAAGTTCGGGCTCGGCGCTGCCCAGGGTCAGCACCGCGACCAGGAGCTTGCCGTCCAGAACGGGGAGCGAAAGGGATCCCTGCTGCTCCGCCGCGGCAGGCTCGTCGCCGTGCAGCTGGTGGAGCGGCGAGCTCTCCCGGACCAGGGTTTGGGCTGCGCGACCGGCGCACCCCTGGCCGTACGGTATCAGGCAGTGGCGTTTTTCAGGCGGCAATAAGGTGCTGAAGCGCTGGGTGAGGGCGTTGAGACTTGCATCGGGTAGGTAAATCGTGGCCGAGGAGAGGCCGAGCGTCCGGGCCGCCAGGCGGAGCAGGCTGATCAGCCGGACCTGGTGGGACCGGCCGGATGCCTGGGCCATCCGTAACGCTTGCTCCAGGAGGTTTTGTCCCTTCCGGGCAGCCATGGGAACTCCGAAGGATCAACAGCTTGCGGGGTTAGAGGATTAGCGAAGCCTTTCCTTCTTTTCCTGCTCCATCTTGCAGTCTATGCAGAGCGTCGTCACCGGCCGCGCCTTCAGGCGCGCCTCGCTGATGTCCTCCTCGCAGACCTCGCAGATGCCGAAGGTGCCGGCGTCGATGCGCCCCAGCGCCTCCTGGATCTTGTTGATCAGTCTGCGCTCCCGGTCCCTGATCCTCAGCTCGAAGCTGCGGTCCGATTCCTGGGTGGCCCGGTCCGTCGGATCGGGGAAGTTGGTCGTGTCGGACGTCATCTCCGAAACGGTCTTGCCCGCCTCTTCGAGGAGCGATCGTTTCTCTTCCTGCAGGATACCTCTGAAATACTCGAGCTTTTCCGTATTCATGACACCTGTCCCTTTTCGAATCAATTCGCTATTAAAGAGGATTTTTAGGCATTAGTAAAGTAAAATTTCGCCTCTAATCCTGAATCTTCACCCTGGCCGCGAGTTCCCGGGCTCCGCGGCGCAATTCCGGACCAGGTACCATGGCCGTCAGATGGCGTCCAGCGCCTCGCCAAGGTCGGCGACGCCGATGATCTCCATGCCGCTCAGCCCTCTCTTCGGTGCGTTCCCCTTGGGGACGATGGCCCTGGTGAAGCCGTGCTTGACCCCCTCCTTGAGCCGCGCCTCGCCGTTTGACACGGGGCGGATCTCTCCCGAGAGCCCCACCTCCCCGAACACCAGGAGGTCCTGGGGGAGCACCGAGTTGCGGAAGCTCGAGACCACGGCGAGCGCCACGGCCAGGTCGGCGCTGGTCTCGAGCACCCGGATCCCCCCCACCACGTTCACGAAGACGTCCTGGTCCGAGAGCACGAGCCCGCCGTGCTTGGCGATCACGGCGAGGATCATGGCGATCCTGTTCTGGTCCAGGCCGATGCCGAGCCGGCGCGGCGTCCCGTACTGCGCGGTGACCACCAGCGACTGGATCTCGACCAGAAGCGGCCGGGTCCCTTCCCAGAGCACGCTGATCAGGCTGCCCGGGGCGGCGTTGTCGGTGCGGGAGAGAAAGATCGCCGAGGGATTTTTCACCTCGCGAAGCCCCCGCTCCGTCATGGCGAAGACCCCCAGTTCGTTCACCGGTCCGAAACGGTTCTTGGTGGTGCGCATCAGCCGGTAGCGGGCGTCCTCCGTGGAGGAGAGCATGACCTGGGTGTCGACCATGTGGGACAGGGTCATCGGTCCGGCGAGCGACTGGTCCTTGGTGACGTGCCCGACCAGGATCAGGACCACGCCGGTGGTTTTCGCGTAGCAGGTGAGGGTGGCGGCGCTCTCGCGCACCTGGGAGACCCCGCCCGGAGCCGCATCCACGCCGGCCGTATGCATGACCTGGATGGAATCGATGACGATCACCTCGGGTCGCTCGGCGGCGGCCGCTTCCAGCACCCGCTCCACCGAGCTCTCCGCCAGCATCTTGACCCGGTCCAGCGGGAAGCTGCAGCCTCCGGGCCCGTGCCGGCGATCTGCTGCAGCGACTCCTCGCCGGAGACGTAGAGCACCTCGCGGCCGGAGGCGGCGTGGCACATGGTCTGCAAAAGGATGGTGCTCTTTCCCGCGCCCGGGTCCCCTCCGATCAGGATCACCGAGCCGGGGACGAAGCCTCCCCCCAAGCACCCGGTCAAACTCCTCGCTGCCGCTGGAAAAACGGGGCTGTTCGGTGAACTGCACGTCGGACAGCAGGGTGACCGACGAGGTGGCGCCGGCAAAGCCTTCGCGCCGGCCGGGGGAGGGGAGGCGCACCTCCTGCACGGTGCTCCAGGCGTCGCAGGCGCTGCAGTGCCCCTGCCACTTGGGGTACACCGCGCCGCAATCCGAGCAGACGTAGCCTGTCTTCACCTTTACCCTTGCCATATCTCCCCGGCGCCCTGAGGCGTTAAAGCTGCACGATTAGCGCTGCAAAGCCTGGCCGAATAGTAAGCCGTTTGCCGCAAACTGTCAACTCCGCGGTCCTTGAGGTCTATTAGTTTGACAAGCTTTCGCTCTCTAAGATAAAATCGCGACGGCTCTAATTGGAATCGGGGGAGAGTTTGACCGCTCAGCAGAAAAAGCTGTTAAGGCTCGTGGTGCCGGCGACGGAAACCGTCGTTTCGCTGTCGCAGGGGCTCGTCGAGCTGCACAGGGCCGTGAAGGGTGCCGGGTTCTACCCGCAGGGGCACCCCTATCGCACCGAGACGGTGCAGCGCGTCTTCGAGATCTTCCGGGCGCTCCTTTCGGAACGGGAGCTGCTCCTCTCCGTGAGCCGGCAGGGGTTGCTGCTGGACGGGGATGCGGTGGAGGCAAGCACCATGGTGCTTCAGCTCGCCCACGAATGCTTCATCCGCCGCATAGCCAGCGTCACCTTCATGCAGGACCTGCTCCTTGGCGACCTGGAGGCGTTCGTCGAGCTGCTGAGCGGCGACCCGCACAAGACCGCGGCCGCCGGCGGCTTCGCCAGGCAGCTGGAGCAGGGCGGGGTGTCGACCATCTGGATCAACGAGAAGGACCTCGACGTCATCTGGGCCAAGCGCGCCCGGGCGAGCTTCGGGGAGCCGGAGCAGTCGGGCGAGGCGGGGGGGGGGCCGGAAGGGTTCGGCGACCTGGAGCTGGCGGTCCACTCCCTGGACCCGGCCGACAGGCGCAGCGTGACCCAGCTGCTGGAGATGATGGCGCTGCAAGCGGACGATGCGCGCTACCAGGCGCTGGGCCGCCAGCTGCTGGACCGGATGGGGGCGGTGCCGGCAGAGGCAGCCTTACTGCCGGTTCTGGTGGAGCTGTTGCGACAGCACCTGGAGCAGCAAAGGAGCCTGCCGCAAAGGGAATATGCCCTTTTCATCCTGAAGCAACTGGCGGACGGGGCGGCGGATCAGCTGCTCGCCTCCCTGGAGAGCCGGGAGTGCCGGGACAAAGAGGCGATTCACCGGGTACTGGCGGCCTTGGGGGGCAAGGGGGCCTACTGGATCATCCAGAGGATCTGCCTGGCAGGGGGGCTCTACGAACGGAAGGCGCTCGCCACGGCGCTGGTCAGCCTCGGCACCCCCGCGATCGCGCCGACACTGGCCATGCTGAAGGACGAGCGCTGGTACGTGGTCAGGAACATGGTCGCCATACTCGGCGAGCTGCGCTGCAGCGGCTGCCTCCCCGAGCTGAAGAGGCCGCTCTACCATCAGGACGTCCGGGTGCGCAAGGAGGCGGTCCGTGCCCTGATGAAAATCGGCGGCGAGGCGGCGGAGAGCATGCTGGTCCCCCTTCTGGAGGAGCAGGAAGACGGGGTGGTCAGGCATGTGATCCTCTCGCTGGGACTGATGCGGAGCAGGCAGGCGGTCCCTGCGCTGTTGAAGCTCCTGGAGCGCCGGGATCTGCTGCTGAATGGACTCGAGGCCAAGAAGGAGCTGCTGGCCGCCCTGGGGCGCATCGGCGACCGCCGGGCCACGGGGCCGCTTCTGAAGCTGCTGGTACCGCGGGGCTGGCCGGTGCTGGGGAGATGGCTGGAACTCAAGGTCGCGGTCGCCTCGGCGCTCGGGGCTCTGGGGGACGAGGCCGCCCTGCCGGCTTTGACCGCGCTTGCGGCGGGAAGCGGCGCCCTGGCCGAGGCGTGCCGCGAGTCGCAGGACGCCATAGAGAGAGTTTCCGGAGGAATCCATGACTGAGCAGGGGATGCAGCATGCGCAACGGCTGGCGACGCTTCTTTCCGGGGGGATCCGGGGAGGGGGGTATTACCCGGCCGGGCATCCGGCTTCCCTGCAGCCGTTCCGGGAGATGGCGCTGGTCGCCTCCGTCATGCACCGGGAAGGGGGGGAGATCCGGCTCGCCGTGGTGGACGGGGTCCTCAGCGTGGGGGAGCACCTCTTCTTTGCGCCGACGGCGCCGCTTCAGGAACTCTCGCGCCGGCTCGAGGAGAAGGGGGTTTTCGGCATCACCCTGAAGCCCGGGGTGTCGGATCAGGACCTGATGGCCCTGGCGCGGCTCATGGCCGAGCCGGCCGGCGGAGCTGCCGAGCTCAAAGAGGGGCTGGCGCTGGCTGCCATCAGCTCCATCGAGGTCAGGGAGGAGGATAACCTCGCCAAGACCTACAACGAGGCTGTGGGCGCCATCCGCGACATCTTCTATGAGATAGGCAACGGCAGGATCCCGAACAGCCGGCGCATGCTGACGGTGGTGAGCAGCCTCGCCTCGGCCGCGGTCCGGGAACCGGCGGCCCTTCTGGGCCTCACCATGATCAAGGACTACGACAACTACACCTTCCAGCACAGCGTCAACGTGGGGGTGCTCGCCATGGCGCTCTCGGCGTCCATGGGACAGCCGGCGGACCAGGTGGAACAGGCGGGGATGGCCGGTTTCCTGCACGACGTCGGCAAGACCCGGGTCAACAAGGGGATACTGAACAAGCCCGGCAAGCTCAGCAACGACGAATACCTGGAGATGAAGAAGCACCCGGAATTCGGCGCCGAGATCGTGCGCCAGATGGAGGGGGTCCCCGCGCAGGTGGCCGAAGCGGTGCTGGGGCATCATATCCGTCACGACAGGGAGGGATATCCGGAGTGGGCCAGGAGCTTTAGCTTCGGCGTTGCCAGCGGGATCGTCGCCGTCGCCGACTGCTACGACGCGACCACCACGCTCAGGGCGTATCAGCGGCCGATGCAGCCCAAGCAGGCGGTCGACAAGATCCGCAGCCTGTGCGGCACCAGTCTGGACGGGGAGATCGTGGAGCGCTTCCTGGAGCTCACCGGCAGGTTTCCGACCGGAAGCCTGGTGCGGCTGGACAGCAACGAGATTGCCGTGGTATTCACGCCGAGTTCGCAGGAGTGCGGTGCGGCCGTGGTCAAGGTGATCATGGACGGCACCGGGAGCGCGCTGCGCGAGCCGGAGCTGAGGAGCCTGGCCGGAGGCGGCGGCTTCGTGGTCGATCTGGTTGACCCGCTGGTGAAGGGGATTGACGTGTCGCGCTACTTCTAGCCAGGATCAGGGGAGGAGCGAAAGGGCGGTGGCCGCGGCAGCGCGGGTTCTCTCGTGCGGGGAGTTCAACAGTTTCATGAGCGGTTCCGCCAGGGCGGCGTCCCCGATGCGTCCCAGGGCGAGCGCCGCCTCCGCATCCAGCAGGCCGTCGTTTTCGTCCAGGAAGGGGATCAGCTTCGGCACCAGCGCGGGGTCCCGGTAGTGGGAGAGCGCCTCGATGGCGACGGCGCGCAGGTCCGGCGAGGGATCCAGGAGTTTTTCCACCAGCGCCGCCAGCGCTTCCGGGCGGGCCAGCTCACCCAGCACCTTGATGGCCGCATACCTGATGTCCTCCTCGCTTCTACCCGCGCAGTACAGGAGAATGGGAACCACCTGCTCGCCGCCGATCCGCCCCAGGGCATAGATCGCCCTGATCTTGGTGCCCCGGTCGCCCCGCTTCAGACTGTCGAAGACCTCCTCCAGGCTCTCTGATGCCTCCAGCGTCTCCAGCGCCCGGGCAGCCGCCTGGCGCACGTCGGGGCTGGGGTCCTTGAGCAGCGGGATGATGCCGTCGCGTCTTTTCATGCGGGATGCTCTTTCCATAGGGTGGAAACTAGCAAAAAAGTGCGCGTTCCACAACATAAAACCAATTCCTCGGAGGGAGAAGGTCATGAGAAAAAAGATCAAATGTGTGGCGCTGTCGGCATTCGTGCTGCCGGGCCTGGGGCAGCTTTGCCTGGGGCGCCGCTTGAAGGGTGGCGTGATGATACTGCTCGACAACGTCTTCATCCTCGCCGCCCTCTACATCGCCTTGCGCAGCGCCGGCAAGCTGATGCTGGCGGGAAGGGGCGGGGCACTGGATGCGGAAAAGGTGCTGGCCGGCATCCGGGCCGATACCCCCTTCGCACCCTGGGTGCTGGGTGCCTTTATGGTGCTCTGGTTCTACGGGGTGGTAGATGCGCTCCTCGACAAGGGTAGCAGCGATCAGGAGCAGTATTAATTGACAAACACCTTTCTATCATGAGATAAGGGCAAGGATACGAGGGGCGTATACGGTATAACGGAACCAGAGGGGATACAGGTATGGTGCGGTCAGAAATACTCGGGACAGGTGGACATGTTCCCGCCAACGTGATCAAGAATGGTTATTTCGACTACCTGGTGGACGATGCGGAGACCTGGATCCATTCCAGGACCGGAATACGCGAGCGGCGCTTCGCCGGGGAAGGGGAATCGACCTCGGACCTTGCCACCACCGCGGCACTACTTGCGCTGGAGAACGGCAATGTGGACCCGCTGGAGCTCGACTGCATCATCGTAGCCACCTCGACGCCGGACATGATCCTCCCGGCCACCGCCTGCATGGTGCAGAAGAACATCGGTGCTGACAACGCCTTCGCCTTCGACATGAACGCGGTCTGCAGCAGTTTCATCTACGGCATGGAGGTGGCGGACAACCTGGTCCGCTCCGGCAAGTACAAGAAGGTGCTGCTGATCGGTGCCGACACCTACTCGAAGATACTCGATTATGACGACCGTGGTTCCGCCCCGCTGTTCGGGGACGGAGCGGGTGCCGTGATACTGGGGGCCGGCATCTCCGGCAAGGGGATCCTGCAGAGCGTCATGAAGAGCGACGGCAAGGGGTGGGAGCTGATCCAGGTCCCATCGTCCGGTTCCAGGAAACCGATCAGCGCCGAGAGCATCGCGCTCAAGGAGAACACCTTCAAGATGGCAGGCAAAAGCGTCTTCGTCTTCGCGACCGACGTGATCCCCCGCATCATTAAGGACCTGTCGGAGCGCGGCGGCGTCAATCCCGAGGATATCGACCACATCATACCGCATCAGGCCAACGTCAGGATCATCGACTTCATCTCGAAAAAGACCGGCATCGCCAAGGAGAAGTTTCTGCTCAACCTGGACCGTTACGGCAACACCGCGGCGGCCTCGGTGGGGCTCGTGCTCGACGAGAACCGCAGAAACGGCGTCATCAAGCCGGGGGACCTGGTGCTGATGATGGGTTTCGGCGGCGGTCTCTCCTGGGGCGGCGTGCTGATGCGGATGTAGTGAGGCAGGGAGAGGCAGGTAAAGGTAAAGGTAAAGGTAAAGGTAAAGGTAAAGGTAAAGGTAAAGGTAAAGGTAAAGGTAAAGGTAAAGGTAAAGAGAGGCTGGGGCTGGGGGTAAAACCTCCCGGCCCTTACTTGGTTTTACCGCTGAACCTTCCGGGAGTTGCACGCGTAGGGTGGGCCGTGCCCACCGCCAGTAAGGCTTGGTGGGCGGGGCCCACCCTACCTTTGTTTGAGCCCGGCTACTCCCGCCGGGACCTGCAGCGGGGTCAGGCCGTGCTCCTGCATCATGTCGCATAGCTTCTCCGCAGGAACCCGCAAACGCCAGCCGGCGTGGAACCGGTCGGCAGCGAGCAGCACCCCGCCCGGGGTGAGCCGGGACGCCAGTGCCTCGATGGCGCCTGACAGCTCGGCCGTCTCGTGCAGGAGCGGTCCCCCGAGAAGACCATTGCAAAGTATCAGATCGTACGGCTCCCTACTCGTTGCAGAACCGACCTCATCCAGATAAAACTCCATAGGCACCGGGGCCGTCTCCATCAGCAGAGGCGCCACTCTGCGGCGGTACTCCCTCTCCCGGTCCGGATCGTGGGGGAAGAAGAGGTGGGCCGCGGCGAAGAGCTCGATCGGCTCAAGGGTCGAACCGTCCACGACGCAACCCTCTCCCCCGAAGCCGGCCGCGCTCACCAGCTCGGCCAGCCCGTAGCTTCCCTCTCCGCTGCCGCAGGCGCTGTCCAGCGCGCGGATCCTCCCGTTGAGCCTCTCGGAATTCTCCCTAAGCCAGAGTTCAAGCCACTGCGACTGCAGAGGATAGCGGTCGAAGGCCCCGCCGAAATGGTGCGGCAGCAACAGGGCGAACAGGAAGCGTCTGCGCGCATCGGGGTCGGCGGCCAGCTCGCGCAGGGTGCTTGCGGGATCGGCGCGGAGCAGCTGCGGCCTGAACTTGTGCAGCAGGTCGAGCCAGCTTGCGGCGCTGTGCAGATACGATCCCGAGAGCAGGGGGGGGAAGCGGCAGCCCCGCCTGAGCACGAGGTCGAAGGCCCCCCTCACCTGCGACATCGGGAAGAGCGCCTCCGTCAATCCCCTCATCTCGTGGTCGATGATCAGGCCGGGAGCCCAAAGGGGGAGGGGATAGCTGGCGGCAAAGCTTTGGAAGGCGCCGGCGAGCCGATCGACCCTTCTTTCCAGGTCTGCATCGAGAAGGGAGCCGGGAATCAGCAGGTCGTCAAGCCGCCTTGCGGCTTCGCCCTGGTCCAGGGTCGGTGTGAAGGAGAGTTCCATGGCTAGATGGTCACGCTGTGCAGGTCGCGGCGCTGGTAGCGCCAGGCGAAGGCGGCGGCCCGGAAGAACCAGTCAATCAGGAAGACACCCCAGACCGCATAGAGGGAGAGATGCAACGGCACGGCGGCGATGTAGGAGAAGAGCACCCTGATCCCCCACATCGCGATAAGGGTCACCAGGAATACGTAATGGGTATCCCCGGTGCCGCGCAGGCTTCCGGCGTAGACGAACGAGATGGCAAGCGGCACCTGGGCGAAGGCGACCAGCCTCAGGAACACGCTTCCCTTCTCAATCACCTCGGCATCACTGGTAAAGAGGGCGATCAGCTGGTGCGGCAGACAGAAGAAGAGCAGCGCCATGGCCGCCATGACCAGGATGGCAAGCCGGAGCGCCTCCGTATGGCTTAGATGGGCTCGCCTGATCTTGCGCGCCCCCAGCGCCTGTCCCATGAGAGTGGAGGCGGCAATCCCCATCCCGGCGCCGGGCATGAAGGAGAGCGATTCGATGGAGAGCCCGATCTGATGGGCTGCGTAGGCGGCGGTGCCGTAGCCGATGATGAATTTCGAGTAGAAGAGCTGCCCCGACTGCTGGGCGATCCGCTCCAGCGCCACCGGATAGCCGATGTTCCAGACCTTGCGGAGCAGGACCAGGTCGGGGCGCCCCACCTTCAGGTAACCCTTGCGGAGCGCCTGCACCAGGAGATAGATGAAGCCGCACATCTCGGAGAGGTTGATGGCATAGGCGGCTCCCACCACCCCCATCCTGGGGAAGCCGTAGTGGCCGTAGATGAGCGGGTAGGCGATGACGATATGGAGGATGTTGACCAGGATGACCGCCTGCATCGGGGTTTTGGTGTTGCCGGTCCCCTGCATGATGGCGGAGAGGGTGTTAAGCCCGGCGGTGAAGGCGAAGTAGAGAAATACCAGCCGGATGTAATCCGAGGCAAACGCCATCACGTCGCTGCTGGCGCCCATGAAGCGCGCCACGTCCTCGCCGAAGAAAAGGCCCAGCAGGGTTGCCGCCACGGCCAGCAGCGCGCTGAAAAGCAGGGAGGCAAAGGCCGCCCTTCTCGCCTCCAGGCGGCGCCCGGCGCCCCACAGGTGAGCGATGACCACGGTGGCGCCCGTCGCGAGACCCCAGAAGACCGTCATCACCACGAAGATCAGGAGCTGGCCCAGGCCCGTCGCGGCGATCGCCGCCGCGCCCAGCCCCCCGACCATGAAGATGTCCACTATCGAGACGAGTCTTTGGAACAGAGACGACAGGAGCACCGGCATCGAGAGGGCTGCCACGTTGCGGCGGATCGATACCCGTTTCCTTACCCCGGACCCCCTGGACAAAATACGCTGATTCAAAACCGCATGCTCTTGTTACCTTTTTAGCTTAAATGATTTCATAGCGAATATCCCCTCCCCCGGAGGGGNNCCCGCTGGGGGGAGGAGAGTGAGTAGTCGCGTTGCGGAGAGAAAAGTTGATAGCGCAGGACTTGGCATCCAGTTGATCGGGAAATTGCCGCCTCTGCTCTGGATCTACAGCCCGAGTTCCTCTTCCAT
>DNRQ01000098.1 GCA_003499925.1 Geobacter sp.
GAAGCGGACGCCGCCGGATGCATTACGGAGCCATCCGACTCCCTACGCCGCATTTGCCTTTCTCCCTCTTCGGTTGTCCGGCATACTCCCCTTTCGAGAAGAGGCGCAGGGCCTCCCGGGTTGCCGCATAATCACATTGTCAGGCATGCCATGGTCTCTGACCCCGGGGAAGCGGATGCGTTCTTGCCATTATCGCTCGCGTCCGTGTTGACTTCCGACAATTGAAAATCGTCGTCCTTCCCACCTGTTGAATTTCGAGGCTCAATCCCTTCAACCTTTCGGCTTACGGCCTACCTGCCTGCTGTCCTACGCTTAAAGCTCGACGTTACCGCCAAGCCTCCAAGGACTCGCTGCCCGGTGGCTGGCCTGCCTTCCGGGGCGGGAATCTCACCCGCTAGACTATGCGACCTTGCCCGGCCGCACTCAATACCCGGTCCCATACGGTCACAGATGTTGGGAAAAAGCGGGCCGCCGGATATTACCGGTTCCGGATTTCTGATCTAACCGGCGAGCTCGCTGCGCTCACCGCCTAACCAGGCCAGAAACCCGGGCCTAAACGGCCCCTCCGAGGCGACAACTATCCTGACACAGGGGGAAGTCGTGGGCCAACCCACTGGCCGCGACACCGACCGATTCCGTTTTCCGGATGCCGTTGGCTTCCTCGCTTGGCTTTTTCTGTTCCGTCATGTCGGCAACAACACCCGCCATCCTGGAATCTCTGTCACTTGCGTCACGCATTACACGTTGCCCCTTCTCATTACGTTGTACTCGTCTCATAGACAGCTTCGAACAGCGACGTGGTCTCCCGGAATGCCCGTAACACCTGCGGATCAAAATGATCCGGCATGGTCCTGCCGTCTCCTTCGATGAGGATCCGAACCGTCTTGGCATGATTGAACGCAGGTTTGTAGCACCTTGCGTTCCTCAGTGCATCGTACTGGTCTGCCATGTTCATTATTCTTCCTTCAAGAGGAATGCTCTCACCGGAATGGCCGTGGGGATAGCCGGTTCCGTCCCATCTCTCATGGTGGGAGAGGGCAATAAGACGAGCAGTACGAAACTTCTGGTGATCCCCGATGATCTTGGCGCCGATCAGGGTATGGCGCTTCATGATCTCCCATTCCTCCGTATCGAGTGCCCCGGCTTTCCTTAGTATCCTCACGGGGATATGGACCTTGCCTACATCGTGCAACACTGCCTGCAGCCTGAGCGTATTTACCGTCTCCTCCGCCAGGCCGAGTTCTTTCGCCAGGATAGCGCAGTATTCGCCGACTCTCAGGATGTGATCGCCGGTATCCTCGTCATTTGCCTCGGACGCCCTCGCCAGAGAGTGCACCGTATAGGCCAACGCCTCTTCGTTTTCCCTGATCTGTGACGCTAGGTGGGCGAAGAAAAGTGTTTGCATGGCAAGGCACTCCAGCACCGTTGCGTCGTACTTCGTCACTTCCCTCCCGTAGTTGAGCGCAAAAATGCAGGCCATGTTGCTTGGATAGCAGACGATGTTTGCGACCTCGGTGCCCAGGGTGTCGAGTGCTTGAATGAGCCTCTGGAATTGGGGCAACGACCGGGGATTGTTGTAGCAGCCGACCCCGTTTTCCGAATCACTCGGTGGCACATCAACGACGCAGGTGCTGCGCTTAAACTTTCCGGAAACATACTCATAGCGGCACCATTCAAATGAGCTTACACCGAAAACGCGTACCAGGATCGTTGAGGGTCTCCCCGCATCATCAGCGTGCTTTCTGATGAGCTGGCCGGCGAGGCTGTCGATCTGCGACAAGAGGTCAAACCGTGAAGGGTGAAAGGAGGTCATGGTGTGGCTGCCGAACGATGTTAGGTTCCGGATGTTTCGGTAGGAATCCCCCAGCATTTCATCGAGCTGTTTTGTCCTGAGAAGCATCCTCAGCCTTGCCATTACTTCGCCATGATCAAAAGGCTTGCGAAGGAAATCGTCCGCCCCTGCCTCGATGCCGTGGATGCGGTCTGTCCTGGAGTCAAAGGCCGTCATCATGACCACAGGAATATGCCGGTATCTTTCATCCCCTTTGATCCTCTGGCAGATTTCGAATCCGTTGACATTCGGCATCAGGACATCTGTGAGCACCACATCGATCTTGCGGCGGCCGATTATGTCGAGGGCGTCCCGGCCATCACTGGCCTTGACGACCAGATAACCCGACGCACCCAGTGTCCTTTCCAGGAGCCTGAGATTACTCGGATCGTCGTCAACGCAGAGTATCACCGGCTTCGCTGTGAGCAAGCGCCACCTCCTGCCGGAATTTGGCGTCCGGCATCAAGCAACTCTCTTATCTTTGTCAAAAGTTCATGGGGGGCAACAGGCTTCTGTATAAAGATCGAATTTCCATCAAGTGCATTGCCCGCCGCAAAAATGTCCTTCGCGTATCCGCTTACAAAGACCGCTTTGAGGTCGGGGCGGATCCATCTCATCTCACGGCAGGCCTCTATACCGTTTTTTTTGGGCATGATCCCGTCTAGGATGACAAGATCGATGCCGTCCCCGTGTTCCATAAATTTGTCCACAGCGTCTTGGCCGTCTACGGCCCCGATGACACGATAGCCGTAGTGACTGAGCGCCCTTGTGGTCAGCCTTCGCAAGGCTTCATCGTCCTCGCCCACAAGGATGTTTTCCTCCCCGCCCCGCAGAGCGACCGGACCTTTTGGGATCATACTGTGGACCGGCGCCGCAGCCGGCACATGAGGGAGGTAGATTTTGAATATAGTTCCGGCTCCAGGCTCACTGTAGACGGTGATGAAGCCGTCGTGTTTCTTGACGGTCCCATAGGCCATGGAAAGACCGAGCCCGGTCCCGCTTCCCTGTTCTTTCGTGGTGAAAAACGGCTCGAAGATCCTTGATTGCGTCTCCCTATCCATGCCAACGCCGTTGTCGGAAATCGAGACCAAGGCATAGGCACCTGCTTTGCCATATCCGTGCGCTTGGATGAACTCCTTATCCAGAACTACGGGGCCTGTTTCGATCAACACTTCACCGCCGTTTGGCAGGGCGTCCCGTGAGTTGACCACCAGGTTCATTAGCACCCGCTCTATCTGCCCGCGATCCACCATGACCGGAAGGACCTCTCCGGCGCAGCTTATTTTCAGCTCGATATCTTCCCTGATCACCCTGCCGAGAAACGTCTTGAATTCCCTTATTACTGCACTGAGATCCACCACGGCCAGAGTTACTTCCTGTTTTCGGCTGAATGCAAGGAGATCTTGGGTTAGTGCTGTGGCTCTTTTTGATGACTTGATTATCTCTTCGACAAAGCTTTGGGTGGGTTCAATGGGATCGCTTTCCTGAATCAGCTGGGCGTACCCGAGAATCGCTGAAAGGATATTGTTAAAGTCATGGGCAACACCTCCGGCAAGTTGGCCGACTGCTTCCATCTTCTGAGCCTGGCGGATCTGCCCCTCCAGCTTCTTCCGTTCTGTCACGTCCACATGCGTACCCACCACGCGCAATGCTTCACCATCATCGTCACGAATTATGATCCCCCTGGACTGGATAAAGAGGTAGTGACCTTCCTTGTGCCGCATCCGGAACTCCGCCTCATACCTGGGTGTCCGCATCTCCAGGAAATCGCGTAAATGGGCCAGGGTAGCTTCTCTGTCTTCCGGGTGGAGAAGGCGCTCGAAGGTTTCGAAGCGGTTTCCCAGCGCTTCATCGGCATACCCCAGCATGGACTTCCAGCGCGGCGAGTAGGAGAGTTCGCCGGTTCTGAGATTCCAGTCCCACAAACCGTCATTTGCTCCCTGCAAGGCCGGCTTTAAAGGCTCCTCGTCCCCTCGCTCCGCCTTCTCGGCCAGCTTTCGCTCCGTTATGACGTCGAATACGGTTATGAAATACTCCTTGGCCGGGCTGTATACGGAAATCCGAAACCGCTGCCTCAACGCTTCCACGTATATTTCAAAACGCTCCGGTTTTCCGGTCAGCGCAACTTGGAAATATCTGTCTAAAAGCCCCGGGTCGCGCTCTCTTATGCCCGGAACGACCTCTGTCATCCTCCTGCCGATCACATCTCTCATGCCCGTGAGTTCTTCAAAAGCATCGTTGACACTCAGGTAGACGAAGTCGAGAGGGGTTCCCCCCTCAAAGATCACGCGGCAATGGGCGAATCCGTTCAGCATGTTGTCGAAAAGCGAGCGGTACATCGCTTCGCTTTCTCTCAGGCGCTCTTGGGTGCGGCGTCGTGCTTCGAACTCTCTCTTCTCTTTGCGTAGCGGCTCGTACATAGATCTTACCCCTCAAGGTTAGGGTGCTGCGCGCCAGGGTGAGCAGGCCTTCTATCAACTGCCCCCTATGCCGGCTGCAGAGGACGGTCTCCTATCCGCGGGCCCGCTTACCTGCAACTATCTCCCGTCAGAGCTTCACCCTATTTCCTCTTCAACCTTTGCCTGGTAGAGCATTTCCTGAATCACCTGCCGGCTCTCCTTCAAGTCTAACGGCTTGGAAAGGCAGGCATCCATGCCTGCGGCCAAACATCTCTGCCTGTCTTCCTGCAAGGAGTGGGCTGTCATGGCGATAATGGGAGTATGGCCGCCATGGGAATGCTCTTTCTCCCGAATGGCTGCGGTGGCGTTCAAACCGTTCAGCCATGGCATCTGCACGTCCATAAGAATCAGGTCGTACCCCCCCTTTTCCCACATCTCGACAGCCACCTGTCCATTCTCGGCGAAGTCGATGTCGTAATTATCCCGCCTCAGAATTATTCCCATAATCTGCCTGAGCATCGGGTCGTCCTCGGCGATGAGGAGTCGCGATCTGGTTATGTTTTTTGGGTCTTTCAAGGCATGCTCTCCTTCTGTTCGTCCCATTTAGCCGCAGATTGGCTGGCTGTAATCCATGGAAGCTTAGATGGAAATGCTGGTTATGTCACTATCGGTAATTTCCTTCGGGAACCGTGCGCAATGCTTAGAGGAGGATGGGGGGGAACCTTCAGAGGGGGCTGCTGTTTTTCGGGGAATGGAGGATAGGAAGCCAAGGGTTTCACCGACAGGATCTGATTCACCGCCAGCCGTCATCGTCTCTTCGGTGGCGACTGGTTGCCTCAACTGCATGTTTCCGTGGCTGCGCTGCCGATAACAGCAGCAGCGAATCCGCTTGCCCCCGGAGACCTTCGGTTTCCTTGTGCTTCGTGCGCAGGTATCAGGACAAATCAATTGGCACGACAATTACCACTATCGTTTTCTTTCCCGGTTTAGAAATAATTCTCATCGTTCCGTTCAAGCAGTCGATTCTTTGCCCTATCCTTGACAGGCCAAATCCTTTTGTGAACTCGGAGCCGAATCCGACGCCGTCATCGATCACCGTTAGCTGCAGCATTCCCAGTTTGTGCCGTATCTGTACGGTAACGTGATCTGCCCCGGCGTGCTTTACCGCATTTGTCAGCAGTTCGCGCGCTGTCTGGTAAAGCACGGTTCGCATATCGGCCGGCATGGAGTCGGTCTGAAGCATGTTTCGCATGGAGAAGTTGAACCCGTGATCCCTGGCAAGGCGCTCGCCAAGGCTTCCGATGGCCTGTGGAAGTCCCAGATCATAGAGAGGCGCAGGGCTTAGTTCGAAACAGATCTCACGGATATCCTGTATCGCCTTTCCGATCAAAGACGTGACCCCGTCCATCTCTGCTTGTTGCGTCATTTTCAGTCTCAGTTTCCCGAGCGCCAGATCCTGAATTACGCCGTCGTGAAGCTCCGTCGCGATGCGCCTGCGCTCGCGCTCTTCGGTAAGATTCAATTCTGCCGCCAGGGAAACCAGTCGATCACGGGATATCTTGAGTTGGTGCTCGACACTCACACGCTCTTTCAACTCATTCGTTATCTCCCGGTTTACCTGCATGAGTTGCTGGCTTACGTCCGTTAATTCTGCCGTGCGTTCCGCCACTCGCAGTTCAAGAGATTCCTGCAACCTGCGCAATTCCAGTTCCATGCGCTTTTGCTCACTTATGTCCAGAATATTGGCAAGGATTACATTTCGTCCCTTCATCTCAATCCGGTCGGCATTAAGCAAGCCGCTGAAAGTCGAACCGTCCTTACGCTTCAACTCCAGTTGGACGCTTCGTATCTTTCCCGATACCCGCATGGTCATCAGGAACCCGCTCTGTGCAGGATCGACCAACAAGGCGTCTAGCGAAGTATGCCGAAACTCCTCGTCACTGAATCCGAACGTGGCGTGCCAAGCAGGGTTGCAGGCCAAGAAGCGACCGTCGTAGTCCGCCATCCCGATCGCCGTGGGTGAGGCTTCAAACAAGATCCGATATCTCTCTTCGCTCTCCCTGATTTGACGTTCTGCCCACTCGTGCTCTAACCTGTTCCTGGCTATATTACAGAGGTGCTCTTCTTCAGCATGCTTTCGCTTGGTGATGTCTTCGGCATAACCGTGCCATAAGAGGCTGCCGTTTTCAAGCTGTTGAGGCCTTGATGCAGCCCGAAGCCAGCGCTCGCCGTGGGAGAGATTCATCCTGAACTCATGCTCCCAAGGTGTCAGATTGCCGGCAGCCTTCTCAATGGAGGTAATCAGGCCGATGTAATCCTCGGGATGTACACGGGCGAACACTGCCTCGGCATCGGCCTGTGCTTCTTCCGGACTCAACCCGAAGATGTCGCGGGCCGCCTCGCTTAAATACGGGAAGCGGTGACTTCCATCCGGGAAAATCTGGAACAGGTACTTTACCCCTGGCACCTGTCTGGAAGAATCGTCCAGCATCGCGGCCTTTTTCTCCAGTTGATCTGCAAGTTGTTTGTCCTGGGTAATATCGCGGTGCCAAATCACTGCTCCGCCCCTGAAATCGCGCAAAGGAGCAACAGACATCGCAACCCAACGAGGATCCGGATCGCTGGAGGGGAGGAAGCAATATTCCATGTGGTATTTTGGCAGGCAGCCTTGCGATACGGCCTGAATGCCGGCCTGCGCGTCAAGAGGGAGGTGGTCGAGTGAGAAAGGCTGCCGCACTCCAAACATTTCGAAGGTCGCGGCGTTAACGCTTTGGATTTTCCAGTGGTCGGAAACAACAATGACTGAATCACTGATGGAATCCAGGGCATTTCTCATGAGGTTTTCCGAAGCGCTGCCTTCGCTTCGCGACTGTTGCGAGCCTGCTGTCATATCATCGCTAAACTCGGCTGTTGCACCCGCGTCGCCTTGTGCATTCTTCATCCATTACCCCTTAAATACCTGAATATCAATAGGCCGCAGACTCATAGTCGTCGCCGGAAGATGCCTCGGATGAGCAAGGGCGACAACACCGGGACGACAACGGGTGGACGGAGGCGTACCCGTCGCTGTCAATATAAAACCTTTAACAGAAAAATCCAATTAAATACCCAACTTTTTATCCTATTTGTCTGCCTGAAGCAGAGTTACTGTCTGCCTGGCGACCCATAGCCTTTGGAAGAATTGCCATGATAGAGGGGCAAAAGTGAGGTGTTAACAGCCCGCAGATGCTGGAATTATTTGCGACGGCTAATTATTCGGGTTGTATGTTCAGCGAAATGTGCTTTAAAGTAATTGAGTTCACAACCATTGCACAAAAAGCCACCGGTTTCACGGGAGGAGCAGTTATATGAGCATCCGCATACTGTTGGCAGATGACCACACCATGTTCCGCGAAGGGTTGCGGGCGCTTTTGGATCGGGAGCAGGACATGACCGTGGTAGCGGAGGCGGAGGATGGCAAGACCGCCGTGGAGCGGACTTTGGAAGTCATGCCCGATGTTGTTTTGCTGGACATCTCCATGCCGGTGCTGAACGGAATCGAGGCGGCCCGCATGATCCATGATAGAGCGGAGAAGGTGGGGATCATCATCCTCACCATGCATACCGACAAGCAGTACCTCATCGAGGCGCTGAAATTGGGGGTCAGGTCCTTCATCCTCAAGGATTGGGCCTCCGAGGAACTGGTTACAGCCGTTCGCTGCGTATACAACGCTACTTCGTACCTGAGTCCTCGCCTGAGCGACGTCATCATTTCCGGCTTCACTGCAAGAGACGACGAGTTTCAAAATGCGCTGACGCCACGTGAGGAGCAGGCCTTCCGTTTGCTGGCCAACGGGAAGAACTGCAAAGAGATCGCCTTTGAGCTGCAGATCAGCAGCAAGACGGTGGAGACCTATCGGCTCAAGGTCATGAAGAAGCTGAACGTCACCAACATGGCGCAACTTGTGAAGCATGCGGTGCAGGTGGGGATCGTACAGCGGGACTGAATTATCCACCTCTCCCGCGATCGATAGCGCGCCGTTCCGCCTGCCGCAACTTTTGGGGCCTTCCTTTCACCTGTCCATTCAAGCCATACTGGAAACTGGTTTCTGCACCGGGAAAACCCACCGCTACCCTTCATCCCCTAACTGAGTGCGCCCGAGCGCTTCTCCCCTTGACTCTTCACCTTTTCCCCTCAATTTCCCGACGTCGTCTCCCTTTTCCCTGAGAGGAATTTCCTTATAGTGACAAGACATCGATCGACTGCAACAATAGATCAGAGAAAGTCAATGCAGCAGTTCTCCTATTTGCCATGCCAACTCGTCCTCAGGATACGCCGCCGGCGCGCATTGCTAACTTACGGCCAACGATCAAACATACCGTACCTGGTGAGCCACTAAATGAGGAGGTGAAAGCCGATGAACCAGCCGTCGGAAAGCTTTGCCGCATCCGTGCAGCCGGGCGGATCAGTAGAAAGCAAACTGAATAGCGGCGTCACCGATTCAGGCCTGCGCAAACTCCTCAACGAGGCGTTGTTCTTAAGCAAATTTTCCGGCGCCGTTAGCGCCACCCTCGATCCTGGCGACGTCTGCGCCGTAGCCGCCCGCGTTCTCTACGAGCATGTTCCCTATCGCAGAATAACTTTTTCCCTGCTCGGCAATTTCGGCGGAAAAACGGTCGTCTTCTCACCGGCGGAACCAGCGGACACGCATGCTCGCGTGCTGCTGAATGTGTCGGGCGGGGGAGACGCGAAGGGGGAGAAACGGGAGAAGGTCCGGCAAGGGAAACCTCATTTCGAGGGGGGCGCTAACTGCCTGTGTTACCCCTTTCATCTCGGCGACGGGTCGGGACAGATTGAAATATTCCCCGAGCCGCGTTTCATCGGCCGTTTTTCCGCACAGCTCTCCGCCGGCGTCACCGAAACCTTCGCCCGGGCCATGAAGAACGCTCTGGACTTCAGCAAGGTGAAAGAGATCGCCATGCGTGACAGCCTGACCGGAATGCTCAACCGCCGGGCCTTTGACGAGGTACTTGCCGACCACAGGGAGCGCGGCAACATGCTGCCGTTATCATTGCTTCTTATCGACATCGACGACTTCAAAAAAGTCAATGACACCTTCGGGCATCCCGCAGGGGACCAGGTACTGGTCAGCTTCGCCGGCATCCTGCAGCAAGCGTGCCGGGGCTCGGATCTGGCAGCGCGCTACGGAGGAGAGGAGTTCGTTGTCATTTTACCGGCGACTGCCTCGGCAAGGGCGCACGAAATCGCCCAACGCCTAAGAAACAGGTTCGCCTGCACCACGTTCGTCTTTGGGGAACGCCAGCTGAGGCTGACCGCAAGCATCGGTGTCTCCTGCGCACCGGACGCCCTCGGAAACATGCCGGACGACCTGATAAGGAGGGCTGACCAGGCCCTTTACCAGGCAAAAAAGACGGGCAAAAACAGAGTTCTCGTCTACTCGGCCAACACGGTCGCCACGGCCGCGCAGGAAACGGGAGACCAAGTCGGCGCGCCTGTCTGACCGGTAACCCGGAACGCTAAGGGGATATTTCTTCAAAACCCAATGCTACCGCGATCCGGATGAGGAGTTGCAGGGGTAACGTGAAGATGGCCTTGCTCCCGTTTGAGAATCTGGTGCTCGAACCGAGGTGAACGCTATGAAGTCCGGTGAGGAGCAGGTTGCGGCGATCAACGCCCTGAACGCAAAAGTGGCGGTTCTGGAAGCACTGCTGGATGTCTACGAGTTTAAAGTGTTCGAACAGGCCGGCAAATTGATGAAAAAGGCCGAAAGGGAAAAGGAGGCCGACCTCAAGTTTCACCAGAGCCTCATCGATACCATCCCGATCCCCGTTTTTTACAAGGATGTCGGCGGCAAATACCTTGGCGGCAACAAGGCCTTTGCGGAACTTGTCGGACTCCCCATTGAAGAGCTGATAGGCAAAAACGTCTTTGAGATCTTTCCACAAGACCAGGCCGGCCAGACTCACGATTCAGAGCTGAAACTTCTTCAGAATCAAGGATTGCAGATGGATGAAATCTCCCTGGCCAACGACAACGGCACCAGCCGCGACTTCATTTCTTCCATGTCAACCTTTCCCGCGGCTGATGGCTCACCGGGAGGCTTCATACAGGCACTGCTCGACATTTCCGAGCGTAAGCGGGCGGAAACGGCACTGCGCGAATCGCGGCAGCGCTCGTTGGACATCATCCAGTTCTACCCCGACGCGACCATGGTGATTGACAGCGGGGGAAAGGTCGTCGCCTGGAACCTCGCCATGGAAGAGCTCAGTGGCGTGCGGGCGGAAGAGATGCTCGGCAAGGGGGAGTACCAATATGCCGTCCCCTTTTACGGGGAACGCCGTCCTATCCTCATAGACCTCGTTGCCAAGCCGGATAGCGCAATGGAGAAAAGGTACCAGCGCACCAATCGGCACGGCGACACCATTGTCGGCGAGGCATATGTCCGCAACGAGCGGGGCGAGCAGCTTTACCTGCAGGGAACGGCAGCCCCTCTTTTCAATAGCGCGGGCGAGATCACCGGCGCAATTCAGTCGTTCCGCGACATCTCCGAGCGAAAGCGCATGGAGGATAATCTGCGCACCGTTTCCTGCGGGATCGAACAGAGCCCTGCATCGATCATCATCACCGACCGGGAAGGGAACATCGAGTATGTAAATCCCAAATTCACCCGGTTAACCGGTTACAGCTCCGCCGAAGCCGTCGGCCAAAACCCCCGTATCCTCAAATCGGGAAAGACCCCTGCCGAGGTTCACCTCAAGCTCTGGGAGGCGGTCCTTTCCGGCGGCGAATGGCATGGCGAGTTTTGCAACAAGAAAAAGAACGGTGAGCTGTTCTGGGAATCCGCATCCATCTCTCCCGTTGCCGATCCGGAGGGGAACATTATCCGTTTTATCGCAGTCAAGGAGGACATCACCGAGAGGAAGTTGATGGAGGATGAGCGCCTGAAAGCGGAAGAGGCGCTCAGGGAAAGTGAAGAACGTTTCCGCCAGATCGCCGAACATTTCGAAGAGGTGATCTTTCTCATCCCCTGCGACATGAGCAGTATGATTTACATAAACCCCGCCTACGAAACGCTCTGGCAGCAGAGCCGTCAGAGCATCTACGAGCGCCCCCTGTCCTTTGTGGAGAGCATCCATGAAGAGGATCGGCCGCGGGTAATCACGGCCCTTGAGCAGCAAAAGCAGGGGGGGGCATTCGACCAAACCTACCGCATCGTCCGTCCCGACCGGACAGTGCGCTGGATCCACGCCCGCACCTATCCCGTCCGCGGGGCAAACGGAGTCGTGCTTCGCTGGGTCGGGATCGCCGCGGATGTGACGAAACAGAAGCTGGTGGAGGAGCATATCCGCAAGCTGGAACAGGCAGTGGAGCAGAGCCCGGTTTCCATCGTTATTACTGACCGCGCCGGAAACATCGAGTACGTGAACCCCAAGTTTACCCGGTTGACGGGCTATTGCCTGGATGAGGTGAGCGGACAGAATCCGCGCATCCTGAAATCGGGTGAAACTCCCGCTGAAATCTACCGGCAGCTGTGGGAGAACATTACCGCAGGAAACGAATGGCACGGGGAGATTCTCAACAGGAAGAAAAACGGGGAATTATTCTGGGAATCAGTCTGCGTATCGGCGATAAAAAACGCCGCCGGTGAGATTACCCACCTCCTCAGTGTCAAGGAGGACATTACCGAGCGCAAGCGGATGGAGGAGGACCTGGCGAACCGGGTTCATCTTTCCTGGCTGCGCGCGGAGGTAGGTGGCGCCTTTAATAGGAACCAGGACCTGCGACAAATACTGCAACGTTGCTGCCAATTGATGGTCCTGTATCTGGACGTGGCGTTCTTCCGTATCTGGACGCTCAACGAAGCGGAGCAGATGCTCGAACTGCAGGCGAGTTCCGGCTTGTACACACATGTCAACGGGCCCCACGGCCGGGTGCCGGTCGGGATGTTCAAGATCGGGCTGATCGCCCGGGAACGCCTGCCGCACCTTACCAACGACGTGCTGAACGACCCGCGTGTCGGAGACAGGGAATGGGCTCGGCGGGAGGGGATGGTCGCCTTTGCCGGGTACCCGCTCATCGTTTCCGACCGGCTCGTGGGAGTCATGGCCACCTTTGCCCGCACTCCGCTCGCAGAGAAGATTTTGATGGAACTGGATACGGTTGCCGGCAGGATCGCACAGTGCATCGAAAGCAAATGGTCTGACGATGCATTGAAGGAAGCAAAGGCCTTTTCCGAAAGCACTTTAGACTCCATTGTCGACATCTTTTACGCATTCGACGTGAAGGGCAGGCTGTTAACCTGGAATAAAACGTTCAGCAAAATTTCGGGCTATGACAATCGGGAGTTATCTTCCAAGCAGTGGCGTGATTTCTTTTCAGGCGCAGATATCGAACGTGTTACCGAGGCTATTGAGGAAATATATCAAGCAGGCAACGCGAAGGTAGAGGCTGATTTTATCTCAAAAGAAGGAAGACAAATTCTCTGCGAGTTTAACGGCTCGATACTTAAGAACGGCCTTGGCCATAACATCGGTTTTTCCGGAACCGGAAGAGATATCACGGAACGCAAGCAGGCTGAGGAAGAACTGCGCGAATCCCGGCAGCAATTGTTGGACATCATCCAGTTCTACCCGGACGCGACCATGGTGATCGACAGCGGGGGAAAGGTCGTCGCCTGGAACCTCGCCATGGAAGAGCTCAGTGGTGTGCGGGCGGAAGAGATGCTCGGCAAAGGGGAGTATGAATATGCCATCCCGTTTTACGGCGAACGCCGTCCTATCCTCATAGACCTCGTTGCCAAGCCGGATAGCGCAATGGAGAAAAGGTACCAGCGAACCGGGTGGAGCGGCAACACCCTCATCGGCGAGGCGTATGTCGAGAACCTGCGGGGCGAGCAGCGTTTCTTGCTTGGCCACGCGGCCCCACTGTACGGCTCCGGAAGCAAGATCATCGGCGCAATCGAGTCGATCCGCGATATCAGCGGAAGAAAACGCATGGAAGAGGATCTGGAAAAGGCAAGGGATGCGGCGGAACAGGCCAGCCGACTGAAGAGCGAGTTTCTGGCCAACATGAGCCACGAGATCCGGACGCCGATGAACGGTGTCATCGGAATGACGGACCTTCTCACGGATACCGATCTCGACCTGGAACAGACGGAATACGTCAAGGCGGTAAGGTCGTCGGCAGAGTCGCTGCTGGCCGTCATCAACGACATCCTTGATTTTTCGAAAATCGAGGGGAAAAAGCTGGATCTGGAATCGATACATTTCGGACTTCGCAGCAACCTGGGAAATATTCTGCGCACCCTTGCCTATCGGGCCTCCGAGAAAGGACTGGAACTCACCTTGAGATTCCCCTCCGATGTCCCCGACCCCGTAGTCGGAGACCCGGGTCGCCTGCGACAGGTCATCGTCAACCTGATGTCGAACGCCATCAAGTTCACCGAAAGCGGGGAGGTAGCCGTTTCGGTAAGCTCTGAACGGGACAGCGAAGATGAGGCGACTCTTCATTTCGCCATTGCCGACACCGGCATCGGTATCCCCGCGGAGAAGCTGAAGAACATTTTCGAGCCCTTCTCACAGGCCGATGCCTCCACGACCCGCAGGTACGGCGGGACCGGGCTCGGTCTGACCATATCGGCCCGTCTGGTGGAGATGATGGGGGGGCGCATCTGGGTGGAGAGCACCGTCGGTCGCGGGAGCACCTTCCATTTCACCGTGAGGTTCGGGCTGCGAAATGGGCTCCCTGTCCTGATGGTTCCTGAGGAACCGGGGTTCCTTCAGGAGTTAAGCGTCCTCGTGGTCGATGACAACGCCACCAACAGGGGCATCCTGGCACAGATGTTGAGAAAATGGCGCATGCGGCCTGTCGCGGCCGACAGCGGTGTGACGGCGCTGCGGATGATGGCGGAGGCCCGGCGGTCAGGGAACCCCTTCCGTCTACTGCTGCTCGATGTCAACATGCCGGGGATGAACGGTTTCGAACTGATTGAGAGGATCAATAAAAGTGAGGAGAAATCCGGCGCCACCATCATGATGCTCACCGCCTTCGGCCAGCGCGGTGACGCCGCCCGTTGCCGGGAGTTGGGGATATCGGCGTACCTGACCAAGCCGATCGGGCAGTCGTCCCTGCTTGACGCGATTTTGAACGTCCTCGGCAAGACGCTTCCGGAGTCCGCCGAGGCCCCGCTGGTGACCGTCCACTCCTTGCGGGAAAAACAAAGACCCTTGAGGATTCTCCTCGCCGAGGACAACACGGTAAACCAGCGGGTCGTGGTCCGCATGCTGGAAAAACGTGGACACTGCGTGACTGTTGCGGCAAACGGCAGGGAGGCTGTCGCGGCCCTCCGAGGTCGAGAACGCGGCTCTTTCGAACTCGTTCTCATGGACGTGCAGATGCCCGAGATGGACGGGTTCGAGGCGACAGCCCTGATCCGCGGGGAGGAAAAGTCCAGCGGAGAGCACATCCCCATCATCGCCCTCACGGCGCACGCCATGGAGGGAGACAGAGAAAGCTGCCTTCGGGCTGGGATGGACGGCTACCTCTCCAAGCCTCTCAAGGCAGAGGACCTGGCTGTCGCAATGGAAACGGTGCTGGATAGTCGGGGCCTCTTTACGCCGGAGGCGGGAGGCGCACCAAGGGCCGAAGCAGGAGTATTCGACCATCAGAAGGCCCTGGCTCGGGTGGATGGAGACCTGACTCTGCTACGGGAGGTTGTGGGTATATTCGCGGAGGAATCACCAAAGCAGATGGCTGAGCTGCGTGACGCCATCGGTGCAATGGATCCCCTCCGGATTTCTCGCGCCGCCCATGCCCTCAAAGGGGCCATCGCCAATTTCGGGGCCCGCGCCCCGTTCGAGGCGGCGCACAAACTTGAACTGATGGGGGAACTGGGAGAGATGGCCGAGGCGCCGGAGTTTCTTGCCGCTCTGGAAGTAGAGATCGAGCGTCTGCAGTGGTCACTGACCGCTTTCATCGGGGGGACTGGAGATGAGAATACTGATTGCGGAGGATGATGCCGTTTCACGGCGGATCATCGAGGCCCATCTGCACAAATGGGGGTACCAGGTGGTCACCGCCCGTGACGGCAACGAGGCGTGGCAGATATTGCAATCCGCCGAGGTCCCAAGGCTCGCCATCCTCGACTGGATGATGCCCGGCATGGATGGTGTAGAACTCTGCCGGAAGGTGAGGGAAGAGGCGAAAGAGCCGTATACCTACCTCATCCTCCTGACGACGCTCAACGGGACGGAGGACCTCGTCACCGGGATGAATGCCGGTGCCGATGATTACCTTACCAAACCGTACAATGCAAATGAGCTGCGGTGTCGTCTGCGCGCCGGCAGACGCATAATCGATTTGCAGGAAGAACTGATAACGGCACGCGAAGCCCTCCGGGCGAAGGCGAGCCACGACCAGTTGACCGGCCTCTGGAACCATGAGGAGATCCTCCGCATTCTGGCGCGGGAGCTGGCCAGGGGAATACGGGAGGGGACTCCTGTGGGAGCGATTATGGCCGACCTCGACCATTTCAAGGCGGTAAACGATGACCACGGCCACCAGGCTGGGGATGCGGTCCTCCGGGAGAGCGCCGATAGGATCCTGTCTCTCATGCGCCCCTATGACGCCGCCGGCCGTTACGGGGGTGAGGAGTTTCTCTTCGTTCTGCCCGATTGTAATGAGGAAAACACCGCGGTCATGGCTGAGAGGATCCGTTCGCTGCTTGGGCGCGATCCCGTGAAAACGCCGCAGGGGAGGATACCGGTCACCGTCAGCCTTGGCGCGGCAGTGAGCGGCCCGGGTGAAGTCGATGCCGGCTCCCTGGTACGCGCCGCGGATCAGGCCCTTTACCTGGCGAAGAGCAAGGGACGAAACCGCGTGGAGTTTGGGGGGGTCGAAACAGTGCGGACGCACGCCGATGCGGCTATTCAGGGAGAACGGGGACTCTGAATCACTGCATGCAGGCCTTGGAGACCTGTTCGAAATCCGTCAAACCGACAAAAACCTTCGCTATGCCGTCCATCATGAGCGTTCTCATGCCATTGCCAAGCGCCGCCTCCTTCACCGACTCCAGTGAAGCGCGGCTTTTTATCTTTTCCTTGATATCTGCCGAGGCGATCATGAATTCATGCAGGGGAAGGCGCCCTTTATATCCGGTACCGGCACAGCTTTCGCACCCGGCGCTCTTCATGAAATGCAACTCCTCGGAGTAGGGCGGCATCCGGTGTGCCAGGAACTGATCCGGGCCGTATTGGCGGACCAGGTTGTCGTACTGGGCACGGCTCGCCGGATGCGGTTTCTTGCAGTCGTCACAGAGTTTCCGCACCAGCCTTTGTGCGAGCACCCCGAGCAGGGCATCGGCGAAGTTGAACGGGTCCATTCCCATGTCTATCAGGCGTACCACGGTCTCCGCTGCACTGTTGGTATGCAGCGTGCTGAACACCAGGTGGCCGGTCAGGGATGCCTCGATGGCGATTTTGGCTGTTTCCGGGTCGCGCATCTCGCCGATCATGATCACGTCGGGGTCCGCGCGCAGAAACGAGCGGAGCGCCTCTTTGAAGGAAAAATTGATCTTCTGGTTCACCTGTACCTGTCTTAACCCCTCTTGGATTATTTCCACGGGATCTTCCACCGTCCAAATCTTTTTTTGCGGCAGGTTTATCTGCTTGAGCGCCGAATGGATGGTCGTGGTTTTTCCGGAACCGGTGGGGCCTACGCAGAGGATGATGCCGTGCGGTTTTGAGACGAGCTCCTTCAAGCCATCGACGTTGAATGATGATAAATGCATCTGCTCCAGGGAGAGCGGTTTTGACGCGGAGAGCAGCCTTAGCACCGCATCCTCCTGGCTGCCGATGGTAGGCGTTATCTCAACCCTGTATTCGAGTCGTTGTCCCCGATACTTCAGTAGAATTTTACCGCTTTGCGGTTTTCTCTGTTCGGTTATGTCGAGATTCGCCAGGATCTTTATCCGTGAAATGATGGCGTTCTTGTAGGTATAGGGGACCTTGTGGACGACCTGGCATTCTCCATCCATGCGGTACCTTATGGTGAATGGGTTCGTGCCGCACCCGGGCTCCAGGTGAACGTCTGATGCACCTTGCCTGTGAGCGTCGGTCAGTATCTTGGTAATCAGCGAGATCACTTTGGAATCGGATTCCATGAACTGGGATTGGTCGGTTTCATCCTCCATCTCAACGTACCCATCCTCCATCTCTCCGATCAGGGCGCCCAAGGACCCGATTTCACTTTGCCCATTGCCGTAATACCTTTCGATGGCCTCGCTGATCTGCTCCCGAGGCGCCACCACGAGTTCGATATTGCAGTTGGTGATGAAGCGCAGGGTGTCTCCAATGGCGAAGTCGGCCGGGTCGGATGTCGCGATCACGATATTTTTGCCGTCGACATGCACCGGAAATACCTGCATTCGCCTGACCGTTCCTTCCGAGAGCACGTTCAGTGTCTGCTCGCCAGGGGTGATGTCATCGAGATCGACCATGCGCATGGCGAATCTGGTGGCGAGCGCCGTCAACAGTTGCTGCTCCGTAATAAGCCCTCTCATTATCAACAATTCGCCGACCCTGATTCCTTTGCCGGCTGCCTGGGTTAAGGGGGCCGCTTCAACCTGCTCGTGGGTAACAAGGCCCGCGTCGACCAGAATATCCCCCACGCGCGGGCTCTGCTTGGCGTAGTCGGCCTGCACCGATCTCTGCAGCGTTTCTTCGATAAGGTGCTGAGGCACCATCGCCGATTCGGAAATGATCCCCCCCAGGCGACGGGACCTTAAATCCTCCTGAGTTTCCAGGACCTCGTCCAGGCAGTCTTGGGATAATGCCCCCGCTTCGCGCAGAATCTGCCCCAATTTGCGCTTCTGGTCTCTGGCTCTGATGCCGGCAAAGGTGAAGAAAATCGTCCTGTACGGGAAATCTTCATCAACGCTCAGGCCGAAGAAGCCGTTGTCGAAATCCTGATTGCTCCTGACGCGCACCAGATAGCGTTCACCTGACAGGATTTCAACTTCCTGCGTCGGTTCAAGTATCCTTGCCGATGCGTCCCACGCAGGCTTTTTTAGCAGCACGCAACATATTTCATCGAGGGAAAGGACCTGCGGTTGTTCCTCGTGTTCCATCACCACATGGATCTCGTTTGTTTCGCACCTGAAGGTACCGGCCAGGAAACCCTTCTTTTGTTCGCCGGTCTTCATAACCAGGACAATGTCCATCTTCTCCGCCTCCGATGAATGCCGATATCAAATCATGATTCACTCACCTCATCCCGCGCCGCATGGACGCCGCGGGTGATTCAAGAAGCGGACGTGAACGGCCTCTCATATTATCTCAGGCAAGCCGGAAATTGTCATTATGGGTAAATTCCCGAAAAAGCATAAGGATAACTCCTATAAGGGGCGCGGAAAAAGACAGCTGCATATCGGAAGGGCGTTCTTGGTCGGGATCGGGCAAAAACCTTTTCGGATCGGACAGCTCGTGTGCCTGCCCGCCGGCACAGAACTCTAACCGGTCTCATCCTAACCCGATCGTAGTGATGGGCAGCCAGTGCAGCGCGTTGATCGGCACCAGCCGCGATGATACCGGTGCGCCAAGGCTATTCACTCTGTTCATATCAGCGATTATCCCGTTCCTCGCCTTATCCGATTTCTAAGATCTCAATAGCCGTTCATCTAAGAGCACTCCCTTCCTTACCTAGGAGATTGACCTTAATGACAGAAAACTAATCCATGGGATAATGTCATCGCACTGTACTGCTTCAAGATAATTCCAATTCCCCTTGAGCCGGGGCTAGATCGACCTGATGCCGGAAACATCTCTTTTAAACGGCACCACACGATCGATTGCGTGCCGACATAGTAGGGGGCGAATATGATGCCAACGATCTTGCCGGGCCTGCCGCCGGCATCGCCGGCTATGGGGCAACAGCCGGACCCGGGGCAAGCCGCCAGGATACTCGTCATCGACGACAGTCCGACCCAGGCAAAACTTCTGGAGCAGGTGCTCACGGCACACGGCTATCGCGTCTTCGTCTCGAAGAACGGCACCGAGGCTCTGGTCCATATCCTCGCCCATCCCCCCGACCTGGTCATCAGCGATATCATGATGCCGGAGATGGACGGCTTCGAGCTGTGCCGCCGGGTCAGAAGTGTCGACGCGGTAAAAGGCCTGCCGATCATCCTGCTCACCAATCTGAACGACCCGACCGATGTGCTGCACAGTCTCGAGGCCGGTGCCGATTACTTCATCTCCAAGCCGTACAACAGCACTCTGCTCCTCTCCCGGGTCAGCGCCACCCTGCAAAAGGGCGCAGTATGCTACCGGGAGAGGAGTGATGGTGAGGTCGCACTCAACTATCACGGCCAGGGCTATGCGATTAACGCCTCGAAGGCGCAGGTCATCGACCTGCTCCTTGGCACTTATGAACTCGCCGCAGAGAAGAACCGGGAGTTCCTGAGCGCCCAGAAGTCGCTGAAAAGGTTGAACGAAGAGCTTGAAAACCGGGTCGCTGAGCGGACAGCGGAATTGGCGCATACTATCGAGGACCTGCGGCTGGAGATCGCCGAGCGGGAAAATGCGCAAGAATGCGTCCGGCGCCTGAACCGGCTCCATTCCGTGCTCTCGGAAACCAACAAGGCCGTCGTTCACACCAAAGACCGGGATACCCTGTTTCACAGTTTCTGCCGGATCGCCGTGGAGACCGGAAGCTTCAAACTGGCACGGATCTGTCTGGTGGGCGAAGAGAGAGGCGAATTGAAGATATTGGCCGCCCAAGGTGCCGTCGGCTACCTGGACGGCATCAAAATCAGTTCCTGCGAAGAACCGTCGGGCAGCGGTCCCACCGGCATATCGATTCGCGAAGGCACCTATTATATCTGCAACGACTTTCTTGGCGCTTCGATCACTCGCCCCTGGCACGAGAGGGGCCGAGCCCACGGCATTCGCGCCTCGGCGAGTATCGCCCTGAGACAGGAGGAGCGGGTGATCGGCGCCCTGACCCTCTATGCGGACAAAAAGGACTATTTTGACGGGCGGCAGGTCGAACTGCTCCGCCAGATGGGAGCGGACATCTCTTTCGCCCTCGACAACATCGTACGGGAAGGCCGTCGCCTGGAAGCGGAGCGGGCCTTGCTTGAGGAGACCGCCGCGCGCCTGACCGAACGGGAGCAGAATGCTCAGAAGATCGAGATGCTGGCGCATTACGATTCCCTGACCAACCTGCCCAACCGCTTCAGCCTCATGGTAAGACTTTCCCAGGCGCTGGAACTGTCCAAGCGATTCGACAGCCATCTGGCGGTGATATTGATCGACCTGGACCGCTTCAAGAACATCAACGACTCTCTCGGGCATCACATCGGAGACATATTGCTCTTCCAGGTTGCCGCGCGCCTGTCGGAAACCATCCGTAGCGCCGATATCGTAGCCCGGCTTGGAGGTGACGAGTTCGTGGTCGTGCTGCCAGTGATCCGATCCGGTATGGGGGCGGCGCACGCCGGGAGCAAGATCCAGCACTCCCTGTCACAAACCTATAGAGTCGAGGGGCACGACCTGAACGTCACCCCCAGTATCGGTATCAGCGTCTTCCCGCAAGACGGCGAAACTGTCGAAGAGTTGATGAAAAACGCCGACCTCGCCATGTACCATGCCAAATCCGAAGGGCGCAATAACTACCAGTTTTTCCAGAAGGAGATGCACTTGGCAGCGCAGGCAAGACTTGTGCTGGAGTGTGACCTGCGGGGCGCCATCGAGCGCGAGGAGTTTCTGCTGCACTATCAGCCCCAGATCCATATTGCTACCGGACGGGTGGTCGGCGTTGAGGCGCTGGTACGCTGGCAGCATCCTCAGCGCGGCCTCGTCCCGCCAGACATGTTTATCCCCATTGCCGAGGAGACCGGGCTGATCCTGCCGATCGGCGATTTGGTCCTCAAAACCGCCTGCCGGCAACTGGCGGCCTGGCTTTCCCGGGGAGTTGCGCCCTTCAGGATGGCCGTCAACCTGTCCGCACGGCAATTCAAGCAGGGCAATCTCCCCGGTCTGGTGACAGAAATCATCACAGAGGCAGGAATTGACCCGCATCTGCTGGAACTTGAAATAACCGAAAGCGCTGCCATGAACGATCCCGCGGCGGCCATCCTCCACCTTCGCAGGCTCAGAGAGATGGGTGTTGAGCTGGCTATCGATGATTTCGGCACCGGTTACTCCTCGCTCAGTTATCTGAAGCTTTTTCCGGTCAACCGCCTGAAGATCGATCGTTCCTTTGTGAAAGACATAGAGACCGATCCGGACGATAGCGCGATTGCGGCAGCAACCATTGCGCTGGCACATACTCTCGGCAAGGAAGTTGTCGCCGAAGGTGTCGAGACCGAGACCCAGTTGAGCTTCCTCAGAGACCAGCAGTGTGACATCGTGCAGGGATACTTGATCAGCCGTCCCCTGCCTGCCGCGGAGATGGCTGAATATTTACGGCATAACCACCTTGGAAGAGGTTCCCGGTTGCCTTAGCAAAACTCTTAGCTCCGTATCATTGCCTCTCTGATAAGCCGTAGTGAATTTACCGATACTTTTTTCTCCTTTCCCATCGTTCATCTGCCCACCATTAATAGGGCATTTTCTGACCGTGACAAGTGGCGAGTCGGTTGCGATAATGTCTAGATGGTCGGGTAGTCCATAAAGTATTGCTAGTAGATGCCATGATGTGATGTGTAATACGGGATATTGCATAAGTGGAGGGGAGGATGGTCGGGAAGCTCGCACTTATTATTACTGCTGCATCGATGATAGTTCCGCAACTGCTCCTTGCAGGCCGCGATAATGAACATCACGCTTCTAAGCTCGAACAGAGTTATTCACAGGCTCTGTCAGAGTTGCGCGGCGCTGCCGATCGCGAAAATGCGGAAGCCCGATTCGAACTCGGCAACCTGTATGTAAAGGGCGAGGCGGTCGGCAAAAACTTTTCCACGGCGGCGTATTGGTACCGATCAGCGGCCGAACAGGGTCATGACGCTGCCCAGTACAACCTGGGGGTGATGTACGAGTACGGGGAAGGGGTGGTCCAAAACAGCATCGAGGCCGTGCGCTGGTACCTGAAGGCCGCCGAGCAGGAGAACGGCAAGGCCCAGCACAATTTGGGAAAAATGTTCGCAAGGGGCGATGGCGTTGCTCAGGATTACGCGAGAGCCGCATTCTGGTTCGGCAGGGCGGCCGAAAAGGGGAATGCCGTGGCGCAATACAATATGGGAGCCATGTATGCCAACGGCTTGGGAGTAATGGCAGACAAAGCCGAAGCCGTGCGTTGGTACGGGAAAGCGGCCGAACAGGGGCATGCCGTAGCTCAGTGCAACCTGGGCTCAATGTATGGGCTCGGGGTGGGAGTCACCAGGGACTACGCCATGGCTTTGCACTGGTACAGAAAGGCAGCGGAGCAAGGGGACGCCAAGGCACAGTGCAACCTCGGCTTCATGTACGGCAACGGCGACGGGGTTGCCAGGAATCCAGCCGAGGCCTTGCGTTGGTTCATAAAGGCGGCTGAACAGGGTGACGAACAGGCGCTGGAAGAACTCGGCCGGGCGGGGGTGGCTTTATAACCTTGAAGAATTCGAGAGTGGGTCAGCCCATTGATTACAACTGACACGATGAGCGGAGCATACGCATGTACAGGCTCCCAAAAGCAAGGCCCGCCAGGAAACCCGGTCAAACCCGGCTCAACTCAAAGCAGAAGGGGATATCAAATACACCGGAATGACTACATGAACTCCGGGCAATCCATAAAGCCGTGTTACGAGCCCGCGCTCCTCCGTTATCTTTGCCTGTCGGTGATGGGGATCTCTTTGTCAGCCCGTTTTCCCGCACCATGCTCCTTCTGAATACAGGGGGGTACTTGCCCTGGAATGGTGGACACACGGTGAATTATGACAGAAAATGATGCAACCAAGGTTGTCCAGGCTGATGATCCATGCGAAGAGTTGCAGATGGAAAAGAAGGCGCTTTCCCAGCAAGTCAAGCGGCTGATCAGCGCGGAGGGGAAGCTCTACGAGTATCAGCAGGAGCTCGATGCCCAACTCAAAGAGTACAAGGGGCTTTATGAGTTGAACAGAAGGCTCAATGGAACTTTCAACATCAGGAACATCTTTCAGGAGACCGTGACCTACCTCCTCCAGCAACTCGAATTCGAGAGGGCCATTTTATTCGAGAGAGAAGAGGCGAGGGGAAGGTATCGTGCCTGCTTTCTGGACGGGTACTACGACCATGCGGAGAAACTCATCGTTTCCGACCTCGCCATGGAAAAGGACGACCCATGCCTGCTCCCCCTGACCACTGCCGGGAAGGAATACATTATCTGTAAAGCTGACTCGAAGGAAAAGGAACTAGTGCAAATGCGGTCAAAGCTACGCATGAACGAGTATTTTATCTATCCGCTCAGATACTATGCACTTCCTCACGCGCTCCTCGCCGTCGGAAACTCTGCCCGCAATGCCGGGTTTTATCGAAGAGTTGATGACGGTGCGCTGCTCAGCATGGGTAACCTCCTTGGAGTCGTTTCACCGCTGGTAGAAAACCGCATCACCTTCGAAAAAATGGAGAGAGCCCGCGAAAAGGAGAGAGTCGCCGAGGCTAAATACCGCGGTATCTTCGAAAACGCCTCCGAAGGCATTTTTCAAAAAACCCCCGAGGGAAAATACCTGGACGCCAATCCTGCCCTGGCGCGCACGCTGGGGTATGCGTCAGCCGGGGAACTAATGGCAGAGGTCACCGACGTCCCCCAGCAGCTTTACGTGAACCCGAGCTGCCATGACGAGTTGATGCGGTTAATCGAAGATCACGGCGCGGTAGAGGGATTTGAAACCCAGATGTACCGCAAAGACCACAGCGTGATCTGGGTCTCGCTCAACATGCGCGGTGTGCGCGATGGCGCAGGGCGAGTGCTTTTCTATGAAGGGACGGTCAACGAAACCACGGAGCACAAGAGGGCTGAAGAAGCTCTTCGGGAAAGCGAGCAGAAATTTCGGCAGCTAAGCGAGGCTCTCGAACAGCGCGTCAAGGAATCGGTTGATGAGTTGCGCCAGAAGGACGGGATTTTGATCGTTCAGAACCGGCAGGCGGTTATGGCAGAGATGCTCAGCAACATCGCGCATCAGTGGCGGCAGCCGTTAAATATGCTGGCGCTTCTCGCGCAAGATCTGAACATAACGAAAAAAAGAGAGGGACTGAGCGATGAGTTCGTCGATGCCAACGTAAAGAAGACTCTGGAAATCATCAATCATATGTCGAAGGCCATCGATGAATTCAGGTACTTTTTCAAGCCGGACAAAGAAAAGGTCGAGTTCAGGGTACTGGAAACAATGGAAAAAGCTCTATCCATCGTGGAGGGAAGCTTCGAGGTCAATGGAATTCGCACGGAAACGGTCAAAACGGGCGATCCCGTCATAAACGGATATCCCGTCGAATTCATCCAAGTTCTCATCAATGTCCTGATCAACGCCAGAGAGGCCCTGATAGCGAGTCATACCGACATGCCCCTTGTCAGCATCAATCTGCTCACGGAAAGCGGCAAAGCGGTAGTCACCATCGCCGACAACGCCGGAGGCATTCCCGATGATATCAAGGACAAGATATTCGAGCCGTACTTCACGACCAAGGGGCCCGAACAGGGAAACGGCATCGGCCTTTTCATGTGCAAGGCCATCATCGAGAAAAATATGGGCGGAGTTCTGACTGTACGTAACGTCGGAGACGGCGCT
This sequence comes from Geobacter sp., assembly GCA_003499925.1. Lineage (GTDB taxonomy): Bacteria > Desulfobacterota > Desulfuromonadia > Geobacterales > Geobacteraceae > Geomonas. The sequence continues at coordinate 24,972 of DNRQ01000098.1, forward strand.
GAATTCAGGATAGAGGTGTGAAACCGTTAGAGAAACCGGGCGGGCTCCACCCCGATAAAGCCGTATACGCTCCATTCCCCGATACTTTCATAAGAGAAACTTTCATCTCCGGTATCTCCATTCCCTTATGGGTGTTCCGCTTTCTATGCCATGGTACATGCGCTTTCCCCTTTGAGTTTATCCGACTTAGGGACCTCTTCTCATAGGGATTTTCCTAGGGATGTAAAACGGACAACAGTTGGGATAATGTCATTTGATTGGAATGTAATCATGAGGCTCTCCGGGCAACCCATCAAGCCGTGTAAGAGCCCTATTAGTGAAAGGGGGAGTTCTGTGGAGGGACCCGTATCCGTACTTGTTGTTGACGATTCGCACTGTGTGCGCACGAACTTTCAATGCCTGCTGGAAGGGATGGGAGTCAGGATGTTCGGCGCCGCAACGTGCGGCCAGGCGTTGCGGATACTTGAACGGGAGAAACCGGACATTGTGGTGACCGATCTGCATATGCCGAAAATTAAAGGGATCGATTTACTTGACCGGGTGCAGTCGAGGCTTCCATACGCCACGGTCATCGTGCTGTGCGGGAAGAACTCGCAGGTGAAGGTGAGCGAAGTTATACGTCGGGGTGCTTGGGACTGCCTTGAGAAGCCGATTCAAGGCGACGCGCTGACCGAAGCGATGAACGGAGCGCTTGAACAGGTAAAGCTGGTCTCGGGAGGGACCAGTCCGAAAGAGCGGCAGGCAGGCGTATCCACACGCATCGCGCAGCGCAAGACGGCCGAAGAGACGGCGGGCGAGGCACAGGAGGTGCACGGATATTCCCCAGCGTCGTACAACGATCTGGAGAACGCATACGATATAACCATCGAAGGGTGGTCTCGGGCTCTCGAACTGCACGACAGGGGGGGGGCAGGGCACGGCAGACGTGTCGCGGATCTGACTCTTGGCGTTGCCCGAGCTATGGATATAGACCAGGAACTGCTGGTACATATGCGTCGGGGTGCTTTGCTTCACGATATTGGAAACCTCGGAGTGCCCGATCGGATCCTCTTGAAACCGGGGAAACTCGACGACGCCGAGTACGCCGCGGTGAAAACCCATGTCAAGATGGGCTATGATCTCCTCTCGCCCATCGAGTTCCTGCGCCCCGCACTGGACATCCCCTACTGCCACCACGAAAAATGGGACGGCACCGGGTATCCCCGCGGCCTGAAGGGGAAGGAGATTCCCCTTTGCGCCCGCATCTTCGCCGTTGCCGACGTCTGGGACGCGCTGCTTTCGGACCGGCCCCAGCGCCCGGCCTGGACCAGAGAATTGGTGCGTGAGGAGATGGCCTCGCGGTCCGGCCGGCACTTTGACCCGGAAATAGTGCGGATACTCGCCGAACATCTTCCCGCCGGGTCAATCGCGTTTCCTGAAGACGGTTAGCATCGTTTCCGGATACCCGGCGGGAGTGGCGACTGTGCTGCGCTTCCTCACTGCAAATCCGACTGAAAAGGCAGACCCATGAGAAACAGGAAAGGGCAGGTACTGGTTGAAACGGCGATTATCCTTCCGTTCTTGCTTGTATTGATATTCGGTCTGGTCGATTTTGGCCGCATCGTATACACAAAGGATACCCTAAATACTGCAGCACGTTCGGGTGCACGGGTGGCAGCAGTCACTCCAGCATTAACTCCGGTATCACCTGCTTCATTGTTCTCCTCCAGTGGAGAACCAGCGGATACCATGAAGAACTACATCTTTCACGGAATACCCAGAGACGGTTCGATTCAATACGAAGTGAGAATACGTGATGCGGCCGGCACTCCCGTCCCTGGACCTGCAAATACCGGAAACCAGATCCAGGTCATCGTAACATGGCCGAATTTCCAATTGATCACTCCTCTTTATTATATCCTGGCGCTATTGACCAACTCCACTCGGCAAGAGTCAACTGCCTTGACAATTACCGGCGAGGCTTCAATGCGTTACGAATAACAGAGAACGGATGTCTCTACATAACTCTTCACGCATCGGCTGTCCAACCGACCAACCCGTTTCGACTGAAGTTCATGCGGCTCTCCCCGGAGTCAGGTCTCGAAAAGGATCGAAAGATGAAAAACCTGGCTGACTTAAAACAGATCGGTAATGATAAAGGATTTGCCGTTGTTCTTATTGCGATAGCGATGATTGCTCTAGTTGGTTTCGTAGCTATAGCTATTGATGTCGGTTACGCTTATCTGGTTAAGGGACAATTGCAAAATGCTGCTGATGCCGGCGCCTTGGCCGGAGCAGGTGCAATCTACCCTGACAATTCCTCCCCGTCTCCAGCATTCCCCTCCCCAGACTTTACAGAAGCAGAGGCGTCGGCAAGCAGGTTCGTCAGATGTAATAACGCCGCCGGTGCCGTTCTAACTAATAACGACATCGTGAGCATTCGGGTAGGCTATTGGAACCTTGCCCAGAACCCTGCCGGCATTCAACCACAATCAACCATTCCAACAGGCAAATGTTCAACATCCGGGAACATGTGCAGTCCCACAGCTGTCACGGGTTGCGCAGCAATCGAACCATGTTTATTCCAGGACGTCCCTGCTGTTCAGGTGACGCTCCAGAAATCCGTTCCGACTTTTTTCGCAAGGGTCTTCGGATTTGAGGCATTTTCCCCGCGGGCTGCGGCAGTATCCGCGATCGGATTCCCTAAAAAAGCGCAACACGTCTTTCCCATCGCTGTTACCAAGTGTATGGTCGACGATTTATTTGCCGCGGGTCACCCGACTCCTCTACCCGATGTAGAAATCGGGAATCCTTACGGCAGAGTCCCGGGCTGTAATACCGGCCAATGGACATCCTTTACCTACTGTGACCCAAGTGCCAGCCAGATAAAGAACATCCTGTCCGGCAAAGATGAGACACCGCCTCTTAGCATTGGGACCGGCATCTGCATCTCCACCGGAGTAATGGCTAGTCTTGTAAAGGAAATACCGATCGGTGAGGTCCTTGAACTGCCTGTGGTCGCGGATGCCACTCTCACTGATCCGAATACTCCTACGCCGATATCCGGATTTGTATCTTTTGAAGTTGTCCGCATAGTTGGTAACGGTGCAAACGGAATAATCCAGGGCCATTTTTTATCTTATAGAAGGAGTCCAAATTTCAGCAGCCCCGGCGGGCCTATGGGCAACACGGTCACTCCACCCGCGCTGATTAAATAGACCGATACCACAGGGGCAAACAGCATGGCCGACCATCTCATTCTTCATCTTAAAACCGGCCATACGGTCATGGGGCAGTTGGCGCATTCCTTTGGCGCCGGCGACAGCGACATCGAGATATTGGTCGATGACAAGAAGCGCAAACAGCTTTTCGACCTCGACAAGATCTGCGCCATCCGCTTCTCCCGCATTCCCTTTCAACTGACTTTCGAGGAACCGGCAACGGTTGAGGAAGTCTCAACCATCACCGGAGAAACCTACACGGTGGCCGTCTATACCAAGGGGAGATTCCTCAAGGGGTTCCTGGCCCTGCTCCAGGACAAACACGAGCCGTATCGCTCCATATTTTTCACCTTCTCCGGCATCAGCTACCGTCACCAGATGCGTCGCATCGGCAATATTCTCATAGACAGCGGGCTCGTGACCAATCACCAAGTGGATGAGGCGCTCAAAATTCAGGATAAACTGATCTGCCGCCGGTTAGGGGAGATCGTCGCGGAGACCTTCGAGCTGCCACAGGAGCTGATCGAGAAAAGTATCCAGGCAGCATCCCTGCATAAGGAGGGTACGGGCCGGGCACGGGTGGGCGATATCCTCGTCGAGGCCGGGCTCGTGACACGCGAACAGGTGGAGGCAGCTCTCCGGATCCAGCAGGAGGATAAGACGGTGAAGCTCGGCGAAATTCTCGTCGGACAGGGTCTTATTACCGAGGATCAGCTCATTTGCGCCCTTGTCACCCAGGTTCGGATGTGTTCCGTCCGCCCGCTCCAAAACGAGCCTCCTTGAGGGGATGAAGCATGAAGCGGAAACGGCCATCGTAGGGAGGGAGTTCGGAGATGCCCCGATCATCGGGCTGGATTCGAACGTTGATACCCTCAAGGGAATCACGGTTCTGGGGAAGATACGCAAGGTTCGCGTCTAGCGCTTACACTTCAGGGAGAATGTTTATGGATAAAAAAAATATCTTGCTCGTTGACGATACCCGCCTTTTTCTTGAACAGGAAACTAATTTCTTGAGCGGATACGACTTTGAAGTGACGGTCGCACAGAATGGCCTTCAAGCATTGAAAATGATCAACGAAGAAATGCCTGATATGGTTTTCATGGATCTGTATATGCCTGATATGGATGGCGACAGGTGCTGTCACATGATAAAGGCGGATGAAAGCCTGCGTCACATACCGGTAATTATGGTAACACAGGGTGCGAGTGATGAAGATTTTAAACGATGCTGGCAGGCAGGTTGTGATGGCATAATTGCCAAGCCGATTAACCGTCATTTTTTCCTTGCCATGGCAAAAAAGCATCTGAACGTAAACTTGAGAAGATCCCGGAGATATGAAGCTCGTCTCCGTATTCAATATCAAGGCGTCGACAATGCTGAAAAAGTGCTCTCAGATTATTCCGTCAACCTGAGTACGGGCGGGATATTCATAGAGACCACAAACCTCCTTCTGTTTGACACTCCGCTCAAAATAGAATTCACGCTTCCCAAAGACGGCAAGTTGATAAAATGTGCTGGAAGAGTTGCCTGGCTTAATCATCCCGAAACGATTAAAAATCCGAACCTTCCCGTTGGCATGGGAGTACAGTTTACAAATTTATCTTTGGTAGATATGGACTTAATAAGAGATTTTATAAAAAGCCAGAGTCTGAGGCCAGAATGGTGACTCAACTTTCGCAGTTGAGGTTTTAGCCGCAACAGCTCGAAATGCTGCTGATTTAATGGGATGCCATGGCCGGATACCGGATCGGCTCTTCTCCTCGGCGCAGAGCGCGGGATGCTTTGCCGTGACGGCATGATTGCGGCCCTCGCCCTCCAGCCATTCGTTCAGTTCCTCAAGAGAGGTAACACGGCGGCGTTTAACGAAGAAGCGATGCCTAACCACGCCGACCTGGTTCCACCTGTCCCTTCTCCCAACCTGCCGCAGGGGTGCAGGCGACCGGCTCGAACAGGGGTGCGAAGCCAGGTTCTGGAAGCGCCGGTTAAAGACCCGGTCCTTACCCACGCGCCGATTGACTCTCATTTAGCAACCGCATGCATGCTGAATCCAAACATGAGTTGCTGCTCTGGCTTGCCCCGGCAGAGCTGGCCGGCATCGAGGCCCTGGCTGCAAGCGGCGGGAGGCCGTCAACCGTCTTCGTCTCGGCCACCATGCTCGCCGGTGACTTCAGGGCGATTCCCGACGCCGTCCGCGACCTGACCCTGATCACCTATCCGACCAGAGTTCCCGGCGAAGGGGAGTACGCCAAATCGGTGGCAACCGCCTGGATGAACTACAAGAAGATCCCGGTCGGCAACATGGCGATTGCCTCAAAAAGCTATCTTGTGACCAGGTTGCTCTCCAGAATTCTTATCGACATGGGGGGCAGCCTGTATCGGGACTTCTTTCTGGACATTTTCGACGACGGCAAGGACGAGACCAACACCTCGGTCCTTTATCCCAAGCTAAGTTTCGGACCGGGACAGCGCTATGCATCGAAAGGGTGTTACGTGATTACCTTGACAAAGGGCGACAATGTCAAAGTGGTGCGACAGAGCGACTGGGTTCTCTACTGAATCGCAATTATCGGACGCCAATCATGTCGTAAAAATTGCGCTATTGCTTGTTCCGGGCAACTGCAACGACTGTTTAAGACAGCACAAACAGTTCCCATCTTCCAGATCGGGCATAAAGAAGGAGGCTACCATGAACATGAAACGGCGGGATTTCCTAAAATTGAGTGCGACAGGAGTCGCAACCATCATCCTGAGCAGCAAGCTTCCCGGGCTGGGCGTGACCAATGCCTACGCTGCCGACCAGACGCTGGAGGTTTTCATCACCGACGCGCTGAAGGACATGGTGACCCACAACGAGATCAACACGGCCCAGTGCTACTTCTGGATCTACAGGATGAAGGCCAACGGGGTCGACGTGCCGCCCGACTGCCCCGGCCCCACCATCATGGCGCTCAAGGGGGACACGATCCAGATCAAGATCAAGAACGAGCTGGACGAGGACCACTCCTTCTTCATCCCCGGCCTGTTCGACAGCGGCGTGATTCCCGCGGGTCAGACCTACGAGGGGACCCTTACCGCCTCGGTTTCCGGGTCGCACCTCTATTACGACAGGCTGAACGCGCCGGTGAACCGGGTGATGGGACTGCACGGCGCGCTGGTGGTCCGCCCCACCGCCCCGGCGCCCGGCCTGAACAACAAGATCACCCCCTACGACAACCCGTCCACCCACGTGCAGAGCCTGTTCAACGAATTCGGCAGCTCCGATTGCTGGCCGGGCCTGGCCTGGGAGCAGGCCGGTGCCGGCACCCCCCCCACGGCGGACGAGAACGCCTATCTCACCGGCAACTCCTATGCCCCCCCCTTCAGGACCTATGTCTGGCTGACGCATCAGGCGAGCCCCAGGCTGTTCGCCGAGGTGGGGGACTACACTGCGGGACTGGATTACCCCGCCCAGCAGTTCGTGGAGAAGTTCCTGCGCAGCCCGTTCAGCGCGACCAGGCAGAACTACAACCCGGAATACTTCACCATCAACGGCCAGTCGGGATTCTTCTCCCACTTCAGTCCCTCCATCACCCCCATGGGGCGCATCGGGGAACCGTGCGTGGTGCACATCCTGAACGCGGGGCTCTGGACCCATTCCATGCACCTGCACGCCAATCATTTCTTCGTCACCGGCCTGAACGGGGTATCGAACGAAAATCCGATCTGGGTCGACGTTTACACCGTCAAGCCGATGGACCGGATCGATTACACCATACCGTTCATGAGGCCGCCCAGCATCCCGTGCGCGAGGTCGATCGGCATGCCCGATGCGCCGTTGCTCACCGCCGGCGGCAATCCCGTTTATCCGCCGGTGCAGGAGTTCGACGTGTACATGCCGGCACTCGGGACGACAGCCTTTGCCGAGAACGGCGTAACGCCGGTCGAGCTGGGGCAGCGGATGTCGCCGCTTTGCTACCCGATGCACGACCATTCCGAACCGAGCCAGACCGCCCAGGGAGGCAACTACAACTGCGGCCTGATTTCGGGCATGTACGTCCTCGGCGACCGGAACACCCCCGGCCAGATGAACTTCCCGATGGACGAGGATTTCAGCATGATGTACCGCAACACCCGCGGTATCGGCGGCGTCGCCGGGGAAAGCGGCACCCATCCGGCGCCCGGCCCGCGACCGGAGCCGGCGTAAGATTACCGTCATGATCGAGGGGGGACGGGCCGGCGCCCAACCCTCCCGGAGTCGCAGAACCAGTTTGACCGCCAAATTTAGATATGAAAGGAGAGCCGTTATGTCTTTCTCTAACCCCGCACATACGATAACTCGCTGGTCCGTGGTAGGCATGGAGGGGATGTGGGTCAAGATGTTCGACCCTCCCAAGGAAACCCCGGCGACGCCCGACCTGATGCTGCCAACCAACCCGGTTCCCGAAGTGCTGGCCGCCGCCGGCTTTCAGTTGGCGCCCGCCGTGCCGCATACCGTGGTGCTGGAGCTGATGCACGGCGTGAGATTGGACACCTGGGACCGCCGCAATAAAGGGATGGAGTTCTTTCTCTTCCAAAACCCCGACAGCCTCGGGGTCACCGGCGACGAGTACCCCAGCGCCACCATGCGCCTGCCCCAGGGAGTAATCTTTCATTGCACGACCGACGGCAAGGGACCTCCTCCGCACACAATTCACTGGCACGGGCTGGAACCGACCCCGATGAACGACGGTGTCGGCCACTGTTCCATGGAGCTCGGCCACTACACCTACCAGTGGCAGGCCCAGTTCATGGGCACCTATTTCGCCCACTGCCACCGGAACACCATGCAGCACTTCGAGTTCGGCCTCTTCTTCCTGCTACTCATCGACCCCAAGGACGCCTATTTCGCGACCATGTACAACCCTGCGACACCGATCGGCCACTGCCGGGACGGCCGGCGCAGGACCGCGGCCAACCTGGAGGCCTTCCCGCAGTTCACCAGCTTCAACGCCAACCCGATCACCGCTGCCGATCCCTGGACCGGCGACCCGCGCCTGAAATTCGACACCGATCCCCATGCCCACACGGTTGCCTACGACATCGAGGCGCTCTGGGTCCTGGACGACCGCGACTCGGTCTGGAGCGATCTGGCCGACGATCCCCGCGCCACCTATCCCATGCACGGGACCAGGCCCGGATTCGACGACAACTTCCGCTTCAACGGCCAAAACAGCCCGGCCGCCCCGGATGATTTCTTCGCCTTCAACGACTTCAACGCCGACTACTGGTATATCACGGGAGTCCCCGTGGAGACCCAAAAGGGGGGAACGGCCACCATCGCGGCCGGCATCAAGATCCCGGCCGCGCTCAACAGCGGCGTCAGCGGCTCGCAGGTCTCCATCAGCGCCCTGGTGGGGCAGACCATCCTGGTGCGCTGCCTCTGTGCGGCCTACAACAGCACCGAGATGACCTTCCCGATGGATGTCGTCGTGATCGCCTGGGACGGCCGCGCCCTCGGCGTGGCGCCGTTCGGACACAACCATGCCTACCTGGTGCCGGCCGGCACCCCCATCGTGCAGAGTACCGCCCGGCGTTTAGACCTCCTGATCAGGGTGACCAGCCCGGTCGACTCTTTCGCCACGGTGAAATTCATCAACACCCGCGGCCAGCTGCCGGGAGTCGCGCAAGAGGTGGTCTGCACCGCGCGGATCCCGCTGAAGATCGCCAAGGCCGTTCCTACCGGGACCATTTCGATCAACGGCGGCGCAGCCGTCACCAACGTCCAGTCGGTCACCCTGACGCTCTCGGCCAGCTCCGCCGCCGGCGCCGTCACCCAGATGCAGTTCAGCAAGGACGGCGGCGTCAACTACTTCGCCTTCGAGCCGTTCGCCACCACCAGGACGGTGACCCTGCTGCCGGGAGACGGGCTGAAGAGCATGACGGTCCGCTTCAGGGACAGCGCCGGGAATCTTTCCCTCCCCATATCGGACAGCATCACCCTCGCCTCCGGGAGCATACTGATCAACGGCGGCGCGGCGATCACCAATTCCCGCTCCGCCACCCTGACGCTCTCCACGGCCCTGGCCGGGGTGACCCAGATGCAGTTCAGCAAGAACGGAACCTTCTGGTACGCCTGGGAAGGCTATGTCACGACACGCAGCGTAACCCTGACCTCGGCTCCGGGCGAGGCCGACGGGGTGAAAACCATCCACGTCCGCTTCAGAAACGGCTCCGGGACGGTTACCGCCCCGATCTCGGACAACATCATCCTGGATACCACCAAGCCCACGGGGACCATCGCCTTCAGCTCGCCGAATCCGACCGGCTCCGCAAGCGGCACCCTGGCCCTGACGGCAAGCGACGCCAACGGTGTGACCCACATGCAGTTCAGCAAGAACGGCAGCGGCTTCTACGCCTGGGAACCGTTCGCCGCCGGCAGGACCGTCACGCTGGCCCCGGGTCTCAACACCCTCACGGTGCGCTTCAAGGATGCGGCAGGCAATGTCTCCACGCCCATTTCGGCGACCGTATTCCGTGGCTGACCGGAAAGAGATGCAGTCAACCTGAAACGGCAGGAAAGCCCCCTTGATCACGATGCTCAGGGATACGATAGAGGGGGTTTTCGTCAGGACTTTCAAAGGAGGCCAACATGGCCAAAAGTTTAATGAAGCCGAGAGCGGCCATGCGGTTATTGGCCGGCGCTGTAATTGTCAGCACCTGGTTTCCGTCCGGCGCGGCATGGGGGGTGGTGATTCCGCCCCCCGGCTTCTTCCCCCTGAACCAGGTCGCCGTGCCGGAGCCCCGCCCCCTGTACCAGTACGTCAAGAGCAAGTCCGCGGCCATCAGGCTGGGGAAGGCCCTGTTCTGGGACATGCAGACCGGCTCCGACGGCATCCAGGCCTGCGGCAGCTGCCACTTCAGCGCCGGTGCGGACAACCGTCTCAAGAACACCCTGAACCCGGGCGGCAAGGCCGGCGACAACGTCTTCGGGAACAACTCGATCGGCGCGCCGGGGTTTGCGCAGTTCGCCCCCGACTACACCCTGCAGCCGGCCGACTTCCCGTTCCATGAGCGCCAGGAGCCGGTGGACCTGCAGAGCTCCCTGATACTGCGCGACACCAACGACGTGGTCGGCTCCCAGGGGGTCCGCTTCAGCGACTTCATCGACGTGGTCCCCGGCTCCCGCTTCGACAGCGTGGCGCCGCTTCCCGACCCCGTGTTCCACGTGAACGGGAGCAGCATGCGGCGGGTGACGGGGCGCAACACCCCGTCGGTGATCAACGCGGTCTTCAACTTCACCAACTTCTGGGACGGCCGGGCCAACAACAACTTCAACGGGGTGAACCCCTTCGGCCCCCTGGACCAGAGCGCCCGCATCTGGGTGAACCAGGCCGGGACCCTGGTGCCGGCCCAGATCGCC
>DNRQ01000014.1:0-16360 GCA_003499925.1 Geobacter sp.
ATGGCAGTGCCCCCCCACCCCCTCCCATCAAGGGAGGGGAGCGAGCAGCAGACAGGAGCTTAACTTAACGGCAGTGGGGGCGGGGGTGTTTGTGCACTATGCGGTAGATTAGTGTAATCAGTAAAAACAATTGCTTCATTTGAATCGCAACTTGTCCAGCTTCACCGTGCCCCCTGTTACCGGGAGCTTGCCGGGCACGCCGGTGGCTGCCCCCTACCGGAAGTGCAGATTCTCCAGTTTCGCGGTCCCGTTCAGCACCCGGAGCGCGCCGGTGAGCGTCGAATAACCGCTGTTGCTGGTGTAATCCGCATCGAATCCCCCCTTCAGCTCCACGGCGATATCGCGGGCGAGAATCAGGATTTCCGCGAAGGTTACGGCCTGCGCCTGGACGGTGTTGTCGTCGGCCGCGCTGTCGTAGGCGCTTTGAAGCGTCTGGTGGTCGCTCGGCTCGGGGCCTAGCAGCCGCACCATGGTGACGGGGGGAGCCTCGGTGCTGAAGCTCCAGGTTGCAGGGAGCTCCATCGGGTTGCCGGCCAGGTCCCTGACACCGGTGCCGATGGCGGCGGTATAGGTGGTCGAGTAGGCGAGAGTTGCCGCCGGGGTGAAGATTGCGCTCTGGGTCAAGGGATCGTAGCTGACGGTGCCGGTAATGCCGTCAACGGTGAAGCTGGTGGATGTGATGCTCTCCGGATCCATCGGCTCGCTGAACCTGGCGCTCACGGGGGCGCTCACCTCGACTCCGGTGGCGCCGGCGACCGGGGTGGTGGCGCTTAGCGTCGGCGGCGTGGCGTCGGCTACCACCGTGAACATGCCCCGGCCGTGGGTGGCCGCGAGGAGGGTGACGTCGTCCAGCCAGGTGAGCTCGCTGATCTCCACGTTGGCCGGCCCTTCGTTGCTGGTGAACCAGCTGGCCCCGCCGTCCTGGCTGGTGAACAGTCCCACCTCGGTGCCGGCGTAGAGCCAGTCGGCGTGGGCCGGATGACGCACGACGCTGAGGATCGGCACCTCCGGGAGCTCGCCGCTGATGTCGGCCCAGGTCAGGCCGTTATCCAGGGTCCGGTACAGGTTGTTGGCATTGTAACCGCCGAACGCCGCGTAGACCCGGTTCGGGTCGTCCTTGTCGATCAGGATGCGGTTCACCATCCTGGCGGGCAGGGTGGTGGCGCCCGCCTGGCTCCAGGTCGGCGTGGCCGAGAGGCTGTTACTGCTCTTGTAGACCTTGCCATTGCTATGCCCGGTCCAGACGATGGCGGAGTTCCCCCGGGCTACCGCTATGGCGCTGGTATTGCTGCCGATCGACGCCTTGATCGACCCCCAGGCCGGCACGGGGGACTTGACCGTCAGGCTTTGCCAAAGCGACGCGCCGCCGGCCAGCATCCGGTTGTTGTCGTTGGGGTCGAGAACGAAGGGGGCGATGAAGTTGGCGTTTGTGGAGGAGCCCGCATCGCCTATGCCGCTGTAGATGGAGGAGGCGGATGTCGCCCCGCCGTTGGTGGAGCGGTGCAGCCGCAGGTAGACGTATTCCCCGTACAGGTAATTGTCGTCCTGGCTGTCCACCGCGGAAAAGCCGCCGTCGCCGCCGTAGAAGAGCTGCCAGTCGGTCCCGGTGCCGGATTTGAGGAGCGAGCCGTTGTCCTGGGTGCCGCCGATGATCCTGCCGCCGGCCGAGGCATGCCCGGCGCCGCTGTAGAACTGGGTGATTGCCAGGCCGTTGTTCAGGCTCTCCCAGCCGCCGGTCTCGGTGGCGGCCGAAACGTCGGCGGCCCGGAAGATCCCGCCGTCATTGCCGTTGTAGATGGTCTTGTTGGTCGTGCCGTTGTAGTTCGGGTCGGAGACGATTATGTGGTGGTCGGCGTGGGGCACCTGGGGATAGCCGTTGTACATGTTGTTCACCCAGTTGCTGATCCTGGTCCAGCTTGACCCGGCATTGGTGGAGCGCCAAAGGTCGAGTCCGCCGATCACCAGATGCGAGGCGTTGGTCGGGTCGACCCAGATCGTGTTGTCGTACCACCCCTGGCTCCCCAGGTGCAGCGGGGTGGAGACGATGCTCCAGCTCCCCCCGCCGTCCGCGGACTTCCAGATCTCGCCGCTTGCGTTGTCCCTGGAGGCGTAGACCGTCTGCGAGTTCGATTTGGCGTAGGCAAGCTCCATCCTGCTGTTGCTGACGAAGGAAGCCCCGGTGCTCCAGGTGACTCCGCCGTCGACGGACCGGTACAGGTAGCTCCTCCACTGGTTGGTAACGTATCCAGTGGCGGCGGCGACCGCCTTGTTGGGGTCGTTGGGATCGAAATGGACGTCCCACACCATGACTCCCGAGTGGACCTGGGACCAGGTAGCCCCGGCGTCGGTGGAGCGGTAAATGCCGCCGCTATTGCTGTAATATCCCCTGGTTGCGGCGAGAATGGTCGATCCGTCGCTGGATATGGCCAGACGGTTCACATAGAACCAGTTATAGGCGGAACTGTTCACGTTGCTGGAAGGGGTCGTGGCGGGGAGGGGATTCCAGGTGACCCCGCCGTCGGTCGATTTGAAGATGCCTGCTCCCCGGACCGCGTCTCCGTTGTAAAAGCCCTCTCCGGTCCCGGCGTAGATGACGTTCGGGTCGTTGGGCGACATGACCAGGCTGCTGACGGAGAGATTGCCCATGAAGTCGTTGGCGGGGTTCCAGGAGCTGCCGCCATCGGTGCTGTGCCAGATCCCCCCGCTCACGCTCCCAACCCAGATCCTGCCGGAGTCGGTGCGGTCAATGAGGATGGCGCGAATCCTGCCGCCGATGTTGCCGGGACCCAGGGGGCTCCAGTTACCGGAGGCTATCCCAGCTGTCGCCGGGGGAACGATTTCTCCCGTCGTGCCGGTCGCGTCGTCTGTGCTGGTCGAGGGAGTTGCGCCGCCGGCGACGGCTGCGGCATCCCGGTCGTTTGCGGCATGCCCGGCATTGCCCCGCGCGGCGAATTTCTTCAGCAACTCCTTGCGGTGCCCGAGCCCCCTGATCAAGCCGTCCGGCTTCACCTTGCCGTCTTCGCTTTGCCTTTGCAGGTTGCGAAAGGTGAGCCAGTCACCCGGATGATCCGCCTTGGGCTTGTCCAGTCTGGAGAGGGCGCGCTGCAAGGCCTGGTCGGGCATGGTGCAGATGTCGTTGTTGGTAAGGGAACGGTAGGTTTTCAGGGCCGTCAGCCGCTCGATCGAGACCTCGATGCTGCCGGCGACGATCCGGTCGGTAAGAGGGAGTTGATCCGGACAGCGCCGGTTGACGGTAGGGGCTCCGTTACTGGCGGCTTGCTCGCTGAGTACAAACGACACGCTCTGGCAGCCCGGAAGAGTCACGATCAGCAGCAAAAGCAGCAAGTGAACGAAGTTCATGTATACGCCCTCTTATCCAACCAGTTACTGCATAACATGCTGCCTCTGGAGAGTGCCGCCGTCGAACGTTCAACCAAATCCGGGGAGTAAGCAGTGGGCAGAGGATGAAAAACATGCCTGCTCGGAATGCCGCTCACAGAGATTTTGCAGCGTACAAATACTACAGAAACCGATCTCGTATTGTCAAATATAAAAAACCATATCCCGATTTAAATACATCAACCAGCCACCGCGTTCTTAATTCTACTTTGTCACATTACCACCTTGCCCCCATCCCCACCCTAACCCTCCCCTTGAAGGGGAGGGGATTTTAAGGCTCCTCCCCCTTCAAGGGGGAGGATGGGGGGAGGATGGGGGGAGGATGGGGGGAGGATGGTACTGTAATCTGACAAAGTAGAATTAAATATTCAAGAACTAGAAGGTCATCCCCATTGCCTTACCTTGCAACCACCGCAATCGTGCAGCAGCTTTTAAGGAAGATGCCTGCAGGATCAAAGGATCTCAGATTAGTACCAATCTTCCGCTGGTTAAAACTCCCCCTCCCTTGATGACCCTTGATGGGAGGGGGCGGGGGGGAGGGTGAGGTTCGCACGAGCTTTTCACCCTCTCCCCCAGCCCTCTCCCATCAGCCTTCGCCAAGGCTACGGCTGACAAGTCAAGGGAGAGGGGGCTTGTGCGGCGTGCGGGAAATTAGCACTGACCTTAACTTAACCCTTTATAAGCAATGATCTTCCGCTGTACNNGAGGGGGATGGGGGTGTGCTCTGACGCAGACTCTGCCCCATCCCCACCCCGACCCTCCCCTTGAAGGGGAGGGAGAGTTGTTGGTAGCGGAAGATTGTTGCTAATCAGCGTCCCACGCCGCCGTTGGCGGCCCTGTATCAAAAAGTACCTCCTGCCGTCATCCCCATCCCCACCCTGTCCCTCCCCTTGAAGGGGAGAAGGGTGGGGCGAGATAGGTGGTCGCTATAGTTTCAGCTAGTTAGCCTTCAAGAATATCGTGGAGGCCATATGCAAAGCCAACTGAAACCGATGGGAATCAAACTCCCCCTCGCGGAACGAGAGCGGCTGAAAACACTGGCTGCGCTGAAAAACCGATCCTCGCATTGGTTAGCAAAAGAGGCAATCAGCCAGTATCTTGACAGGGAAGAAGCGGCTGAACGCTTCAAGCAGGATACCATCAGTCGGTGGGAGGAGTATCGCAGCACCGGAAAGGCCGTTCCTAATGATGAGGTCCTGGAATGGCTAGACTCCTGGGGGAGCGACAAGGAGCACAAGGCTCCGGCATGATGATAGGCACCCTTCACCCTTCACCCTTCACCCTTCACCCTTCACCTTTCACCGTTCACCGGTTTATCACCCTTCACCGTTCACCGTTTCATGCCCCGCGCCTTTCACCGGTTTATCGCCTTCACTTTCACGGTTTTATTTACCAATGAGAGCTTTTATGTCATACTCCCGCGAAGTTGGGGTGGCAAGAAATCCTACCAGTTGAAAATTCAGTTTTACAGGATCTACGATGACTGACTCGCAAAAAGGCCTCCTGTACCGGTGTATTTTTCTCACGGCTCTTCTCCTGGCAGTGTACGGCAACACCCTCAATCATGGCTTCGTCTGGGACGACACCGACATCATCGTGGGGAACCCGCTCCTGGAAAAACTCGGCAACATCCCGATGTTCTTTCTCATGGAAGACAGGATCGAAACCGCATCGGGGTACTACCGCCCCCTGACCTACGCCTCCTTTACCCTGGACCGGGTCATCTGGGGCTTGAACCCGGTAGGCTTCAACATCACCAATCTCCTGCTCCACATCGCCGCGACGCTCTCCTTTTACCTGGTGGTGGCGGCCCTTTTCCAGAGGGAACGGCTCGCCTTCATTGCCGCCCTCCTCTTTTCGCTGCACCCGGTCGCCGGTGAAACGGTCAACTTCCATTCCGGAGGCAGGAACACCCTGCTCTGCGCGGTATTCTTCCTGCTAGCGCTGCTCTTCCACGTCAAGAAGAAACCGCTGGCCGCCGTGCTCTGCCTGGCGGGCGCCATCTTCTCCAAGGAATTCGGCCTGGTTCTGCCGGCCATCCTGTACGTCTACGACCGTTTCATCAAGAACGAGAAACCGCGCCCGATTACCTACGCACCCTACCTGATTCCCATCGTCTGCTATTTCACCCTCAGGTCGTTCGCCGTCGAAAAAAGTAATCTGCTGGAATCGCTAAACTTTACCGAGACCCTCTGGGCCGCTCCCCTGCTGGTGATGAGATACCTGCTCAGCATGATCAATCCCTTCGGGCTCAAGGTCCTCTACGATGTGCATACCAACATATACGTCGCCGTACTCTGCCTGGTCGGCGCGCTGGCCCTGGTCGCAGCGCTCTTCTATTTCCTGAAGAAGCAGCAGCAGGAACTTGCCTTGTCGATATTCTGGTATCTCCTCTTCCTCCTTCCAGTCATCAACATCATCCACCTGCCGGCAGCCTCCTTCATGGCCGACCGCTACGCCTACTTCTCGCTGATGGGTTTCTGCCTGGCTCTCGCCTACCTCATCTGCAAGGCGAGGCAGCAGGTCGCCATCGCGATCGTGCTGGTTCTTTGCGTGGTTTACTCGGTGATCGACTTCAGGCGCAACGGCCACTGGAAGGACGACTTTTCCTTTTACACCCAGATGATCAAGGATGCTCCGGAAATGGCCCTCGGTTATCACGACCTGGGGATTCACCATTTCAAGCAGGACGACCTGGCAAACGCGGAAAAGTACCTTGCCATTGCCGCCTCCAAAGAGGACATAACGCCCCGCCTGCTGGGGGCCGGAGCCGGTGCGCTGTGGGAGTCGGGCAAACTCGACGCGGCCGAGAAGCTGCTGCTGAGGCAGCTGGAGCTCGACCCCACCAATCCGCAGCCTTACATCATGCTGAAAATGGTCTACGAGAGGAAGGGGAACCTGCCGCTGTCGAAGAGCTACGGCGCCAAGGCCGAGGCGATGTTCCCGGGGATCGAGCAGATGATGGTCGAGAGGGTGGTTACCGTCACCCAACAGGCCGAGACCTTCATCGCCCAGGGTTCCCATTCCAGGGCGACCACCATGCTCCTAGAGGCTCTCGCCATCAACCCCGACTATGTTCCCGCCCTGATCGACATGGCGAGCATCTCTGCGGAGACCGGCGCCGCGGAAAAGGCGCTCAGATATCTGACCCGGGCGGTCGCGCTCGACCCGCTCAACGCCTCCGCGCAGTACAACCTTTCCATGCTCTACCAGATGCAGGGGAGGCCTGCTGAAGCGGATACCGCCATGAAGAAGTTCACCGAGCTGGAGGCGATTGCCAAACAGAAGCAGGGGAAACCCGGGGCGCGCCCCGATGCCGGCCCTGCGTCAACCGGAGCCGGACAATGAAGCTGATCATCCAGATACCGTGCTTCAACGAGGCCGAGGCCTTGCCGGCTACGCTCAAGGAGCTGCCCCGCAAGGTGCCCGGATTCAGCGTCGTGGAGTGGCTGGTGATAAACGACGGCAGCACGGACGGCACGGAGGAGACTGCAAGGAGGCACGGGGTCGACCACGTGGTCAACTTCACCAACAACCAGGGGCTTGCCAAGGCCTTCATGGCCGGGCTGGATGCCGGCGTCAAGCTCGGGGCGGACATCATCGTCAACACCGACGCGGACAACCAGTACGTGGCGGCCGACATACCCGCGCTGGTCGCCCCGATCCTGGCGGGAAAGGCGGATGTCGTCATCGGCGCCCGGCCGGTCAGCGAGATCACCTCCTTTTCCCCGGCCAAGAAGGTCCTGCAGAGGCTGGGGAGCGCGGTGGTCAGGTTCGTCAGCAAGACCGAGGTCCCCGACGCGCCGAGCGGCTTCAGGGCGATGACCCGGGAAGCCGCCCTGCGCTTCAACGTTTTCAACGACTACACCTACACCCTGGAGACCATCATCCAGGCGGGGCAGAAGAACATCGCCATCACCTCGGTGCCGATCAGGGTCAACGGGGTGATGAGGCCGTCGCGGCTGGTGAAGAGCATCCCCTCCTACGTCAGGAAATCCCTGGTCACCATCTTCAGGATATTCGTGGTCTACAAGGCCTTCAGGTTCTTCATGTCGGTGGGGTTGACGGTTTTCGCCCTGGGATTTCTGGGAGGGACCCGGTACCTGTACTTATACGCGACCGGTGAGGGGGGGGGGCATGTACAGTCGCTGATCCTCTCCTCGATACTGCTGGGGGTGGGGTTCCAGACCATACTGACCGCATTCCTGGCGGACCTTCTGGCGGTGAACCGGCGCCTGATGGAGGATGTGCAGTACCGGGTGAAACATCTGGAATACTCGCGCAGCGCACATGGCAAAAGCCGCAGGGATTGAGGCGGAGCCGCTGCCTGCCACGGCTCCCTTCCCCCATCCCCCTCCCAGCATCGCCCTTAAGTTCGGTATCATGCAAGTGCCAAAGCAGGTTACGCAAAGAACGCTAGGGGACGCCAGGAACGCAAAAAAACAAGCTTTGGGGTTAACAAAGGCCTGTACGTCTATTTTACCTTTCCTGACTGGTACTAACCTTCCGCAAACTGCACAGACACTCGCTCCCCCTGCCCCACTGCCATTTCAAATTACCCGATCAGCGCTCTTAAGTAACTTGGAGCTAACCTGCTGATTTTGTATCCAAGAGTCCCCTCCCCCGGAGGGCACTGCCATTAAGTTAAGGAGGTAGGGTGGGCCGTGCCCANNCCGCATCCTGATGGTGGGCACGGCCCACCCTACATGAGCCACGGAACCACCGCTTAACTTAATGGCAGTACCCGGAGGGTTAGGGAGGGGGAAGCCCAGCCAGTTCTTCCTAGAAGCCAGCAGCCTTCCCCCCTCCCGACCTCCCCCCTCCGGGGGGAGGAGAGTGAGCAGGTGCCTGGGAGGATGAACTTTGTCTCCGACAAAGGGCTGCCGTGGCTGCGTGGGGTGCTAATCAGGGTTAAGTTAAGCTCCAACTGTCGGCTCCCCCTCCCTTTATGGGAGGGGGAGAAGTCCGGGGGATATTGGTACAAAGAAAGATGTTACTTTTTGTGCATTTTGCGTCTTTTCGTGGCTAAGAAGTTTCAACTACTTCCGGACCGGCGTGGAGACGCCGTAATAGA
The DNA here is from genome assembly GCA_003499925.1 of Geobacter sp. Classification (GTDB taxonomy): domain Bacteria; phylum Desulfobacterota; class Desulfuromonadia; order Geobacterales; family Geobacteraceae; genus Geomonas. Next base: position 8,474 of record DNRQ01000014.1, read on the forward strand.
TGTCGGCGCCGCTTTTCTCCAGCGCCCGGGCCTTGTTGGCGTATTCCAGCGCCTCCCGGCTGCGCCCCTGGGTGCGGCAGACATCGCTAAGCCCCTTCCAGGCGGCGCCATACGAGGGGTCAAGGGCGACGGCCTCCCGGTACTTCGCCTCGGCCTCGGGATAGCGCCTCTGGCGTTCGTACAGGTCCCCCATGTGGAAATGGACCTCCACCCGCTGCGGGGCGAGGCTGATGGCCGACTTCATCTCGTTCTCGGCGGAGGCATAGTCACCTACCATGACGTTCAGGCTTCCGAGGTTCAGCCAGGTAGACCACTGCAGGGAGTTGAAACGCAGCGATTTCCTGAACATCTCGGCCGCGTCGGCAATCCGGCCGGTACTGGCGTATGCGGCACCGAGGTTGTTGTAGATCTGGGGATCGATCTCCTTGAAGAGCAGGCAATATTTGTACGCCTTGATCGCCCCTTCATAGTCCCCCTTTCGCTGCAGGGCTACCCCGAGATTTTGCCAGACACCGACCTTTGAGGGTGCCTTGTCCGCGTTGTCGCGCCAAAGCTGTACCGGCTCGCGCCAGATTTCGTTGCGAAGGTAGGTAGCTGTTGCCAGGGTGACCACGACGACTCCGGCAACGGCGGCAAGGATCCGCAGCTGGTGCGCGTTCACAAAGGCTACCGCAGCCGCGACTACGGCCAGGAAAAAGCCGGTCGAGGGGAGGTAGAGCCGGTGTTCGAAGATCACGTCGCGGATCGGAATCAGCCCCGACTCGATGGAGAGGGTCAGGAAAAACCAGAGCAGGCCGAAGGCCGAGATCCTCAACAGCCTGCGTCCCCCCTCGGTGGGAACCCAGAGCCCGCGCATCTTGTCGAAGGCCTCCCCCGAGCGCCCGGAGAGGATATACATCCATGCCGAGAGCGCCAGCAGGGAGCAGAGCAGCAACGAGGAGAGGAGAACCTCGAATTCGAACAGGGAACTGCGCAGAGGATAGTCGTAGACCACCTGCTGATTCACCGGCAAAAAGAGCAGGCTGATATATCGGACCACTACGGTGGTCTGGGTGAGGAGATAGCCGGCACGCGAAATGTCGCTGGTCTCCCGCGTCATCAGGTCGAGGGTGGTAAAGGGATTGCCGCCGCGGGAAGCGGCCAGAAGGAACAGCCCGCACGCCACCGCACCCGCCGCGGCGATCCAGCAAATCCTGACCAGCTTCTTCCTGGTGAGGCCGAAGAAGGAACATTCGTAGAGCAGGATCGCTGCCGGGAGGGTCACGGCGATTTCCTTGGTCAATATGGCTAATCCCGACATGAGAGCTGCCAGGAGAAACCAGAGCCAGGTCACGCCGCTCCGTCCCGATCCTCCAGCAGAGTTCCCGGTTTTCAAATCGTCATTCACAGTCGCTTCGGCTGACAAATCCGCCTTCCCGGCCGCGTCAGCCGACACATCCTCCTGCCCGGTCGTTTCGGCCGACAGGTCCGGCTGCCCGGTCGCTTCGGCCGGCACGCCAGGCTGCGCTGTCCATGCCGGCGCTGCGAAGCTGGTCATCCTTCCCTTCGCATAGCAGACCACCGCGGCGAGATAGAAGAGCGTGGCGAGGGAGGCGAAGCGCTGCACGATGTAGGTGACCGCCTGGGTCTGGATCGGGTGGGCCACGAAGAGAAGCGAAACGATGAGCGGGATGAGTCCCGCTCCCGAAGGAAGCGGGTCGCGCCCGGCCGTGGGGGAGGCACGGGTGAAAAACGGGGTCTTCAGGGTCACGGCCGCCACGGCGTAGACCAGAAATGCCGAGGCGACATGAATGACGAGGTTGACGACATGGTAACCGGTGACGTCGAGGCCGCCGTAACGGTAGTTGAGGGCGAGACTCAGGTACCCGACGATGCGTCGCGGGTTGTAATGGAGCCCCTGCCCGGCGAAAATCCGGGAGATCTCCTTGGTGATGTCATTGGTTGCTATCGCCTGCTCGTCATCGAAGGTGAACGGCACGGCAAAGGAATTGGAATAGGCGGCGATTCCGACCGCTGCCACCAGGATCAGGCTCAGAAAAACCCAGGCCGGTTGTTGCCACTTGCTCCCGGGGTTCGACTCTTTATTGTCCAGCCATTTCATAAAATCACCTCAATTAGAGTCGGTTGAGAGTTGAGAGTTGAGAGTTGAGAGTTGAGAGATGAGAGATGAGAGATGAGTCTCAACTCTCAACCGGCTCACCCTCATCCCTCAACGGGTTCATCGGGTTCATCTGGCAATCCAGTCATACCACTCGGCAGTCACATGGCTCAGGAAAAACGGAAAATCGGAAACGATGAGAGCAAGGGCGGTCGCAGCCGCAAGGGCCAGCCTCCCCTTCTCCCCCTTGAAGAGACGCACGAGATAGAGACAGGAGACGGCATAGACCGGTCCCATGACGGGAAAGATATAGCGACCCGCCACGGTAAGAACGATATCCTTGGACTCGATGTAGTTCTGGTAATTGATCTTGTACAGAAGAAAAGCGGCGTAACCGACCGAGATGCCTAGCAGGGAGGCCGGGAGCCAGTTCAGCTGCCAGGGACGCCAGCGTACCAGGTAGGCCGCCAGCACGAAAAGAATCAAAAGGAAAAGCGGAATGAAGCTGAATCCCGCGTTGGCCATGCCGATGTGGGCCTTGATTCCGAACGAGGTCGAGAGCATCTGGAGAAACCAGACCGCCGTGTAGGGAAGCAACCCCATCGGCTGGAAACCAGACTGCTGCAGATAGGCGTAATTCTCCACAATGGTGATGGCATCCTGACGGTCGCCCGGATGGGTGATCTGCGAGGCCATCTCCTTTGCCTTGTCGATGCCGATCTTTCCTTCCTTGAACAGCTTGAAAATGTGGTTTCGTGCCGCCAGGCGGTACTTCATGGCATTCTCAAGTGGAAGCACGGCCTCGATCGGCGGATTGAACGCGTTGTAATTGACATAGTTCCCGCCATAAAGGTCGATGTTCAGCACCAGGGCGACCAGAACAGCTGTCAGCAGGAGGGCGGCACGCTTCCCCTGCGACTTGAAGTAATGCTTCAATGCGGAGGGGAGCCTGGAGATATTCCTGATCTCGTGGATGACAAAAACAGCGGCCAGCAACAGTGCAAGCGGCAGGAAGGTGATTTTGGTCAGACATCCCGCCAACAGGCAGAAAAGCGACAGAGCCACCTGATGTCCCGACCTCTCCCTGAAGAAGGCAAAGAGGTAATAGATCGCCATCGCCGCCAGCAGATTGGCGAGGTTGTCGTAGGAAACGGTAGCGGAGAGAAACGAGAACATCAGGGTGTTGGTCATGGCAACGACCACGAGTATCGAGGCGAGCCGGTTATGGGTCAGCAGCCGGAGCAGCTTCCAGACATAGTAAACCGTGGCAAAGGCCAGGGGAATGTTGAGAATCCGCAGGAACACCAGGTCGGAGGCGCCGAAGAAATTGAGATGCAGGAGTTTCCCCATGGCCCAGTAATAGAGCCAGGGGATGTTGGTCACCAGCCCGTACTGGTATGAATCCGGGGAGTTGACAGGGAGCAGGAATGCCTTGGAAAAGATCGTGCAGACGCCGAAATGGGTGACTTCGTCGGGCGGCACGTAGGGCGAGATATTGACGGCGAAATAGAGGAGCCGCACCCCGAAGTAGATAAGAAGCGCCGTCACGATCCACTTCATCTGGCTGGACGAGGGGAATTTTCCATCCTCGGTTTCACTAAAAGAGCTCATTTCTTCTCCAATTCTCAATCCATTCCCGGCAATGATGCAAATTTGAACCTGATTAGCCCCCAACCCGCCTGATGCACGTTTTGTCGGAGAGGAACTTTACCTAGCTGTAACGCTCCTGATACCTGATCCCCCCCTTTGACAAAGGGGGGACAGGGGGACAGGGGGGGATTTGCCTTTGAAGTTCCTCAGAAGCCGCCCACACCGCCGTGGGCGGCCCTGTATCAAAAAGTAACTACTACTTCCGCAAGCATTCCACCACTTGCTCCTCCCCCCGGAGGGGGGAGGTCGGGAGGGGGGAAGAGTGCTGGCTTCCAGGAAGAACTGGCCTGGGCTTCCCCCTCCCTAACCCTCCCCCTCCGGGGGAGGGGACTCTTGGATACAAAATCAGCAGGTTAGCTCCAAGTTTCTTATGAGCGTCAATCTTCCGCTGTCCCGGTTCCTCCCCCTTCAAGGGGGAGGTCAGGAGGGGGATGGGGGTGCTCTTGCGCAAAAACGGATCTATCCCCTGAGGGCGCCAACCAGCAGTTCGTAATCCTCCAGGAGCGCTTGCAGATCCTCTTCATGCTCAACTTCCTGCTGCAGGATGGTGAGCACCACGTTATAGGTGACCGGATCCTTCTCCCTGGTGATGTCCAATAGCCTCTTATAGACACCGATGGCGCACTGCTCTCCCTTTATGTTCTGCTCCAGCAGAGTCTTGACATAGGGATCGTCAGGGGCTTCATAGCCGCAGTTACTATGCTGGTACCATTCCTCGGGCCGGGTCACCGGCGTCCCTCCCAGCTGGATTATGCGCATCGCCACCAGGTCCGCGTGCGCCAGTTCCTCCGTTGCGTGCACCAGCAGTTCCGCCCCCACGGCGTCTTTCATCGGTCCCTTGACCACTTTGGCCCCCAGCCAGTACTGGTAATAGGCAAACCACTCGTCGCAATAGGCCCGTTGCAAAAGCCCTAGCAGTTCCTCTACGTCCATGCCGACAATCTCGCGTCCTTTCGATCCCATCCGGCATCTCCTTTCTGTTGCAGCGTTGGATATCTCGCCACAAAGACATGGCAAGTGATATGTCCGTCTACCTTCTGTCTTACCTTGAGTACGAGTCAGGACAATTGAGGTTGTGCTGACATCGTTCAGCCCAGATAAGACAATCGGCCCGTTTGAGTTCTGTCTCCAGGCATCTTCAATCCAATGCAGTATACTAGCTGGATGCGGATGCGCAAACGGAAAGGCAGTTGACAGTCTGATTAGGAGAGCCCGGACAAGTATCGACTGGATAACTGGGCGTTTATGACAGAGATTATCTCAGTGGTTTGCCCCCGGGTTGCTTTACATTTTGATTTCTTCATGTTATAAGGCGTTAACTGGAATCGGTCCCGCAGTTCACGGCACTCCTGATGCCACGGCAGAAGGGCAACCCCCCGGAGGTGAACATGAAACGCATCGCCGCTTACGGAGTATTCACGCTGATGCTGCTTGGCCACGGCGCCATCTGCGGGGCTGCCGGCCCCGGATTCCAGGCAGGGCTTTGGGAGATGAACATGGAGACCAGGATGGAGGGGCTCCCCATGGCGGTTCCCCCGTCCATAGTCACGGTAAAGCAGTGTCTGACCCCCGAGGAACAGGTCCCGAAGGATCCCAACTCCAGCAACTGCACCTTCGGCAAAATGAAGCAATCGGGCAACAAGGTCTCCTGGGAATACCAGTGCAACCAGGACGGCACCAGGGCCACCGGCAAAGGGGAGATGACCTATAGCGGGACTACCTCCTCGGGGATCTCGAAGACCACCATCGTTTCCGATCAAGGGAGGATGACCGCCACCACCAAAATGAAGGGGAAGCGTCTCGGTAAATGTTCCGGAGAAGAACAGACGGTGTCGGTCGATGGCCATGATGTGAAGGAGCTTCAGGAGAAGGGGAGGCAGTTGCAGGAGAGGGCCAGGGAGGGTGGAGCCCGGGAGGAAGCCAAACGGCAGCGGAGCTTGAAGCTGATCAACCAGATCAAGATCCCCAAGGAGAAGGGCGATGCCTGCGAGCATGTTTACAACCCCTACGTCTCCGCCTATGTGAAGAGCGACTGCGACGACCGCCTCCCGGAGCTCGCCATCAGAGCGGGAGAGTGGGAGGTTACTACCGAGATCACCGGCAAGCAGGTTTACGGCGAAATGGTTTCATATCTGCCTGTCGAGGTGGAGAAGTCCAAGGTTTGCCTCTCCCCGTTCAACGAGCCGGAATCGCTGAGAAGCGAGAAGATGAAGAGAAGCGGCAACACCATCACCTGGAGGGAGGCCACCGATGAGGGGATCAAGATGGAGTTCACAGGCGGGGTGGAGTATCAGGGAAATTCCTTCGAAGGCGGCTCCATCAAAAGAAGCGGGACCGACTACTTCTATACCCGTGTGACCGGCAGGCGTGTCGGCGACGGCAACTGCATGGGAAGGGATCTGACCGCCAAGAAAATCCGCAAGGCGAAGCTTTCCGGAGAAAGTCCCCGCGCAGCGGCCGGTGAGAACGGTGCTCGTGGTGTCGTGGATCAGGTCCTGGACAATCCGGTGCGCAAGATGCGCTCCATCATCGGCTTTTAGTGTCTCTGCAGGGAGGCGATAACAGGTCCGGGCTTAGCGCGGTTGAGCCCGGACTTTTTTTCGTTCTCGGCATCACCGTCCTGGCCTACCTGAACGCCTTCGCCGGCGCCTTTCAATTCGACGACTACAACGTAATCCTCGGCAGCGCCAAAGCCCATTCATTCTCCGCCTGGTTCGGCGATCTCCCCCATGGCATCAGGCCACTCCTCACGCTGAGCTACCTGCTGAACCAGCTCTCCGGAGGCGGAGCGGCAGGCTTCCACCTGGTGAACCTCCTGATCCACCTGGTGAACGTCGGTCTGGTTTACCGGCTGGCCCGGTCGCTGGCATTAAGCTGTCAGGTGGAACCGGGGAGGGGAGCCACCTTGGCGTCCGCCATCTTCGCCCTCCATCCGCTCCAGACCGAGGCGGTCACCTACCTGAGCGGCCGCTCTTCCTCCCTGGCCGCCCTTTTTTACCTGACCGCCTTGCTGCTGCATGAAAAGGCCCGGCAAAAAGGGGTGAACTCCCGGCTCTACCGGCTGACGCCGCTTTGTTTTCTCGCCGCCCTGCTGGCCAAGGAAACCGCCGTCACCCTGCCGCTCGCCCTGCTCCTCTGGGATATGGCAAAGCGGGGACCCGGGAGGGTGAGGGACCACTTCCGGGCCGAGTGGCGCTCTTGGCTGCTTCTCCCCGTTTTACTGGTGGCGCTGCTCCTGCACCCCCGTTACGGCGCGCTCCTCGAATACAGCTTCGACATCCGCTCCCGGGGAGAAAATCTCCTCAGCCAGGGGAATGCGGTCTGCTATCTGCTCTCCCGGCTCCTGATACTGACCGGCATGAATATCGACCCGGATCTCCGCCCCGTCACCCGGGTCGACGGGGCGCTCGCTCTCCGGATCGCATTTCTGGCGGTGCTGGCGGCAACCGGTCTCGCCACCCTGCGGCGCCATCCCTGGCTCGGCTTCGGCATCCTCTGGTTCCTCCTCCATCTGGTCCCGACCAACTCCCTCGTTCCCAGGCTCGATCTGGTCAACGACCGTCAGGCTTATCTCCCGATGGCCGGTGTGGCGCTGACCGTGGGGCTGGCGCTGGGATTTCTGGCTGACAGCTGGAATCGGCGCTGTCTGCGGGCGGCTGCGGCGGGGTTGTTCATGGTTCTGGCACTCTCTACCTTCCTGCGCAACCGCGATTATCGGAGCGAAATCGCACTCTGGGAGGACACCGTCGGCAAATCGCCGGACAAGGCCCGGCCCCACAACAACCTGGGCTACGCCTATCTTGTCGCCGGGCGCCACCGCGAGGCCCGGGTGGAGTTTCTGACCGCGCTCCGGATCGATCCGGAATACCCGCTGGCCGCCGCCAACCTGAAAGCCACGGAAACCGCGCTGGCCGGTAAGGCCCTTGAGATCCTGCGCGGGGTCACCCCGTTCCCGCTGGCAGGACCCGGCGCTGCAACAGGAATGTCACGGTGAACCGGTGCCATCCCGCACCCTATCCTGAATCGGACCGAAGGATAAATTTCGTTGTTAGCCGCAAACTTTGCGTGGTATGCTGCCACCGCTTCGCTCCGGGCAGTTATAACCGAGTAATCGAGAGTAGGGTGGGCCGTGCCCACCA
>DNRQ01000014.1:16365-18024 GCA_003499925.1 Geobacter sp.
AATCCCCCTAAATCCCCCTTTTTCAAAGGGGGACTTTCAGCCGCACCCGCCGTTACTGAAGATCAGCACTAATCAGGTAACTTAATGGCAGTGCTCCCCAACCCTCCCCCATCAAGGGGGAGGAAGTGTTTGCGCAGTTTGCGGGAGATTGGTGCTAATCAGATAATTCAATCAGGACGGGCGTCCGGGCTGCAACCTTAAAGTTACTGCTACTACTCCACAAAAGGACAACTACCATGGGCTTATTCAGCAAAATGTTCGGGACGAAAGTTACATCTGACAAGACCGCTGTTGAACCAGGGGAAGGCGATTTCATCGCTGCCCTGTCGATGCAGCTGCGCGGTGAACTGGAACCGGCGCTCACCGCCTATCTGAGCATCGCCGAAGAACTCCCCGACCACACCCTTGCCCCCTTCTTTGCAGCAGCCGTCAAGGCCGGCAAGGGAAACACCGCTGAAGCTGCGGAGAGCCTCCGCCTTCTCAGCGGGCAGATTTCTCAGCTGGGGGAGACCATCTCGCGCGTAATCACCACGGAACTGGTGGCACGGCTCAGGGACGAGCCTAAAGTCATCAGCATCCCGGCTGTTGCGGAAATTGTCGTATCTTTGGGAGACCTTCTCAAAGGCGACGGCTTCGTCCAGGAAAGCGCGGTATGTTTCGAGATTGCCGCAGGACTTGTCCCGGAGCATGCCCATGTGCTCCATAAGCTGGGCGACACGCTGCACGACCTTCGCATCTACGACTACGCAGAATCCGTGCTGCTGCGGGCGCTCCAATGCGCGCCGAACCACTGGGGGACGCTCTATACCTATGCCGTGCTGCTCCAGGACCTCGGGCGTAACGAAGAGGCAATTGCCTACTATGAAAAAGCCGTCACCTATGATCCCGACCATGTAAACTGCCAGAACAACTACGGTGCCGCGCTTCTGAGGACCAACCGGCTCGAAGAAGCCCTTGCCCATTGCACCGTGGCCGCAGGATTAGACCCCGCTTCTGCATTTGTTAAGGTCAATCTCGGCAATATCTACCTGCTCATGCAGGAGTATGAAACCGCTCGCAACTTCTTTGCAGAAGCCATCTCGCTCAATGATAAGCTGGCCTCGGCATATTTCGGGCTGGGCTCGGTCGAGCAGTCACTGGGAAGCGACCCGGCACTGGTTCAGGAGCTATACCTCAAGGCTCTTGAGATCAACCCCTCCATTTGCGAAGCCCATCACTCACTTGGGAACCTTCTCGCCGCCGACGGGAAACCGGAAGCGCTGTCGCACTTCTCGGCGGCAGCGCGATTGAACAACAACCTGAAGGATCTTCATGCGGATTTCGGCAATGCCTGCCTGCAGTTGGGACGGCAGGAGGAGGCGCTGGAACATTTGAGAACAGCCCTTCAGCAGAGCCCGGATGACGTCATGCTGCGGGAAATGGTTGCCACAATGGAAGCGGAGCATCACGTTTAAGAGAGAAAACCGGGCTTCTCCTGTGCCCCAAAGACGATGCTAAATGCCAGGTTCAGAAGGGTGAAATGAGTACCTGATTGGCACTAATCTCCCGCTTGGTCTTCTCCCCTCCCTTCATGGGAGGGGCGGGGGGAGGGTGAGGCTCATGACAGCTTTTCACCCTCTCCCCAACCCTCTCCCATCAAGGGAGAGGGGGTGCTTGCGC
>DNRQ01000017.1:0-8190 GCA_003499925.1 Geobacter sp.
CAAAACCGAGAACCGGCGCTCGGCCCACGAAGAAGATGTGGGGTCGAGCGCCTTCTGCATTTCTAAAGCGCCGCGTTTGCTACAGGTTCGCGAAACCGCTCACACTGTCCTTAGGTTGCCGCATTAGACTTTCCATCCTAGGGTTGGTGTTAGTCATTTTCTACCTCCATGTCTTTGTATTGTATAAAGCACAAGTTTTTGTCCAACGTGGTGAGTATTGACCCGATGGTTTCTAAACGGGTCTAAAACGTTTGTTATACTTTTGTTTTCTGATTTTTAAGGCGTGGGGGAGACGCCGAAACGCTCCCCCACTAGTAGTGCTCAAAGTAGGGGGATTAATTTGGTGATGGCCCATATGACGGATGCAACTGCATATATGACTTTAGCCAAATCAACCGTTATCCCTACTTTGATTTGGAATCTTACCATTGGATTACTCCTTTAACAGGTAAGACCCGAGCGCTCGGGCCGCTATCAACCCGAAGTATTTGTATCGCGCCCTAGCTGGCGCTATCTCCCCTCTGCCGCGAACAGAGGATCGAGGTTACGGACAGGTGCTAATTTTGAGATTATCCAACTACTTGTAACGCCCTGTTTAACGTGTCGGCGACCCACTCAAACAATTGGGTCTCAAAATGTACCTGCCCTTTAGCCGGAGCAACCAACTCCGACATAGGGGGTGGTTGGCCCCCTACCGGAACTAAGGAAACACAGTCTCCTTGTTCCGGATTCTTGAACCTCAGGTGATGAGGTAACTTTTCAAGAGAAACTTCCACTCATTGAGTCAGTTTCTCGATTCTTGGTATAACGCCTGCAAGCGCAGCGGCGGCGCGGCTTTATCGCGGCGACCGTCTGCCGCGGTTCGTTGGAGCATCCTTATCACAAAATTCGGACTGGGGGTCGAGTAACGCAACCTTCTTTAAGCTCCGTTTCCATTGCAAACAAATATGTTATTCCTTCACTTATATCTCTGACAATATTGGGGAATTCATCTTCAGTTGTGATTTTAATAATTGTATGAGCAGCATTGGTTAGCCTGTTCCTCCAGAGCAATGTGGAGCTTTTGATTTCTGTTACAACTGTCTCGCCTTCTTCGGTTAAATAGCTTTCAAATAACTTTCCTTCTATTACTATAATAGGGATAACAATCTCGGCTATAGCCCTTCTTTGTAATCTTTGATTGTCCTCGTTAGCCTTTGATGATGCACATTTTGAAACGCTGAGACATGCAGAATAAGCAACGTCATTTCCGCTTGTAAAGGCTTGAGTGATTGAATAGGCAGGTCTTCTGGGAAGTTGGAACATTGAGAGATCTTGTACATTCTTATTCTGGCAAACTGACGTCAGAAACGCCCTTCCATGAGGAGTGCTTGCTCTTTGCACAACGCAAGCTGGTGCAGCTAGACTTACCTCTTCAGAGGTAAAAACAACCCATGGTTTTTCTTTGGAACTTTTGCATTCAACACAAATCGAGACTCGGAACAACGTTTTCTCAATATCTCGTTGCCTGTGAGCATATATATCTATTTCGCGACTGTCATGGCTTTGCAGGTCTATGTAATAATCGGAAGGGATAGTTTTGAAACCTGCTTTTCTTAAAACACGTTCTACCCTCATCTCAAGAGGATATCCCTGAGTCTCAAGCCATTTAGATAGACGATTTTCCAAGGTCTGATTCTCTTCCATTTTTACCTCGAATCACTTTTTTCGCTCCAACGTCGTGGCAGGTGAGCGGGGTTTCACCGCTCCACCGGCCTGGTTGTGGGATTAACTGCCAACTATTTATAATTACTGTACAAACAATCCTTACAGATGATGTAATATTTGTTTTTGTAAAGTAGCCTGAGTCCCACAAATAGAAATGGAACAGTTAAATACAAAATGTACCCGCCATCACTTATGATAAATGAAAGAGCAAATGAGATAGCCGCTAACAGTAGCAGTATTGTTCCTCTCTTGTTGCTATTGTATTTTTCTATATTCTGGCTGTTACACTCTGGACAATTAGTTATGGCGTGAAGTTGAGTAATTTTATCCACAGGTAGCTTATTTCCCTTGTCTTCATAGGCACTTATCTCTTTAGCGTCATATCCGCACGAGCACCGTAGGATATCATCTGCGTTATCTTGGTCACATACCGGACATGTCCAGTTCATTCTTTCCTCACTTGTTGCGACAACGGCTCAGCCGGTGACTCGGCGCAGGTTTATCGCGACCGGGTCCACTGGTATCGTTGGGACATCTCACTTATTTTGTTAGATAATTCTACAAATGTCCTATGACGAGGGCTGATCCCTTATCTCTCCTGCTCTGCCATAGAACGAAATCGATTTTTTTCAGATCAGTAACATTCTCGTGCTGAGAGACCATTTCGCGAAATAACGCAATCATCAATTGGCCATGTTCGGACGGCGTGAAGCGCCCGTACCATTGCTCCAATTCCCAGTAGCAATCGATGGAATCGACTACCTTTGTACGGGAATAATAAGGAGGCTTTCTGATTCCCGCATTGGCAAGAACGTACTTGTCCCAGACCGGAGCATACGGGTCTATGGTGGCCAACAATTTGCTCGAAAACGATGCTTCACAACTGCCTAAAACGGAATGGAGGTGACGTAGGACCGCACTGAATGAGGGTTGCCGGCCTTTCATGCTTTCCATATAGCTGTAGTACTGGTCGTACCACTTCCTTTTCTTTCTCTGAATGCGGTAAAACCCGTTGAACCGCCGCTGGAAATCTGTGTCCAATGACACGTCTGTCCGCTGGAATCGCTCCATGATTTCCAGATAGCGGGCGATGCCAGGGCGGGCCTTCTCGATGGCCTTTCTGATTTCACTGGATCTCATGCAGGTTCTTCTTTTTCATTGACATGCTGCTCCCAAGCAGCCGCCGTAAAGTGGTAGATGTCCACAAGACGCTGGTACTCCTGGTCGTTATCAAGCACGGCCTGAGCCTCGGAGAGATGCCGTGGGACCGGGTGTTGGCAAGTTGATAACTGGAGAAGTTATCCACATCTCAACACCCGGTCCTATCGGTCGCCGCATCTCAACACCCGGTCCTATCGGTCGCCGTCCTATCGGTCGCCATGACAAGCTCGATCGTCTTCTGAGGGGGATGGGGGTGTGCTCTGACGCAGACGCTACCCCATCCCCACCCCGACCCTCCCCTTGAAGGGGAGGGAGAGTTGTTGGTAGCGGAAGATTGTTGCTAATCAAGAAAGGAAAAGGCGCAGGTTAATGCGCCGTCAATGTATTATCTTTCATTACAATTGTCAACGATCCGACTTCTTTAAAAGGGTAGGGCGAGGTGCACCAAAGGTAGTTTCAAGTTCTGAGGCTTGGCGCAATCGTGAAACAGATCAAAGGCTCCTCGGTTGGTAATGCGCGAGCCCCCGAGATAAGGGATGGATCAGGTGGATCAAGTGGATCAAGTGGAGCAGGAGACGGAGGAGGAAAAGGTGGAATATACGGAGAGGAGGGTAAATCACGTCATTTTCAAGCGGCCTCCTGCAGGGGCTTCACCTCTCGCTCAATCCGATCGGCTAGGGTGATTTCCGCCATTTCAAGATCGTACCCTGCCTGGAGGTTCATCCAGCTCTGGGCGTCGGTGCCGAAATAGCGTGCCAGGCGCAGGGCGGTGTCGGCCGTGATGGCACGCTTGCCGGCACAGATTTCGTCGATACGACGCTGGGGCACACCGATAGACTTGGCCAGTCGGTAGCGAGTGATTCCCATAGGGGTGAGGAAATCCTCGATCAGGATTTCACCAGGGTGTACGGGTGGAAGGTCGCGTTTGTTCATTGAAAAGTCTCCTTCATTGGTAATCGGTGATCTCAACGTCGTGAGCATTGCCATCTTCCCAGCGAAAGCAGATCCGCTACTGATCGTTGATCCTGATGCTCCATTGGCCGCTACGGTCCCCAGCTAGCTGTTCTAACCTGTTGCCTGGGGGGGCGCGAAGGAAGTCAAGGGCAGCAGCGCCGCTGACTTGTTTAAGCTTGCGCTGGGCAATGCGCTGCACGTCCTGCGGCAATTTTGCCGAGAACCGGCCATGGAAGAGCTTCTCGGTTTCTTTGCAGGCGAATGATCTGATCACCGGTCAATGGTAACGAGGTGCGGTAGTATTGTCAAGCGATTGTATTAAAGCGCGTGACTCTTTTACGAGCGTCTATGAGCGCTTATGGCACCTCAACATCGCTTTCTTGACCTGCATCAAAGTTTCCCGCTCCATATCATGTTTAAGTCTTCAGCAGGAAAATCGAACCGGCTCCCGGAGCAGGCCAGGTGTCAACGTTGAAACGTTAAGAGGCCTTACACCGTCTTGAACAAGGCTGCGCTGAGCGACCCGGACCTGAAGCGTGCCAGCCTGAAGCAGCACGGATTAAGTGATAAGACCCCGGAATAAGTAGAATTAAGGGGGTTTGTCACGGTGCCGACGTTGCTAAATCCCCCCCGACCCCCCTTTTCCAAAGGGGGGAGAGATGGTGCACTAGCCGGGTTTTGAAATGACATAAAACTGATGGACAGGGGAGCAACATGAACGATGCCAGCAAAAACAGCGTAGATCTCAACAACCTCAAGACCGGCGGCTTCATCAAGGAGCGCGGCAAGGACCTTTTCACGGTGCGCTTGCGGGTGCCCGGCGGCAAGCTCAACGTCGGCCGGATGAAACATATCGCCGAAGTTGCCGAGAAGTACGGCGTCGAATCCGTGCATCTTTCGGTGCGTCAATCGGTGGAATTGACTCATGTGCATTACAAGGATTTCGACGGGCTTGTGCATGATCTTGAGGCGGGCGGACAGAAGGTGGCTTCCTGCGGCGCGCGGATCCGCGTGCCGACCGCCTGCGGCGGCTGCGCCTACAATCCCAACGGGTTGATAGATGCCCAGGCTTCCGCCTTCGAGGTGGACGAGAAGCTCTTCGGCAAGGACACCGACCATCACAAGTTCAAGATAAGCTTTTCCGGCTGTCCCATCGACTGTTTCAAGTCTTACCTGAACGACGTCGGCTTCCAGGGGGTGGTCTATCCGGCGCTTGAGAAAGAGGCTTGCGTCAGTTGCGGGCTGTGCGCCAAGAGCTGCGGCGCTGGTGCCATCGAGATGGGGACGGATGACAAGCCGGTTTTCGATGCCGAAAAGTGCATCTACTGCGGCGATTGCATCAAGGTTTGCCCGACCGAGGCATGGACGGGGTCGAAGAGAGGCTATCTGGTCCGCATCGGCGGTAAAGGCGGACACAACCCGGTTCTGGGGACGATGTTCGCGCTTTTCCTCCCTGCGGAGCGGGTGGTGGAATTCATAGATGAGGTGTTGACTTGGTACAAGGGGGCCGGCGTCGGGTCGGGACGGACCAGGCTGGGTACGCTCATTATCCAGGAAGGGGCCGAATCTTTGCTGCAGCACTTGCGGCAGAAGTTCGGGGAGTTTGTACCTGCAAACAGCATCGTGCCACAGGCGATTAACACGCAGGTCGGAAAGTTCGCATCGGGTTCTGCTTCAGTCTGACCGGGGATCGGGTTGTAATGGCGCCCGATTCACCCCCATCCCCACCCCAACCCTCCCCTTGAAGGGGAGGGGGCTTTACAGCGGAAATCGGGTCAAGTTAAGCTCCTGCTTTTGTCTCCCCCTTCCCCTTGATACTAGGGAGTCGGGGAGGGGAGGGTGAGGCTTATGCGAGCTTTTCACCCTCTCCCTAGCCCTCCCCCATCAAGGGGGAGGGGGCTTGTGCCCGTGGAAGATTAGTTAGATTAGCAATGATCGTTGACATTAATGCTAGTGCCCGCAGAGGGGATAGATTGGGGGGAAGAGTCCAGGCTTCTCCGAAGAACTGGCCGGGTTTCCCCCTCCCTAACCCTCCCCCTCCGGGGGAGGGGACTCGGTTGACAAAACTAAAGGAATCAGGATGATTGTCAGAGAGCGCCCCAACGGGCTGCTAAAGGAATCAGGATGATTGTCAGAGAGCGCCCCAACGGGCTGCGCTTGTTTTTCATAATCAGGGGATCCATTGTACCGCGCATCAAGTGGCCGCTCTTTGTAACGGTGTTGCTAGCCTCACTTGTCACGATAACTCACGGGACTCTGTTCAGGCTGAAGATCACCATGACTCCCATCCCTTTCAGCCTGATCGGACTCGCCCTTGCCATCTTCATAGGGTTTCGCAACAGCGCAAGTTACGACCGCTACTGGGAAGGTAGAAAGCTGTGGGGCGAATTGATCATCATGTGCCGCACCCTGACGCGGCAGATTCTCACTTTCGTTGCCCCGGAAAGCGAGCACTCTCCTGCCTGGCCTCCCTTCGAACAGGGCGATTCCCGAACCCGGATGGTGTACCGGTTGATAGCCTTTGCACACGCCCTGCGGCACCAGCTCAGGGACTCGGACCCCTTAGACGAGCTGCGGGAATTCCTGGTCGAGGACGAGGCTGCGAAGCTCAAGCTGGCTCACAGTAAGCCTCTTTTTCTCCTGCAACGCATGGCGCAGGATCTGCGACGCTGCCTGGATGGTAAACGGGTTGAGCTCTACTTTGCCGCGGGCATGGACGTCACCGTCACATCGCTTACCAACGTTCTTACCGGGTGCGAGCGGATCAAGAATACGCCGATACCATTCACCTACAATCTGCTGCTGCACCGTACCGCCTATCTCTACTGCTTTCTCCTTCCCTTCGGACTGGTCGATTCGCTCGGTTTCATGACACCGTTTGTGGTCGGCATCGTGTCATTCACCTTTTTCGGCCTCGACGCACTGGGTGACGAGATCGAAGAGCCCTTCGGGGTGCTCCCCAACGATCTCGCGCTCTCCTCGATGTGCAGGACGATTGAAAGGGACCTGCGTGCGGCGTTGGAGGAGGTACACCTTCCCGAGCCGTTGCTCCCGGTGAACTACCGTATCCTGTAAGGCTTTCCTTGCAATGGGACTGATCCCTTACCCCCATCCCCACCCCGACCCTCCCCTTGAAGGGGAGGGGGCTCTGCCTTGAAGGGGAGGGGGCTCTGTCTTGAAAGGGAGGGGGGCTCTGTCTTGAAAGGGAGGGGGCTCTGCCTTGAAGGGGAGGGCGGCTCTGTTTCTCGCTGGTCTTCAGGGAAAACTTCGCAGCCTCACCCTTTACATCGGTGCTCTTATCGGGTAATTTATCCTCGCTACACGCAACTGGTTCCGAGGGAGTTTGTAAGTGACAACTATCGAAGCAATCGTACTTGGCATCGTGGAGGGACTGAGCGAGTTCCTCCCGATCTCTTCCACCGGGCACCTGATCCTTGCCTCGGCCCTGATGAACCTCGACCAGTCGGACACGCACAAGGTGTTCGAGGTCACCATCCAATCGGGCGCGATGCTGGCGGTGCTCTACATCTACCGCAAGCAGATCGCTTCCCGCACGGACCTGATGAAAAAGGTCTGCTTCGGCTTTCTCCCCACCGGGGTCCTCGGCTATCTGCTGTACAAGCTGGTCAAATCGTTCTTCCTGCCATCGCTGGTGAGTTACATGCTGATCGCGGGCGGCATCGCCTTCATCGCCATCGAACGCTGGATGAGGAACCGCCCGGCGAAGGTGGAGGGTCTCGAGGGAATTTCGTACCGGCAGGCCTTCACCATCGGCTTGATCCAGAGCCTCTCCATGATCCCCGGCGTCTCCCGCTCCGGCGCCACGATCATGGGGGGATTGCTGGTCGGCATGAACAGGAAGGATGCGGCTGAATTCTCCTTCCTGCTCGCCTTGCCCACCATGCTGGCGGCAACGGCCTACGACATCTACAAGAACTACGCGATCTTCGATCTGGGGGACTGGCAGAACATCCTGATCGGTTTCGTCACATCGTTCGTCTTCGCCGTGATCGGCATCAAGGCACTCCTCAAGTTCATCACCAGCCATACCTTCGTCCCGTTCGGCGTGTACCGGATCGTCGCCGGGGTGCTGTTCCTGCTCTTCCTGACCTAGGCTCCGCTCATGTTTAGCCAGGACAATCTCCCCCCCTTTGCAAAGGGGGGGAGGGGGGATTTAGCCACGGTTGCCATAGTGCGGATGTTGCGACAGAGTTCAAATACCCCTGGATCCCGGCTTTGTCCGGTTACGAGTATTGAAGCCGGCGGATTTCCCCCCTCTCCCTTGCCCTCTCCCACCAGGGGCACTGCCATTAAGTTACCTGATTAGTGCTAATCTTCCGCACACTGCGCAAGCACCCCCTCTCCCTT
>DNRQ01000017.1:8233-26093 GCA_003499925.1 Geobacter sp.
CCCTCCCATCAAGGGAGGGGGGAGTTTTAACCAGCGGAAGATTGACGCTAGTCGGGTTAAGTTAAGCTCAATGCTGATTCCCCGCACGCTGCACAAGCCCCCTCTCCCTTGATGGGAGAGGGTTGGGGAGAGGGTGAAAAGCTCGTACAAGCCTCACCCTCCCCCCCCACCCCCTCCCATCAAGGGAGGGGGAGCAATCAGTAGGAGTTCACTTAATGGCAGTGCCCACCAGGGGAGAGGGGAGTATGCCCCCACCTTTCGGGCATAAAAAGGTAGGGGGACTAAACCCCGCCTTTCGGGCACAAAAAAAAGGCGGGGTTGCCCCCGCCTTGGCCGCCCCAATACGGGGCGTCCTTTTACTGCTGCTTCACTTCATTGCTGCCGGGGCGGTTACATCTCCCAGGGCTTGGCGCCGATAAAGACCTTCATCTCTTTCTTCTCGCAAGCGGCCTTCTCCCAGGGCCAGATCGCCTGCCAATCGGCTTCTTTCTTGGCATCTCCATCCTTCTTCAGCGCCCAGTGATACTGCGACGGCTTGAGGCCACTGGAGCGACCCTGCTCGTCGAAGTTGAAGATGTGCTGGTTGTTGGCGGCACGGCCAAACTCGGTGCTCCAGTTGGGATAGGCTGACTTCTCCCACCCTTTCTGCCCGTCCAGCACCTTCAGGACCGCTTCGGCCTTCCCTTTGTGGCAGGCGGCGCAGGTCTCGACCTTGGACTTCTTCAGGCGCAGGTTCTCTTTGTTGTTGCCGATGTTGTGGGCGTCGTGGCAGTCGAAGCAGGCCATGGAGGCATGAACGCTGTGCTCACCCTTTATGGTGGCGGAGAGCTTCACGTCCATGTCCATCTGGTGGTCGCGGCGACCCTTGCCGTCGATGGATACCTGACGGTTACCCTTGCCCCAGGCGGGACGGGTGTAGGAGGCGAAATCGGAGTACTTGTCGCCGATGCGGTAGCCGCGCAGATCCTGCGCCTGCGGGCTGTGATTGTTCTTGTCGGGACGGGTGTGGCACTGGGTGCAGATCATCTGGCGCGCTTCGCTGTCGGTGATCCTGGTCGGCTGGATGATGTTTTCCTTCCCCGGATCCTCGACGTGCACGCCGCCGGGGCCGTGGCACATCTCGCAACTGATCCTCAGGTCGGCCACGAAGATGTCCTTCAGGTCCTTGCGCTTGCCGGCCTTGAAATCGGCCTTGGCGGCATCCCAGGCCTTGTTGTCAAAGCCGGTGGTGTGGCAGCCGATGCAGCGTTCCTGCCAGGAGCGGTATTCGCCGTAGTAGTTCTTGTTCATCTGGCCGTCTTTGGGTTTCATCTCGAGGGCCAGGAACTTCCAGCCGGCCCGGTCCTTGTTGCCGGCAAACTGCACGGTCTGGCTCTTGTCGATGGTCCAGGAGATGCCGCCGTCTTTGGTGCTCTGCAGCCACGCCTCGGTCGGCGCACCGTCGTAGTACGCCAGGTAGCGCTGTTTTCTCACCTGGCCGATCACGTATCCCACCTCTTCCGGCTTCACCTTGCGGGTCATGACGTAGTTGGTGGTCTTGTCCTTCTGGTCCAGGATCATGTAGGTGTCGAGCTTGTCCCAGTCGCGACGGACCCACTCATAGATGTTCTTCTGGTACTGTTTTCCCTGGGCAGGCCCCTGGGAGGCTTTCAGGCTGTGCCATGAGGTCTGCAACTTGCCATGGATATCGCCGTGGCACTTCTTGCAGGCATCCCCCCCGACATACTTGGCGCTGTGGGCGATCTCCGACTGTTTCGCGCTCGGATACTCCGCGGCCATCGCCGGCAGTACGCTCATTCCCAACATCAGTGCAGCTGCTGCTACGACCTGCATTTTCATCGTGCTTCTCCTTTCGTCCGGTTGTGGTGATTGTGAGACTCATGAAGCGGTGAATGTGTTTTTGCTATCTAAGTTAAACCTCCTGTGGAATTCTCTACTGGATATTGCATGGGGAATACGACCCTGAAGACGCTGCCGCGGTTAAGTTCGCTTTCCTTGTCAGGAATGTCTTATGATGAGTAACAGCTATCGGAACGTATTTGGAATTACTTTAGCAGTATTTTTGGGGACCGGTATAGTTCCAGCGCTTTCTTCCAAGGCACGCCTGTTTAAGTGAGACAATCAGTGGAATGCTGTGGCTGGTCTAAGAAGAGGTAAACTGAAAAATTCATATGAGTATCTTCCTCACTTTATCGATCTTGAGATGTTTCTGAATGATAGTCAATGTGTCCAGGTACATGTAAGCCGGAATCAGCAGGACATGCCGGAGTTCCTGCGGTAGTAGCAATACCAGGTGAGGGCGATGCAGCTTACGTAGAAGGCGAGGAACCCGTACAGGGCCGCCTGGGGGCCGCCGGTGAGGGCAATCGAGCTGCCGAAAGCCTTGGGTATGAAAAAGGCGCCGTAGGCTGCGAAGGCTGAGCTGAAGCCGAGAACCGCCGCTCCCTCCTTCGCCGCGTCGGTCACCGCCTGTGCCTGCGCCCGGGCGCCTCCGCCCGCCGCGGCACGCTGCCGCTCGGTCAGAAAGATCACCGGAATCATCCTGAAGGTGGAACCGTTACCGATGCCGGTTGTGACGAACATCAGGATGAACATGGCGAGAAAGCCCCAGAAGTTGCCGGCCGAGCCTTGGTGCGGCAGGTAGTAGAGCACGCCGAATACTGCCAGCGCCATTGCCATGAAGTTCCAGAAGGTGACCCGCGCCCCTCCCAGCTTGTCCGCGATCCACCCGCCCAGGGGGCGGCAGAGGGCGCCGACCAGCGGCCCCAGGAAGGCGTACTGGGTCGGGTTCATGGTCGGGAACTGGGACTTGATCAGAAGCGGCAGTCCCGCCGAGTAGCCGATGAAGGAGCCGAAGGTCCCCAGGTAGAGCCAGCACATGATCCAGTTGTGCTTCCGCTTGAAGATGACCGACTGTTCCCTGAAGGAGGCCTTGGCGTCGGCGATGTCGTTCATGCCGAGCCAGGCGGCGACGGTTGCGGCGATGATGAAGGGGACCCAGATGAAGCCCGCGTTCTGCATCCAGACCGAGGTGGTCTCACCCTTGATGACGCAGAGCTGCGGGTCGCCGCACAGGGCGCTGAACATCCCGGTGGTGATGACGAGCGGCACCAGGAACTGCATGGCGCTCACCCCGAGGTTGCCCAGGCCGGCGTTGAGACCGAGGGCGGTTCCCTTCTGCGACTTCGGAAAGAAGAAGCTGATGTTGGACATGCTGGAGGCGAAGTTTCCGCCGCCGAAGCCGCAGAGAAGCGCCAGCGCCAGCATGGTCGAGTAGCTCGTGCCCGGGTCGCGCACGGCAAAGCCGATGCCGATGGCCGGGATGAGGAGCGAGGCGGTGCTGATGGTGGTCCATTTGCGGCCGCCGAAGATGGGGACCATGAAGGAGTAGAAGATCCTCAAGGTCGCACCCGACAGGCCGGGGAGGGCGGCGAGCCAGAACAGCTTGTTGGCGTCGAAGCCAAAGCCTATCGACTGCAGGTTCACCACCACGACGCTCCAGACCATCCAGACCGCAAAGGAGAGGAAGAGGGAGGGGATGGAGATCCAGAGGTTGCGGGAGGCGATGGCCTTCCCCTGGTTTTCCCAGAAGGTGGGATCTTCCGGGGTCCAGACTTTCAGTACCGGTGATGACATCTTGCACTCCTTTTGATATGGCCGATATTGCCGGTCAGCGTCAATCTTCCGCTGTAAAACCTCCCTCCCCTTCAAGGGGAGGGAGGGGGTGGGGATGGGGTAGCTCCGGTGCC
Organism: Geobacter sp.; assembly: GCA_003499925.1. Classification (GTDB taxonomy): domain Bacteria; phylum Desulfobacterota; class Desulfuromonadia; order Geobacterales; family Geobacteraceae; genus Geomonas. The sequence continues at coordinate 11,983 of DNRQ01000017.1, forward strand.
AAAAACACCCCCATCCCCCTCCTGACTCCCCCTTGACGTGGGAGGGACCCGAGCAGCGGAAGATCAACGCTAATCAGGTAACTTAATGGCAGTGCTCCCCATCAAGGGGGAGGGGCCTGAACCACCCCCCCCCAATCAAGGGAAGGAGCCTGAACCACGCACTTACTTCGATCTCCAGCGGTACAGGATCGGGGGATCCTTCAAAAAGTCGAACGGCAGATAGAGCATGTGCACCAGCTTGGTGAAGGGGAGCACCGCGACGATCAGAAAGGCGCAGGCCGCATGCAGCTTGAAGATGAGCGGCAGCTCTGCGACAAAGCCCAGCTGCGGGTTGAACGAGACGATGGACCAGAGGTAGGGGACCGCGGTATGCAGGTACCACTGGGAACCCCAGCGCATGAAGTAGCCGATGTAGATGCCGGTCCCGGCCTGGAACGCCAGCAGGTACAGGATCAGCCAGTCGGAGCCGAAGGTGACCCGCTTCAGCATCCCCGAGTTGACACGGCGCAGTATCAGCAGCAGGGAGCCCAGCAGGGCGAAGAGCCCCAGGCCTAGCCCGAAGCTCTCCACCATCAGGAGGGTCTCCTGGTTGCCGAGAAACGCCTTGATCTGACCGGGGAAGGCGAAGCCCAGGAGGTGCGCCGCCAGTATCGGGATGATGCCGTAGTGCCAGGGGTTGATCCCCCAGAACAGGAACTTTCGCTCCAGGAACTGGGTGGAATAGGCCGACCAGGTGAGCCGGTTGCTCATGAAGCGGTACGGCGTGACAAAGAGCACCAGGGCCAGGGCCGCGTAGGGGAGGGCGATGAAGATCAGGTTGTTCAGCATGGGGATACCTCCCGGCAGTCCGCGCTGCAGAGCACTCCGGCTGCCTCGACCAGGGTGAGCCAGGGGGATGCGCTGCGCGGCGCACACGAGGCGACCAGCTTGTCCAGTCCCGGCATCACCATCTCCTCGATGAACCGGCGACGGAAGTCGTGCTCGCCGCGCCGCGCCAGGTGGGCGAGGAAGCTGAGCAGCACCGCCAGGTGGTCCGGGAGCTCGTTTTCAGCCGGCTCGAAATCGTGCCGGCCGAACTCCTGCTTCACGCTGATCATGTAGGCCCCTTTCTTCTGGTTGTCGCCGTACAGGTGGTGCCCCAGGTAGGGGGCCGCCGCCGGGTTGAAATCGAAGTGGGCGACGTAATCCTCCTGCAGCTCGGCAAGGGTCGAACTGCGCACCAGCGCCTGGAAAGGGGCGGCCGGCGACTCCAAGCCGCTTTGGCTGAGAAAGGCTGCCAGGCTGTCGTAGGATTCCAGCAGCCCCTGCTTCCCTTGGGGGTAGTCGAGGAGTCGTGCCAGTCCGTCGTAGCTCTCATGGATGCTCATTTGCCCCCCCTGGTCTTTTTCAGGATGCCGAAGCCGGCCTCCTGTTTGCGCTGATAGGGATCCTGCTCCTCGCGCTGTTGCGCCGGGATCACGTTGCGCTCGCTGTACCCTGCGACGGTGAAGAGCCGGTAGAGCCGCTTGACCGAGGACTGGTCCAGTCCCGCTTCCTGCAGCACCGCAGGATCGGCGGCAAGCCCCAGGTTTTCCCCGCGCATGAAGACCCGCAGGGCGATCAGCTTCTTCAGCACCTCCTCGATCAGCCGATGGTTTCCTCCGGAGAGTAGGCTCGCCAGGTAGCCGATCGGCACCCTGAGGGTCTCCAGCGCCGGGATCATGCCGTGCTCCAGGAGCTTGTGGGTGTCGCCCCAGGTGGAGAGGACCGGGGAGAGCGACGGGATGTAGTAGGCCATCGGCACGGTCCGGAACTCCGGGTGCAGGGGGAGGGCGAGCTTGAACTCCTTCACCAGGGTGTAGACCGGCGATTTCACCGCGGCGTCCAGCCACTGGTCCGAGACCCCGTTTTTCCTGGCCCCCTCGCGCACCTCCGGGTCGTTGGGATCGAGGATCAGGCTTCTGTGCGCCTCTACCAGCTCGTCGTCCTTCTTGAGCGCCGCGGCCTCGACCCCGTCCGCGTCATACAGCAGGACGCCCACGAAGCGGATGCGTCCCACGCAGCTGTGGGCGCAGGCGTTGCACTGCCCGGTCTCGGTGCGCGGGTAGCAGAAGATGCACTTCTCCGCCTTGCCGCTGTTCCAGTTGAAGTAGACCTTCTTGTAGGGGCAGGCGCTGGTGCAGAAGCGCCATCCCTTGCAGACGTTCTGGTCCACCAGCACGATGCCGTCCTCGCCGCGCTTGTAGAGCGCGCGGGAGGGGCAGGAGGCGACGCAGGCCGGGTTCAGGCAGTGGTTGCAGATGCGCGGCAGGTACTGCATGAACATCGTGTCGTAGGAGTCGATCACCTGCTTGTCCTGGAGGTTCAGGTCGTTCGCCGCGTAGAGCTGGGAGCCGGAGAGGTCGTCGTCCCAGTTGGGGCCCCCCTGGATCTCGTCGATCTTCTTTCCCGAGATCTGGGAGAACGCCTCGGCGACCGGCTGGTCGTTCCCTTCCTTGGCGCCGGCGAGGTTGCCGTAGTCGAAGTCGAACGGCTCGTAGTAATCCTCGATCTTCGGCATGTTGGGCTGGAAGAACATGTTGGCGAGGGTAGGTCCCTTCCCCATCGCCTTCAGCTTAAGCTTCTTGCCGTCGACCACCCACCCCCCCTTGAAGCGCTCCTGGTTCTCCCAATGCTTCGGGTAACCCACGCCGGGCTTGGTTTCCACGTTGTTCCACCACATGTATTCGGCGCCCTTGCGGTCGGTCCAGATGTTCTTGCAGGCGATGCTGCAGGTGTGGCAGCCGATGCATTTGTCCAGGTTGAAAACCATCACTATCTGTGCTCTTACATCCATAATGCGGCTCCTTCGTCGCCGGGATAAAAACTGGTTAGAAACTGTGGGGCAAAAGCCCCCCTCTCCCTAGCCCCACTGCCATTAAGTATAGGCGGTGGTTCCGTGGCTCATGTAGGGTGGGCCGTGCCCACCATCAGGATGCGGGTGTGGTGGGCACGGCCCACCCTACCTCCTGTGAGGCAAAAGCCCCCCTCTCCCTAGCCCTCTCCCACAAGGGGAGAGGGGAGTAGGATCTACCCCCCCCTTTGAAAAGGGGGGCAGGGGGGATTTGCTCAACTTGAGCTGGCCTAAATCCCCCTCGATCCCCCTTTGCTAAAGGGGGAGGGGTTGGAATTGCCCCTTTGCTAAAGGGGGAGGGGTTGGAATTGCCCCTTTGCTAAAGGGGGGAGGTTTTACTTAAGCTTCCTCACCACCACGTAGCTGTCGCGGTTCACCCCGGTGGGACCCCAGTAGTTGAAGTAATAGCTCGACTGGGCGTAGCCACCGAGCATCAGCGTCGGCTTGAGCCGTATGCGTGACAGGCTGTTGTGCACGCCCCCCCTCTTGCCGCTCTTCTTCGACTTCTTCACGTTCAGGGTGCGCTCCGGCGCATGGTACATGATCGCGGCCCCTTTCGGGATGCGCGCGGAAACGATGGTGCGGCAGACCACCACGCCGTTCGCGTTGTACATCTCGACGGTCTCGTTGTCCTCGATCCCGGCCCCTTCGGCGTCCAGATGGTTCAGCCAGACGGCCTGGCCGCCGCGGGACAGGGTCAGCATCCTCAGGTTGTCTCTGTAGGTTGAGTGAATGCCCCACTTGCCGTGCGGCGTCAGGAAGTTCAGCACCAGGCCGGTCTCCCCCTCGGTCTCGTCCAGAAGCGCCGGGTTCAGCTTCCCCTTGAAGGTGGGAAGCCCCTCGTGGAACTCGCCGTAGTACGGGTGGTCCAGGTAGAGCGACTGCCGGCCGGAAAGGGTGCGCCAGGGGACGCCGTGCTCCACGTTCAGGGTGAAGGGGGCGTAGGGGCGGCCGTTGTTCATGAGCCCGCTCCAGATCGGGGAGCTGATGGCCCGGCGCGGCTTCTGGGTCACGTCCTCCCACTTCATCCGGAATTCGCGGTTCCCCTCGGAAATCTGGGCCAGCGGCTTTCCCACCCGCTTCTCCAGCTTCTGGAAGGCGCGGTGCGCCAGCTCGCCGTTGGTCTCCGAGGCGAGGGAGAGGATCACGTCCGCCACCACCTTCTCGTCCTCAAGGTCGACGCAGGTCTTGCCGTTCCAGCTCCGGGTGGGGAGCTCCCGGAGCAGCTTCTCGTGCTCGTCCTCCGCGTCGTAGTAGTTGCCGTGGGCACCCAGGTGGCCGATCTCCGGCCCGAGCGACATGAACTTGTTGTAGATGTTCGGGTAGTCGCGCTCCACGATGGCGAGGTTCGGCATGGTCTTGCCGGGGATCGGCTCGCACTCGCCGAGCTTCCAGTCGAGCACCGAGCGCTGGGCGATCTCGCCCGGTGTGTCGTGCAGAAGCGGCGCGGCGATGACGTCCTTCACCGGGTTGGGAAGGTGCTTCTCGGAGAGCTCGCTCACCTTCTTGGCGATCATGCCGAAGATCTTCCAGTCGCTCTTGGACTCCCAGGAAGGGGGGACCGCGGCGTCCATGCAGTTCACGAAGGAGTGCATGTCGGTGGTGTTCAGATCGCTCTTCTCGTACCAGGTGGCGGCGGGAAGCACGATGTCGGAGTAGAGGGTCGAGGTGTCCATCCTGAAGTTCAGGTCGACCACCAGGTCCACCTTCCCCTCCGGCGCCTTGTCGTGCCAGACGATGTCCTTGACCTCCCCCTTGGCGACCTCCTTGGCGGTGAAGCTTGAGTTGGGCGCTCCCAGCACGTGCTTCAGGAAGAACTCGTGNNGATGAACCAGACCTTGGGGGAGTTTCCGGCGCCGTCCGGGTCCTCGATGGCGAAGCGGGTCGAGCCGTTTTTGAGCCGCTGCACCAGCCAGGCGCGGATCTCCGCGTCGCTTTGGCAACCCGCCTCCTTAGCCTTTTCCATCAGCTTCAGCGTGTTGTCGTTGAAGTGGGGGGCGAAGGGGAGCCAGCCGAGCCGTACCGCCTTGGCGTTGAAATCGGCCGCGTGCATCGGCATCTTCTCGCCTGTCTCCGGCTTGAAGTAGTCGACGAAGTTTCGGTCGTAGCGCCACTGGGAGGAGTGCATGTACCAGAAACTCGGCGTGTTCTGCAGCCGGGACGCCTTGGTCCAGTCCTGCGCCATGGCGATCGAGGTCCAGGGGGCGAGCGGCGCCACCTTCTCCTGTCCCACGTAGTGCGCGAGCCCGGCGCCGTTTCTGCCGACGCTTCCGGTCAGGACCAGCGCCGTGATGGCGGCCCGGTAGATCAGGTCGTTGTGATACCAGTGGTTCACCCCGGCGCCGATGATGATCATGTTGCGCCCGCTGCTCTGCTCGCCGTTGCTCCCCCACTCGCGGGCGATCTTGATCAGCGTCTGCGCGTCGATGCCGGTGTGCTTCTCCTGCCACTTCGGCGTGAAGGGGAGCTCCGAGTCGTAATCCCTCGGGTAGTCGCCGGAAAGCCCGCGGGAGACGCCGAACTGCGCCATCATCAGGTCGAATACGGTGGTCACCGTCGCCTCGCCGTTCCTGGTTGCGACCCGGCGCACCGGCACCTCGCGGATCGCGTCCTTTTCACCCTCGAAGCGGAAGCGGACCTTGCGGCTCTCCTGCCCCAGAAATGTGAGGTCGGCGTCGATCTCGCTCCCGTCCACCATGTCCTTCATGTCGAGGTTCCAGTAACCTTCCAGCTTGCTCCAGCGCGAGCCGAGGCTGCCGTGGGGAACGCGCACCTCGCCATCCCGGTCGGCCACGCAGAGCGTCCAGTCGGCGTGCTCGATCCCCTGTGAGCGCTCGAACTCGTCGGCGCGCAGAAACTCACCCTGGCGCCAGATGCCCTCACCCTGGCCCTCTCCCGGGGGGAGAGGGGAGGAAGTGGTGAGCTTGACCAGAAAGGGAAGGTCGGTGAATTTCCTGATGTAATCCTCGAAGAAGGGGACCTGCCTCTCGGCGTAGAACTCCTTCAGGATCACGTGGTTCAGCGCCATCCAGAAGGCGCCGTCGTGTCCCTGCTCGACCGGGAGCCAGGCGTCGGCGAACTTGCTTGCCGCAGAGTAGTCCGGCGACATGACCACCACCTTGGTGCCGCGGTATCTCGCCTCGGCCAGGTAGTGGGCGTCGGGGGTGCGGGTCATCGGCACGTTGGAGCCGCAAAGGACGATATAGGAGGCGTTGTACCAGTCGGCCGACTCGTTCACGTCGGTCTGCTCGCCCCAGACCTGCGGCGAGGCGGGGGGGAGGTCGCAGTACCAGTCGTAGAAGCTCATGGCGACGCCGCCGAAAAGCTGCAGGAAGCGGGTCCCCGCAGCGTAGCTGATCATCGACATGGCGGGGATCGGGGAGAAGCCGATGACCCGGTCCGGGCCGTGCTTTTTGGCGGTGTAGACGGTCGAGGCGGCGATGATCTCGGTGACGGTCTCCCAGCTGCCGCGCCGAAAGCCGCCCATGCCGCGCTTCGCGGTGTAGGAGAGGCGCGCCTCGGGGTTTTCCACGATGCTGGCCCACGCCTCGACCGGATCGGAAAAGCGGCTTTTCGCCTCGTTCCAGCGGTCCAGGAGCGCCCCGCGCAGGTAGGGGTGTTTCACCCGCATCGGGCTGTAGAGGTACCAGGAGAAGCTGGCGCCCCGGGCGCAGCCGCGCGGCTCGTGGTTCGGGATGGAGCCGTCGAACTGCGGGTAGTCGTTTGCCTGCAGCTCCCAGCCGACGATGCCGTCCTTCACGTGCACCATCCAGCTGCAGCCGCCGGTACAGTTGACGCCGTGGGTGCTGCGCACCACCTTGTCGTACTGGGCCCGGTTGCGGTAAAACTCCTCCGAGTCCCGGTTCTGCGGGGCGCGGTCGTCCTTGATCCTATCGTGGGACATTATCTGATTCTCCTCTTGAACATGATGGCGCCCACGATGCACAGCGCGAAGAAGCCGAGCCCGGCCAGGGGGTAGGGGTCGCTCGCCTGATGCTTGCGTGCGGCCGCATCCTTGAAGAGCGCGGTGAGGGCGGTGATCTCCTGCTCGCTCAGGGGGCGGTCGGCGTAGATCTTCTTCATGACCGGGAAACCGAGGCTTTTCAGGACGCCGCGCGTCCCGTTCTCGCCCATCTTCTCATAGAGCCCGGTGAGGTCAGCGGCGAGGAGGCCGCCGTTGACGCCGGGGTAGCGCAGGCCGTGGCAGGAGACGCAGGAGGCCCCCCCCTTGGCGAAGGGCTGTTTCCCCGTGAACAGATCCCGGCCGGTCGCCAGGAGCTCCCCGGTGACGACCAGCTCCGCCTGATTCGGCGCTTGCGGGGTGCCGGCCTCGCCGGCTCCGGGCGCCGGGGTACCCCCGGCAGCCGGGGCGCCATCCTCAGCCGGGGCGCTCCCCCCCTGCAGGAAGGCGACGATCTTTCGGGCGTCGTCGCGGCTGACGCCGACGTTGGGCATCTCCATGCCGTACTTCTTGACCAGTTCCAGCTGGACGGGATCCTTTTCCGCCGTCAGTTTGTCCGGTTCCGCGATGACCCTTACCAGCCACTCCGCCGGGCGCTTGGCGGTTATCCCCTTGAGGTCGGGGCCGCCGCCGTCGCCGCCGCCGATCGTGTGACAGCCGGCGCACTGCTCGTCGAAGAGCTCCTTTCCTGCATCCGCCCGGGCGTTGCCGGCGGCTGCCAAAAGTACCAGCAGCACAAGATAGCGGCGAAGCGTCGTGAATGTCTGGGCCATATGGGAAATCTCCTTCTCTTTAAATGGCAGGTGAAACTGCCTTTATATCGGTAGGTAAAGCTTTGAAATGTCGACGCCTGTGGCGATCGAAAATGCTTCCTGATTAGTGCTAATCTTCAGCCACTGCCCAAAACCCCCTCCCCTTCANNTGAAGATTGTACCTAATCAGGAAATGCTTTGTGGAGCTTGGATAGTAGGCGTCCTGTGTGTCATTTTAGAACAGTATTACAAGATTGCTCTTGACCTTGGTCAAATAATCGGAATGACACTGGTCTTCTCGTTGGAAACTCCTACCCTTAAGGGGGAAGCCACCTGAACAGGGGAAGATCAAAGGCGTGGAGTACCAGTCAGAAAAGACAACACAAGAACCCGGAGACGGCGACGGATGGAGATGGTCCGGTACTTTTCGCATTCCCTGCTGCTCAGAATCTTTCAAACTCCGCATCCACCTGCTCTGAAGCGAGGTCAAGCGATGCCCCTGCGTTGACGGCCTTCTTCTGCCTTGTCGGTGGCGCCTTAGATCCTGCTCCCCTGCTGTGACTGAGCCGCGCAGCGGGTGGAATTTGCGCCGCCGTCTGCTCGGGCCTTGCCGGCGTAAGCCTCGTAGCATAGGCGGCACCTCCCACTTTGAAGAAGGCGATGCTGCTCTGCANNTCCTGGACCAGTTCGGCGGTCTTCTGGATGTCGGGCACCATTTTGTTCAGCATCTCGCCTGCTTTCTCGGCGACGTCGACGCTGGAGGTGGAAAGCTGGGAAATTTCGGCCGCCGCCTTCTGGCTCCGCTCCGCAAGTTTGCGCACCTCGCTGGCGACAACGGCGAACCCTTTGCCGTGCTCGCCCGCCCGCGCCGCTTCGATGGCGGCATTGAGCGCCAGCAGGTTGGTTTGCCGTGCAATCTCCTCGATGATCGAGATCTTTCCGGCAATCTCTTTCATGGCAACCACCGTCTGCAGGACCGCCTTGCCACCTTCTCGCGCATCGACTGCGGACTTCGAGGCGATCTTCTCGGTCTGGATCGCGTTGTCGGCGTTTTGTCTGATGTTTGAGGACATCTGTTCCATGGAAGATGACGCCTCTTCGGCAGCGCTGGCCTGCTCCGTAGCCCCCTGGGACATCTGCTCGGAGGTGCTGGAAAGCTCCTGGCTCCCGGCCGCCACGTTGTCGGAGGCTGAGCGGATCTCGCCGACAATCTCCTTGAGTCTGGCGACCATGTTATTGATGGCAAAAGCCAGCTGCCCTATCTCGTCCTTCTGGTCGCTCGCGATGGTCTGTGTCAGGTCGCCGGCGGCCACGGCCGAGGCCACGTCAACACCGCGGCGCAGCGGGATGCTGATGATGCGGGAGATGAAGATCCCCAGGATGATGCCGAGCAAACAACCGCCGCCGATGAGCGCCGACATGAGGGTCAAGCTGGACCGATAAATCCCCGTGGTTTCCTCGGCCGCCTGTTTTGCCAGATCCTTCTTTAGCTCCAGCAATTCACCCATAAGTCCGTCCAGCGCATTGACTTTTGCTTTGGCCTGGAGGCCGGAGAGGTCTATGGTCCCTTTGCTGAGCGTCAGGCCGTCATGGTGTGCCGCCTCGGTTATCCTCTGGTTGTGCTTTTCCCAATCGTTGAAGGAGTCCTCGACCTTCCCGACCAGCTCCTTCCCCTTTGGCAGAACAAAGAGCGGCTTGGCCATTGCCAGGCTCTCCCTGAAGAGGCCCTTGTGCTTCTGAATCTCGGGAAGAAGCGACTGCCGGCCTTCGATCGAGGTGGCGAGAAGGAAATTCTTTTCGGCGCGGACGGCATCAAGCAACTGGATATGGCTTTCCATGACGTGATGGAGCCCCAAAAGCTCCCTTTCATACATGACCTCTGCCATACCGTTTATCGTGCCCATGTTCCTGATGCCGATGATGCCGACCGCAGCGGTAATCAGCGCAACGGCAACGAACGCCGACACGAGCTTGGTTGCGACCTTGAGATCAAAAAACCATTTCATGACGTCTTCTCCTTTTGCAGCAGCCCCATCAATGCAGCCAGAATGATTCCAGGCAGAACCGGTTTCTCGAAGTAAATTTCATGGTCCATCCATCATCAACAATCGTGCCAGAGTCATCCTCTGCCGAATGCCGGTGAATTCAGCCGGTTGCAGAGGAGCTAGGGCGGGTGGTCTCATCTCATTATGAGAACTCCGTCTCAAAATGAGACTTGGTCCTGCGAATTGAGAAGGGAGGCTGAGGAGGCTGAGGAGACTGAGGAGACTGAGGAGACTGAGGAGACTGAGGAGACTGAGGAGACTGAGGAGGCTAAAGTCCCCTCTCCCCTGGTGGGAGAGGGATAGGGAGAGGGGGGGGGAAAGCCCGCAAAGGACTTCTGCTGCATCGAGGCCAGCTGCAGCTTCGCGGGTAACGGCGAACGCGACGATGGTTCAGCGTCGCGTCGCCTAGCTCATCATAGTTCGATCTTCTTCAGCTTCCGGTACAGCGTGGCGCGCGAGATGCCGAGACGTTGAGCCGCCTGGTCCACATTACCTCCCGTCTGCTTCAGCACCACGGCGATATGCGCCTCTTCAACCTGCTGCACGGTAGGCCCGGTACGGCTGTGGAGCCCCTGGTGGCGCTGGCGCTCCCTCAGGCCGGAGAAGTGCGCCGGTTCGAGCTCTCCCCCGCGCGCGAGGAGCAGCGCCCGCTCCAGGACGTTCTTCAACTCTCGGATGTTGCCCGGCCAACTGTAGCTTTTCAAGAGCCGCATCACCTCGGCTGTGATTACGGTATCCGCATGCCCGGCAGCATGCAGCAGAAATTTCACCAGGGCGGGGAGGTCCTCGATTCGTTCCCGCAATGGGGGTAGATCGATTACCATGAGGTTGATGCGGTAGAGGAGATCCTGGCGGAACAGTCTCTGATGCGCCAGGTTTTCTACATCACGATTGGTGGCGCAGATCAGCCGGAAGTCGCTCCTGAGGAGTTTCACATCGCCAAGCCTGCGGTAGCTCTTCTCCTCCAGCACCTTCAGAAACTGGGCCTGTATGTCGAGCCCCATCTCGCCGATCTCGTCGAGAAACAGGGTGCCCCGGTCTGCGACATCCAGCAGACCCTTGCGGTCCTGATCGGCTGAGGTATAGGCTCCGCGCACATTGCCGAAGATCTCACGCGCCAAAAGTTCGCCGCGCAGACCCGAGCAGTTTATCTCCACGAATTCGAACCCGGCACGGTTGCTGTTTCTGTGGATCCATTTTGCCAGCATCCCTTTTCCCGTGCCGGTCTCCCCGGTGATCAACAGCTGGCCGTCGTTCGTTGCGGCGATCTGTGCGTGGTCAATGATCTGCTGTACCGCTTGGCCCTCTCCGAAAAAGATGTCGTCCTTTCGTTGCAACCGGAGCCGGGCGGCCTGCTGACGCTTCAGTTTGCCCACCTCAAGGCTCTTGCGTAAAAACAGCGACAGGGCGGCGTTGTCGACCGGCTTGACGAGAAAGTTGTCAGCCCCCCGGCGCATCGCTTCCACGGCAAGCGGTATGTCGCCGCTTCCGGTTATGACGATGACAGGGATGCACGTATCGGTGCTCCTCACCTTAACGACCATATCAAGGCCGTTGCCGTCGGGCAGGGTGATGTCGAGGAGTATGGCGTCGAAAGGTTCCGCCGCGATGGCCGCCTCCGCCTTCTCCAGCGTGTCGGCTTCCACTATCTGGTACCCTTCATGGCTGAAGTAGCGCGCAAACCCGAAGCGTGTGCCGATGTCGTCCTCGATCAGCAGAATTTTTGGCTTCATGGTCTCTCCCTGGAGGGCATCGGCAAACGAACGGTCACGGAAAAGCCGGGGGGCGGATCGTTATTGCACAACTCGACGCTCCCGCCCATGGACTCGATGAAATGCCTTGCCAGGGTCAGCCCGAGTCCCGTTCCTCCTTTCCTGCAGGTAAAAAACGGCTCGAAGACCCGGTCGATCTTCTCCATGGGAACTCCCTTTCCGCTGTCGGCAATCCGTATCGCGACCATGTCGCCGCGTGGCGACTCGATTGGATATAACCGGATCATTATTTCAGCGTCATCAGGGCTGTGTTGGGCGGCATTTTCCAGAAGATTGAATAAAACCTGTTCCAGCCTCACGCTGTCCGCCAACACCAGCAGTTGGGCCGTTTCGTCATTTGAGCCGATGATTACCCGGCGTCTGTCCGCCGTTCGGGAGTTTTGCCACAAATCCACCGTCTCCCTGCAAAGCATGTAGAGCGGAACAGCTTGCAGGTCGGCAGGTGGAACCGGCTTCCCCAGGTCGAGAAGGTCGTTCATGAGCTGGGCAAGACGGCGAACCTGGGTCCGGATATGCTGGATGTACGGCTCGAAGCCGGCATTGCCTTCAATTTCCTTCTCCTTGAAGAGAGCCTCGGTTATGGAAAGAATCGCGTTCAGTGGGTTGCGCACCTCATGGGCTACCCCGCCGGCAAGCTGACCGATCGCCTCCATCTTTTTCGCCGCCAGCAGCCGGGTTTCGAGGCGCTTTTGTTCCGCCATTTCCTTCGAGAGCCGGTCGTTCACCTCTGAAAGCGTGGCGGTTCGCTGCATCACCCTTTTTTCCAGTAATTCGTTGGCTTCCTGTTCCGAAACCAGTTGCAGACGAAGCAGGCGCGCGTCACGTCTTCGTTGCTGCAGGCCGATACCGAGAGCGGCCGTTACCGTCAAGGCGAAGAGAAGCAGCATGGTCATCCTGCTTCTCTCGCGCAGCGGGGCATAGATCTCGTCGGTATCCATCTTGGCGACCATGAACCACGGGGTGCCGGCCACGCGGCGCATGGCAGCCAGAGTCGGGACATTCCGGTAGTCCAGGCGTTCGACGATTCCCTCCCGCCCACCGATCGCCTGTGTCGATGCCAGGTCGGGATACTGATCAATGGGGCGACGCAAACGCAGTGCGGAGTCTGGCTGATGACGCAACTCGTTGAGAAACAGCACGTCGCCACCTTCCTGCCGGACCAGGAGCGTCTCGGCGCTGCTGCTTGGAGTAGGCCAGGACTGCACCAGCGGATAAAGAAAGTGATAAGGATCCACCCGCAGCAACCAGACCCCCTTGGCCGGCGCATTTCCCGGATGTATGCCGACCGGGATCATGATGTCGAAATGGATCTCCTGCTCTCCCTTTCCCCGGTAGCGTTGCAGGTCTCCCGCCCAAACCCCTTCGGCGCGTACTGCGGCCCGAAAATCGCCGTTGCCTGTCATGCTCGGTGCCGACGCGTCAGCCGGCGCGACCCGGCGTGCGATCCCGTCTGCACCGTAAAGGGCGATGAACAGGTACCCGTACTCCGTTCGTACGTTCTCCATCCAGGTCAGCAACTCCTGCCGGGCCTTATCGTCTATTTGATTGTCGAGGAGTTTGACGGCCTGTCGCTGGATCATCGGTGTTTTGAGGATCAGTCTGGCGTCGCTCATTCGATCCCCATACCAGTTGCTGATCTGGCCTGCCTTGAGGTCTGCGATTGCAGTGAGCTCGAACTGTTTTGCTTGCCGGGAGGTCTCGAATTGATGCGAGATGTAAAATGAACCGGTGATTGCGGCTGCCGAGAAAAAAGCGCAGAAGGCTAAGATTGGCACCTTCGCCCTCCCACCCCCAGCCGGATACTGTCGATACGGCGGGGGAGCAGCACTGCTGTTTGTCTCGGTCCCTGCCAGGAGGCCAGCTCTGCGACCTCTCATTTGTGTCTTTCCATCAAAACCGAACCTCTGTTGAAGTGCCAAAGCCTATTCCCGCTGATGCTGCTGTAGTCTCAATAATAGTCTCCTCCGATGCTCCCCTCCGATGCTCCTCTTCGTTGCCCCCAATGATACTCCTCGCCGATATTCCTAATGATCAGATTAAGCCTCTTCCGGTGTCTGCTTGTCAAGAGCTGAATCCGGCGTCTCTCTCGATCGGCCAGATCTCTTGCCGATTGTGAAACGGGACCACTCTGCTCCCCCTTTTCAACCCCTGATCCCCTGACGCAAGGGGATCAGGGGGGCTCATCAAGCAGTGCGAGAGGTGATCTGGAGCGGGATCCGACTAAAGCCGGTGCCCTTGCATGCCGCAATTTCCAGCCGAATCTCTGCCGAACCCAGCGCCTCGACAACCGCTGTAGCACCAGCGCTCAATTCGAAACTGCGCCCTCCCTCGATCAGATGATCCACCCCATCTCCTTTGGTGAGCCAGATCATGCCTTTCAGACAGTGAAGCACGACCCCTTTCGGCCTCCCTTCCAACCGCAGCAAATCACCCTGTCCCAGATGGCATTCCATAGCGCTACCCCCTTTCGGTATGCAGATAACTTTACCTCCGCAGGGGGGATGCGTACAGATACAGAAAATATGTTTGTTCTCATTGCAGTTGTGAAATTTGGTAGCTGTACCGCTGTTCGCCCCCCTCCCTTCGATGGGAGGGGGTGGGGGCACTGCCATTAAGTTAGCCGGTTAGCGCTAAACGGGGTAGTCGGTCAGCTCCACCTGAGAAGTTTCTCGTTCCCAAGCTCCGGCTTGGGAATGCAATCGCTGTCAA
>DNRQ01000061.1 GCA_003499925.1 Geobacter sp.
CATGGATGTTCATCATGATCTCCTGTGTTCAGCGTTGGATTTTTGCCGATGCTGCGGATCGACAGGGATGAACTCCCCACGTCTCTAATGCACGGTTCCTGTGACGTCTTGAAGCCCTAGCGCAGCCCGCTGCCAAATGCCCTGTGTTGTTTTAAAATGACGTATACTGCAAACCTGTTGGTAGATCAAGCTTTTTAAGAAAAAAGTGGATAAAAACCTTTCATTGAGATGGCCGCGTTCTATTTTCGAGCAGCATGAGCGGCGGTAGCCGTGAACCTTAACATGGAATGTTGTGTTACGCGATGAGGCCGCTAACCCNNCATCCCCACCCTGTCCCTCCCCTTGAAGGGGAGGGGACCTTGGGCTCCTCCCCCTTCAAGGGGGAGGCTGGGAGGAGGGTGGGGCGAGATAGGTGGCCGCTATAGTTTCAGCTAGTTAGCCTTCAAGTTACTTAGGAGGTTGATTTTCGCACGCGACCTACCTCATTGGATGCGCCTCGCTCTATTCCTCCTCGCGTTCACGCCTTCGCTGCGCCCTTCGTAACCGGTTCTCTCTTGGCTGGTATTGCGGTGCTGTGACTTCGGCAGCAGGCGGGACCGGAGCGGGATTCACCGCAGCGGGACCTGGCCCCTGGGGCATGACGGGCAAGGGAATCGCCACCGGATTCTGCACCGGTGCCTGCTGGCCCTGTGCCTGTCCGGGCGAGGCGGCTGGAGCCCCCGGCACGCCAGGCTGCTGCGCCGTGGCCAGCCCTCCCTTCTTCCCCGTTGCCACGTCGAGGACCCTTGCCTTTTTCAGGTAACGGGCCGGGATTTCGTTGAGGCTGTTGGTATAGAAAACCGTGCCACGGGCATCCTTCCAGGTGTAGATTTCACCGTAAGCGGCAGATGCGCTGATCAATAGCAACAGCACCACAAATCTTTTCATGCTTCCTCTCCTCCTCGCCCTATTACGTATCGAAGCCATTATTAAAGATAATACCCCGCTGTTCAATGGAAAAAAGCAGCGCTAGCTATTTAGGGCTCCACCTCAGATGGCGCCGCCTCTGAACCGCTAGCCTCTTTAGCCAGTTGATAGCATGCGGCAGATCTACACAGGGTGAGGGCAGATGATGACGCTAACCCAAGGATTGTCAACTGCCAAAGGCACGCGTAAAATAAAAATCGACGCTATGGAGGCGGATATGATGCGATACCTGGGTGCCTTACTGTTGCTGGCGGTCTCTCTTGGTGGCTGCGCCGCGTATCCTGATGTGAACCGGGAACGGCTGGAGAGCCTTCCGCAGCGTTACGTCAAGTTTGACGCAGCTTTGGCGTGGGAGATCAGGGATGAGTGGCCCGGAATGGTCATTGACGGCATGATCCAAAACAGGCGCTTTGCCTACATGGAGGGCGTCGAGGTCTGGGTGGCGGTGCTCGATGCCGCAGGAAAGAGGACGGCACGATCGATGGGTTTCGTCATACCTCATCAACTGCAAAATGAGGAGATCGCTCCTTTTACCGTGAAGTTGCCGGTCGAGGCTGTGCCAGGTACCAGATTGCGCTTTACCTACAAGTACAAGGCGATGGATGCCGGATCCGACGGGGGAGGGGGGGGACCCTGGATGCAGAGCTTTGATGCCAAGGTACCCAGCCATCAGTGACCTGGGGTGCCGAGCTTAAATAGCCGTCAGCAGACATTTCTGCACTCACTGTGATATCATACTTAATGAGAATGTGAGCAAAGGGCACCCAAAGGAGAGCCCAGCCATGAAAAAAGCCGCACTGTTATCAGGGTTGCTGTTTCTGGTCATAACGGCTGTAGCGATCGCCATGGGCCGTTTTGGTTCTCGGCCGTCAACGGTGGATGCTGCCTCACCGATAAAGGTTTATTCGGCAGAGAAGGGGAACTACATCATGAGCGACGAAGTCGTTAAATCAAATGAAGAATGGAAGAAGATCCTCACGCCGGAACAGTTTCACGTCCTGCGGGAAAAGGGGACCGAGCGCGCCTTTTCGGGAAAGTACGCCACGAACCATGATCACGGGATCTACCGTTGCGCCGGTTGCGGGCTGGATCTCTTCAAGTCGGAGGACAAGTACGAATCCGGCACCGGCTGGCCCAGTTTCACAGCGCCGATCGCCAAGGAAAACATAAAGACGGCAGTTGACAGAAGCTTCTTCTCGACGCGGACCGAAGTGCTGTGCCGCCGTTGCGGCGGTCATCTCGGCCACGTTTTCGACGACGGTCCCAAACCGACCGGACTTCGCTACTGCATGAATTCCGCGGCACTGCAGTTTGTCGCGACCAAGTGATCGGGCGAGAACTGCACCCCATCCCCACCCTGTCCCTCCCCTTGAAGGGGAGGGGACGTTTGGACGCTTCCCTGCAAGGGTTCACCAAAGGAGACCAGGGCATGAAAACAGCTATTTTCACTCTATTCTTGCTGATATCGGTTTTTGCGGCGACCACTCTCGTGATGGCTGCAAGCTCCACGGAGGCGCAACAGGGCGCGCCCCCGGCGAAACAGCTGCAAAAGGCGACCTTCGCCGGCGGCTGTTTCTGGTGCATGGAACACCCCTTCGACCAATTGCCGGGTGTCGTTTC
Organism: Geobacter sp.; assembly: GCA_003499925.1. Classification (GTDB taxonomy): domain Bacteria; phylum Desulfobacterota; class Desulfuromonadia; order Geobacterales; family Geobacteraceae; genus Geomonas. Next base: position 2,587 of record DNRQ01000061.1, read on the forward strand.
AGTTACCTCCGGATATACGGGGGGGTATAAGAAGAACCCGAGCTACGAGGAGGTCTCTGCCGGCGGGACCGGGCACACGGAGGCGGTGCAGGTCGTCTACGATCCTTCGAAGATCGGCTACGACAAGCTTCTCGGCACCTTTTGGCACAACATCGACCCGACGGTGAAGGACCGCCAGTTCTGCGATAAGGGGAACCAGTATCGAAGCGGCATCTTTTACCACGACGAGGAGCAGCGCCGTCTTGCCCTGCAGTCCAAGAAGGCGCTGGAGGCGAACAAGCCGTTCAAGG
>DNRQ01000092.1 GCA_003499925.1 Geobacter sp.
TACATGTTCGGGAAGCCGCCCACAGCATGAAATGATTTTACAGCTGCCCGATCTCCGCCTCCCCTCTCACCCTCTCACCCTCTCACCCTCTCACCCTCCCCACTCCCCCTCCCCCATCAGCCTTCGCCAAGGCTAGGGCTGACAAGCCAAGAGGGAGGGGGCTTGTGTAGCAAGGGCTCGCGTACCGTCCGTGCTGCCTGCCGCTATTTCTCCGCGGCCTTGATCAGCTCGACCTCGATGCTGATGGCGACCTCGTCACCGACCGCCACCCCGCCCGCTTCCAGCATCTTGTTCCAGGTGAGCCCGAAATCCTTCCTGTTGATCTTGGTCTCGGCAGACGCGCCGCGCCTGATATTGCCCATGGGATCCTTTATCTCCCCGGAGGGTCCTTCGACATCGAGAACGACAGTGCGGGTTACACCGTGCAGGGTGAGATCTCCGGTCAGCTTCAGCTTATCCGCTCCGTCTCTGGCGATCTTGGTGGATACGAAGGTCATGGTCGGAAATTTTTCCACATCCAGGAAATCCGGGCTTTTGAGATGCGCGTCACGCTTTGCCACTCCGGTATCGATCGAGGTGGTGTCGATGGTCGCATTCACCTTCGACTTGGTGATGTCCTTTTCGTCGACGTAGACCACCCCCTGCACTTTGCCAAACCCGCCCTTCACGTTGGACACCATCAGGTGCCGCACCTTGAATCCGACGCTGGAGTGATCGGCATCGATGTTCCAGGTCGACGCAAAGCCGAGGGTCGGGAGCATGACAAGAATTGCCGCCGTAAAAATACCTGTTAGCCTGTTCATTTTGATTCCCCTTTTCTATCAGTTTTCTAATTCGATGGAAATGACGCACCGCTTACAGCGGCTTGCCGCCTCGATTGCGAATCAATGATACCATCAAGGTCTCTTTTGTCTAGAGCACATATATCTATGACAGTCGGCAGATAAGACGAAGCTTCCAGGTTGGAAATTTACAACGGGCAAGAGTCGTGATTTCTTGCTCACATCCTGACATTCCAAATTTAGAAGAGTGCCCGAGCAACCCCTGCCTGAAGCGTTATTTGGTGCCGGGGATTCCAGCCTTTGCCGCCTTGACAAACCCATTGCTCAGTGTGAAAATTCAGCAGTCAAGTTCAGGACCGGCGATAACCGGCTCCTTGCAGGAGAGAGATGGGTGACCCGGAGTCACGGTGACATCCGCAGGTATCCCGCTCTCAACCACCAGCCTTTGCCTCAACGATCCGGCTGCAGTCGTTATCTGCGAAAATCTCTCAGTCAACAAAGGAGGAAGCGACCATGGATGTCTTCGATTTCGCGATGAAAATGGAGCTGCAGGGGAAGGCATGTTATGAGAGCTTGGCTGCATCGACCCAGGTACCGGGGCTGAAGACGATCTTCACCGGTTTGGCTGCCGACGAGCAGAAGCATTACGACATTCTGCGCGGGCTCAAGGAGGGTAAGGAGTGGAGCATGACCGAGTCGCGCATGCTGGACCGGGCCAAGAGCGTGGTTGGTGAGCTTTTGAGCGACAAGGAACGCCTGAGCGATCTGAAAGAGGATCTCGACGGCTACAAGCTCGGACTGAAGGTCGAAGCGGAGAGCGTCAAGCTGTATGAGGATATGGCTAAAAAAGAGCAGGACCCGGAGACCCTTCAGCTCTATCTGAGACTGGCCAACGAGGAGAAGAAGCACTACAACATCATAGAGAACATCTGCGACTTCGTCATGAGGCCTAAATACTACCTCGAATGGCGCGAGTTCAGCAACCTGCATGAGTTATAGCCAGGGACAATCGGCTAAGAAGCATCGCCTCGCTGCGGGCAATCAGGCATTGGCGGCCGAGGTCCTTCTGTCGGCGCCGAGATAGGGGCCGTCGGGACGCGTCTTGCGTATCGGATCCACTCCGACCCGCACCCACCCGGAGGTGCGCCTGAACTTGGTAATCGCCCCGGACTTGATCAGAGGTTCCAGCATGAAATCCTTGACGTAGTCGTACCTGTCGTCCGCGTAGTTAACCTGTATCAGCATTGCTGCCACCTCCGGAAACCATTAAAAGCTGCCAAATCCCAGCAGGATCGGTGCCATCGCCGCAAGGTGCCGTAACAACGGCAAAAGACAGGCGCGAACCGGCCGCAGCCGAGAGCCGCTGTAAAGAAATCCGACACCACGTTGTAAAATTTTCCTTGATGCGCTACGCGCGTCGTGCCGAGTTTGTCGAAACACGCATGAAGGGGAAGGGCCCGCCAAGGCTCTTCCCCTTCATGTTTGTTGATGATGCCGCGGTAGCACCCGGAGCCGCTACTCGCCCAGATAGGTGTAGGACTGCAGCGTCTTGTCCAAAAGCTCCAGGAAATGGCTGCTCTCCTCGATGGAGACCTTCTGCAGCGAGACGTCCTTCTCCAGGTTGTTGCGGACCCGCTTCAGGATCTCCTGGCTGTCGTACTGCACGTATTTCAGGCTTTCCCAGGTGGCGTCGCCGGTGATGACCGTGTCGATCTTGTAGTTGGTCTTCTTGTTGAAGGTGATGTGCACCGCGTTGGTGTCGCCGAACAGGTTGTGCATGTCCCCCAGGATCTCCTGGTAGGCGCCGATCAGGAAGAAGCCGATGAAGTAGTCCTCGTCCACCTTGATCTTGTGCAGCGGCAGCGCCTTGGTCCTGCCGTTCTCGCCGACGAAGCTGGTGATCTCGCCGTCCGAGTCGCAGGTGATGTCGGCGATGGAGGTGAGGACGTCCGGCTTCTCGTCGAGCCGCTGGATCGGGACGATCGGGAAGAGCTGGTCGATGGCCCAGGAGTCGGGAATGGACTGGAACAGCGAGAAGTTGGCGAAATAGGTCTGCCTGAGGCTCAGCTGGAAGTTCTGCAGCTCGTCGGGAATCGGCTTGATCTTCTCCACGATCGAGTTGATCTTCCTGATGATCTTGGAGCAGATCCACTCGGCGTTGGCCCGCTCGTTCATGTTCAGGTAGCCGAGATTGAAGAGGCTCACCGACTCCTGCATCAGCTGGATGGTGTCGTGGTAGTCCTCGCGCAGGCTGTGCTTGTCGATGCTCTTGTAGATGTCGACCAGCTTCTTCACGGTCGGCGAGAGCTTCTCCGGCTCGGTCAGGATCGACTCGAAATCGGGCATCAGCGTCTGGGTGTTGTTGTTCAGGACGTTGGTGACCAGCACCGAGTAGTGGGCGACCGTGGCGCGCCCGGACTCCGAGATGATGTTGGGGCAGGGAATCCCCGCCTCGTCGCAGATGTTCTTCACCTGGTAGATCACGTCGTTGGCGTACTCCTCGATGGAGTAGTTGACGCTGGAGAAGTAGCTCGACTTGGAGCCGTCGTAGTCGACCCCGAGCCCGCCGCCGATGTCCAGGAACTCCAGTCCCACGCCGAGCTTCTTCATCTCGACGTAGATCCGGGTCCCCTCGATCAGTGCGTTCTTGATCTTGTCGATCTTGGTGATCTGGCTGCCGACGTGGAAATGGAGCAGCTTGACGCAGTCGATGAATCCGTTTTTCTTCAGCATCTCGATGGCGGCCATGATCTCGGAGATGCGCAGGCCGAACTTGGCGTCCTCGCCCCCCGAGGTGGACCACTTGCCGATCCCCTTGGAGGAGAGCTTCACCCTGATGCCGAGCTTGGGGGTGATCCCGGTCCTCTGGGCCACCTCGACGATCTTCTCCAGTTCGAAGAGCTTCTCCACCACGATGGTGATGTCGTAGCCTACCCGGGTGGCGAAAAGCACCGTCTCGATGAACTCGGTGTCCTTGTAGCCGTTGCAGATGATGGGGAGGTTGCTCCCGGTCGACATGGAGATGGCGGCCACCAGTTCCGGCTTGGAGCCGACCTCGAGCCCCATGTTGTACTTCTTGCCGAAGTTGGCGATCGCCTCCACCACCTGGCGCTGCTGGTTCACCTTGATCGGGTAGAAGGTCTGGTACCTGGCCGGGTAGTTGTTGTCCTGGATGGCGTTCTTGAAGACCCGGCTGATCGAGGCGATGCGCCCCTCCAGGATGTTCATGAAGCGCAGCAGGATGGGGGGCTTGATCTTTCTCTTGATCAGGTCGTCGACCAGCACCTTCAGATCGATGGAGTATTTGGAGTTCGGCGACGGGTGCACGCAGACGTTACCCTTCTTGTTGATCGAGAAGAGTTCGGCGCCCCAGTTGTCGATGTTGTAGATCTTGGAGGAATCGTTAATGGACCATTTGGGCATAGTTCAGTTCACCAATGAAAGGCTGGTTGACGGTTTGATTTTCTCCCCCCTTGCGCGGGGGGTTCTTTTTTCTCCCCCCTTTGCAAAGGGGGGTTCTTTTTTCTCCCCCCTTTGCAAAGGGGGGTTGGGGGGGATTTAGCACCGCTGGCAGCTGCGGAAAATCCAAATCCCACTGAAACCCCCTTTTTCAAAGGGGGACTTCCTACAAGCTCACGACAGGCGCCCCTTGAAATCCTCGTAGCCGAAGCTGCGCACCACCTTTAGCTCGCCGGTCTGCGGCTCGAAGGTACAGATGTGCGGCAACTGGATGCCGTTGAAGGTCGTGGTCTTGACCATGGTGTAGTGCGACATGTCCAGGAAGGCCAGGCGATCCCCGACCGCCAAGGGGCGCTCGAAGGACCAGTCGCCGATCACGTCGCCGGCGAGGCAGGACGGCCCGCCCAGCCGGTAGTCGTGGGGTTTCGCTCCGGGATCGAACCCCCCCTTGATCTCCGGACGGTAGGGCATCTCCAGGATGTCCGGCATGTGGCAGGTGGCCGAGACGTCCAGTATGGCGATGTCGACCTCGTTGTGCACCAGGTCCAGCACCTCGGAGACCAGTATCCCGGTCCCGATGGCGATCGCCTCGCCGGGCTCCAGGTAGACCTCCAGGTCGTACTTGCGCCTGAAATAGCGCACCAGCTCCACCAGGGCGTCGACGTCGTACCCTTCCCGGGTGATGTGGTGCCCTCCCCCCAGGTTCAACCACTTCATCCGGGGCAGATACTCGCCGAACTTCTCCTCGAAGACCCGCGCCGTGCGCTCCAGCGGCTCGAAGAGCTGCTCGCAGAGCGTGTGGAAGTGCAGCCCCTCCACACCCGCCAGGTTCTTCCCCTCGAATTCGGAGCGCACGATCCCCAGGCGCGACTTGGGGGCGCTCGGGTCGTAGATCGCCGTGTGCCCCTCGGAATTTTCCGGGTTCACCCTGAGCCCCACCGAGACCCGGCCGGCGTACGGCTCCCAGAGCGGCCGGAAGCGCTCCAGCTGGTTGAAGGAGTTGAAGACCAGGTGATTGGAGGTGGTGAGCAGCTCCGCCACATCGCTCTGCTTGAAGGCCGCCGAGAAGCTGTGCACCTCCCCGCCGAACTCCTCCATCCCCAGGCGCGCCTCCCAGGGGGAGCTGGCGCAGACCCCGTAGAGCGTCCGGGAGATGACGGGAAAGACGCTCCACATGGAGAAGGCCTTGAGCGCCAGCAGGATCTTGGCGCCGCTTCTCTGCTGGACCTCGTCCAGTATGGCGAGATTGTGGCGCAGCCGCCCCAGGTCCACCACGAAGGAGGGGGACGGGGCGAGCCGGGTCATCTCATCGACATGCAGCCTTGTCACGTAAGCTCCAGCCAGTCGCCGCCGTCGACCACCTGGTAGGGGAGTCCCATGGTGCTGAGGGTCGCCAGGAAAGGCTCGGGATCGAACTGCTCCATGTTGAAGACCCCTTCCCCGCGCCACTTGCCGGTCAGCATCATCACGGCCCCGACCACGGCGGGTACGCCGGTGGTGTAGCTGATCGCCTGGGACTTCACCTCGCGGTAGCACGCCTCGTGGTCGCAGATGTTGTAGATATAGACCTGCTTCTTCCTGCCGTCCTTGATCCCCTTGGCGACCACGCCGATGCAGGTGCGCCCCTTGGTCAGGGGGCCGAGGCTCCCGGGATCCGGCAGGACCGCCTTCAGAAACTGCAGCGGGACGATCTTCTGGCCGTTGAACTCCACCTCGTCGATCCGGGTCATGCCGACGTTCTGCAGCACCTCCAGGTGCTTCAGGTAGTTGTCCGAGAAGGTCATCCAGAACTGCGCCTTGCGGATGGTCGGGATGTGCTTCACCAGCGACTCCATCTCCTCATGATACATGCGGTAGATGTTCATGGGGCCGATCCCCTCGGGGAAGTCGTAGCTCCTCTTGGTGGCAAGGGGCGCGCTCTCGACCCACTCCCCCTTTTCCCAGTGCCGGCAGGGAGCGGTGATCTCGCGGATGTTGATCTCCGGGTTGAAGTTGGTGGCGAAGGGCTGGCCGTGGCTCCCGGCGTTGGCGTCGATGATGTCGATCTCCTGCACCTCGTCCAGGTACTTCCTGGCGGCCAGCGCCGTGAAGACATTGGTGACGCCGGGATCGAAGCCGCTCCCCAGAAGCGCCATGAGTCCCTTCTCCTTGAAGCGCTCCTGGTAGGCCCACTGCCAGCTGTACTCGAACTTGGCGGTCTCCAGCGGCTCGTAGTTGGCGGTATCCAGGTAATCGACGCCGGTGGCAAGGCAGGCGTCCATGATGGTCAGATCCTGATAGGGGAGCGCCACGTTGATCACAAGCTTCGGCTCTTCGCGCTTGATCAGCTCTATCAGTTCCGGCACGTTGTCGGCATTGACCCGGGCTGTTGCGACCGGAAACTCTATCTGCTCCGCGATGGCCCGGCACTTGGACTCGGTACGCGAGGCAAGGGTAATGGCGGTGATTATGCCGGGGGCCTGGGCACACTTGTGTGCAACGACCCCGCCGACGCCACCTGCTCCGATTATCAATACTTTGCTCATTGGGTTGATCTCCTGTTTTTCAATAATAAAAGGTCGGCGGCGTCACTACCCAGAGGAGCTTCGCCGCGGCCTTGCCGATGTTCTTGACGGTGTGCCTTCTGTCCGAGGCGAAATAGAAACATTCGCCCTTCTCCACCGTGTAAAGCTTGTCGTCCAGCCTGAGCTGCACCTTCCCCGAGATGACGTAGCCGAACTCCTCACCCTCGTGGATCGGCTGCTCGTCCATCTCCCCGCCCGGATCCAGCGTCACCAGCACCGGATCCATGTCGCGGTTCTGCGCGCCCGGAACCAGGAGCTCCACCTTGATGTGGTCGCCGTCGTCCGTCGCCTGCACCCGGGCCTCCTTGCCGAAGACGATCTCCTGGTCCGGCTCCTCGCTGAAGAACTCCTGCATGCTGATGCCGAAGACGTCGACGATGTCCTTCAGCGTGGCGATCGAAGGCGAGGTGGCATCGTTCTCCAGCTGCGAGATGAAGCCCTTGGTAAGATCGGCGCGGCTAGCCAGCTCCTCCTGGGTCAGGGAGTTGACCATCCTGAGTCGTTTCAACCTCTCACCGATTTTCAAGCGTTCCTCCGCAGTTTAGTAACAGTAAACTATTTGTATTCTTTGCAATTTAGCATTTCCCCGGATTTTGTCAACGAAAAGTTTAGTAATGGTATACTTCCTGTTTAACATTTAGCCTTCATTAATCTTTAACTCGGGATATGTATCCGTAACTATTAGTGATTATTCCGGTGGCGGCAGGCGGATCAGCGGCACAATCAGCTCAGCAAAATGCCGATACTGCCTGCTGCTCCCTTTCCCCGTCGGCCTTTTTTCCCCCTTGACATTCACCCTCCCCTCGATCGGGGCGCGGCGTCCCGGATCATCCGCCATTTCTGGTATACTTTCGCATTGGCACCTTTTAATCCTTGACCTTTGGAGTCTGCCATGGAGCAAGCGAGCCTGCGCCAAGCGGGAAACCTCCCCGAAACCAGATATCTGCGCCAGTTGATGGAGACGGGTGACGAAATCGGCAGCAACCCCAGGTTGGGCGACATTCTGGTAGCCGCGCGCTTTGTCAGCAGGGAAGCGGTGGAAAGGGCCGTCGAATCGCGGGAAAAGGGGAAACCGGTCAAGATCGGGGAGCTCCTCATGGAGCACGGCCTCATATCAGAGGACCAGCTCCTGGCCGCCCTCTCCGTCAGGTTCCGGACCACCTTCGTCGACCTGGAAACCATAGAGCCGGATCCGGAGGCGATCAAGGCGCTCCCCAAGGAGGTGACCAACCAGATGCAGGTCTTCCCCTTCCAGGTGTCGGGGAAAAAGCTGACCGTGGCCACTTCACAGCCTGCCGACGCCTCGATCTTCGACCGCGTCTGCTTCTCCACCAACTACACGATAGAGCTGGTGGCAGCCCGGGCCAGGCAGATAAGAAACAGGATCAACCAGTATTACAACGCCGAGGACATCGTCGATACCATGATCAGCGAGCTGCGCGACGAACAGCTCACCGTGCTTCCGGAACCGGCGGAAATGAAATGGGTGGAGCCGGACTCCAAGGTGATCCGGCTGGTGAACCGGGTCCTCCTCGACGCACAGCGCCTGGGCGCCTCCGACATACATTTCGAGCCCGGCAGCAGGAACGCCCCCCTGAAGCTGCGCTACCGGGTGGACGGCGACTGTTTCGTGGCCCATGAAATCCCCTCGGTGTACAAGAGCGCCATCATCTCCCGGCTGAAGATCATCTCCAACCTCGACATAGCCGAGCGCCGCAAGCCGCAAAGCGGCAAGGTGCTGCTGCAGTTCGACAACGCCGAAATGGAATACCGGCTGGAGGTGACCCCCACCATCGGCGGGCAGGAGGATGCGGTGCTGCGGGTCCTGGCCACCTCAAAGCCCCTCCCTTTGCAGGAGATGGGGTTCTCCCCCTCGAATCTGGCCCGCTTCAGCGACATGCTGACCAAACCCCACGGCATCATACTCTGCGTGGGACCTACCGGCTCGGGGAAAACGACCACCCTGCATTCGGCCCTGGCGCAGATCAACGTCCCGGAGCGGAAGATATGGACCGCCGAGGACCCGGTCGAGATCGTGCAGGAGGGACTGCGGCAGGTGCAGGTCAATTCGAAGATCGGCTTCACCTTCCAGGATTCCCTCAGGTCCTTCCTGCGCGCCGACCCGGACGTCATCATGATCGGGGAGATTCGGGATGCGGAAACGGCAAAAATCGCGGTTGCCGCCTCACTGAGCGGGCACCTGGTCTTCAGCACGCTGCACACCAACAGCGCCTTTGAAACCATGATACGGCTGGTGGAAATGGGGATGGAACCCTACTACTTCGCCGACGCGCTGGTGGGGATCCTGGCCCAGCGCCTGGCCCGAAAACTTTGCGATGCCTGCAAGGAGAGCTACCGACCCAGCGAGGAGGAGTATCTGGAGCTGATGAACCATTACAGCCCCGAGCTGGCGGCAAGGCATAAGCTCCCCCCCCTCTCCGGCACACTTTGCCTGATGAGGAAAAATGGGTGCGAGAAGTGTTACGGCACCGGGTACAAAGGGCGCATCGCCATCCACGAGTTGGTGACTGCGATCCCGCTCCTCAAGGAGGCGATCAAGACCAAGGAGAAAGTGGAGACCTTGAGAAAGATCGCGCTGCAGGAGGGGATGCTGACCCTGAAAATGGACGGGATCGCCAAGGTGTTGGAGGGGGTCACCGACCTGAACCAGATCATGAAGGTCTGCCTTGAGTAGTTGTACAGCTGCTTTGGGCTTGGCATGGGAACCCGCTGCCGCCTGGGGCCGGAGTGCCGACGTGTAATTGACAATGGCGAAAAGCGGCGTACAAATTACCTGATGATTAGCGGGTACTAATTCACCAGGGAGGTAGGAATCATGAAAAGCGTCTGGCGGTTTCTGAAGGTAACGGCAGCTTTGATGGCAGCAGCGCTACTGCTCTCCTCGTGCGGCGGTGGCGGTGGAAACGGAGGTAGCAGCGACGGTGGCGGGAGTACGCCCACGCCTACCGCAACCACCCTGTCCGGAACGGCAGCGGCAGGTGGACCAATCATCGGAACAGTAACGGTCAAAGACAGCACCACGCCGACGGCAAAAACGGTGACGGTTCCCATCAAGGCGGACGGCAGCTACACGGCGGATCTCACCGGAATGACCCCTCCCTTCCTGGTGCGCGCCGACGGCGCAATCGGCGGCACGGAATATCACCTCTACTCCGCCGCTACCTCGGCCGACCAGGACGGCACCATCAACATCACCCCGCTCACCGACCTGATCGTTGCCAATGTGGCGGGTGCGGTTGCCAAGGCCTATTTTGACGGCGGCAATTTTTCCAACCTCAGCGCCGCCCAACTGAACACCCAAAGGGACGCCCTGACCGCAAAACTCGTGTCGGTGCTGGAAGCGGTTGGAGTGACGGGAAGCGTCGACCTGCTGCGGGGATCGTTTAATCCCAACCATACCGGTCTCGATGCGGCTCTTGACCTGATCCGAATCAGCATCGATCCCTCCAGCAACACGGCGACCATTTCCAACCTGGTTACCACCGAGACCATCAGCTCAAACCTTGCCACTCGCACCTATACCGGCAACATAACGGGGGTGACCGCCACGGCAGTGGCCGAACTACCGAAGATCAAACAGGTATTCAAAAGCCTGTCCGATCTTTTTGCAACCTCAGCCCCCACCTCCGAGGACCCGCGCCTGATGGCTCTCTTCGACCAGGCCACCTTCCTTGAGTCGGGACGAAACCTGGCAGAATTCCTCTTCCAGATCACCACGGAGCCGCAGATGGTCGGTGCGAGGTATGACAACATCTACCTGGAGTCGATCGGCTCGAACAGCGCCGTGGTGACGTTTGATGTACTGCGCAACGACAAGCCGATCAACGAGGGGCAGAAACCCTGGAGGATGATCAAGAAAACCGATGGAAAGTGGTACCTGCAAGGTGACCAGCGCATCGCCTTCGTCGGACTTCAACCGACGGCCGAATACCAGATGGCCACCACCCCCGCCACCTTCCTGACCGGATTGAACCTCAGAGTTCAGGACCGAGGCGGCAGGCAGATCTCGGCGGCGGTTTTTACCGGCAAAGGACTCACCGGTCCGGTCAGACTGACCAATGCAGCGGATCCCAACTGGTTCGTCATCGAAGACCCCGCCTATGGGCAGAAGGATTTCTATTTCATGACCGACGCGCAGATTGCCGCCATGGCCGACTCCAATGAGGCGTACAGCGTCGAACTTTTTGTCGGGACTACACGAGTCGCGACTTACACGGAAAAAGTGAAGAAGCGCCCCTATCTGAACAGCCAGCTCTCCGCTGCCAATTTCCCGGCCGTCACGGCACCGACCCTGGCCCAATTACGTGCCTTCAACGGCGGGACCATCACCTTCAACTGGACCCTGCCGGCCGGGCTCTCCAGCCAGCGGCTGGCGGCAGGAGTAAACGACAACTCGGGGCATTCGGCGCAGGCCGACTCTTCGCTCTTGCCGACCGACACCAGCAAGAGCCTCACCATCAACGCGACAGCCGGCACTCCGCCGGCAGCTTTTACCCCGACCAGTCGTTGGGCCTGGCTGGAAGCCAGGGATAGCTTCGGCAGAAACCTTGGTACCAGCATGTGGTAAAGACCGTGCAGCACGGCAGCAGCGAAGCTCTAATGAAGCGGGGCTGCGGCCCCGCTTTTCACCGGCAATACCCGTCATGGTCCGGCCCGCCGGAGCTGCCGCTCCATCAGGCCGGGAGCCGTACGGCAGGTGAAAACAGAGGAGCCAGCCCGTAGGCTGGCTCCTCTCCTTCATTCCAAAACCTGGTACACCACGCAGCCACGGCAGCCCTTTGTCGGAGACAAAGTTCATCTTCCCTAGTCACCTGCTCACTCCCCTCCCCCTGGAGGGGGGAGGTNNCGAGTTCCCCCTCCCTAGCCCTCCAGCCCTCCGGGGGAGGGGACAAGTTGCGCGCGGGCTTAATCTATTGCTGTAACTTTCTCAGAAGCACCCGACCCCGCCTGCGGCCGCGTTTTTGTCCAGAGTAAGATTGCCGTACCGTCCCCATCCCCACCCTGACCCTCCCCTTGAAGGGGAGGGGACGTGGAGGATAAAGCGGCTTCCCCGCAAGGCCGGCTCAGAACTCGAACCGGTTCACCATTTTCGACAGCTTGGCCACCTGATTCTCGAGCCCTTGGGCGGCGTTCAGCGACTCCACCGCACCGGAGGCGTTCCTCTCGGTGACGCCGGTAATCTCTGCCGCAGTTTTGCTGATCTGTTCCAGCCCGGCGGTCTGGTCGTGTATGTTCAGCAGGATCTCGTCGGCAAAGGTGCCGATGGCGCGGGCACCCTGAACCGCTCCCTCCAGCTGCCGGTCGATCTCCTTGGTAAGGACGACCCCGCCCCTGGAAAGCTCGGCCGAGGACCTGGTGAGGACCCCGGTGCTCTTGGCCGCGTCGGCCGACCTGACGGCGAGGCTCAGGATCTCGTCGGTCATCACCTTGAATTCGTTGCCGGCCCCCTCCACGTGGGCCGCCTCGATGGCGGCGTTCACCCCGAGCAGGTTGGAAAACCTCGCGATATTGAGCAGATTCACGATCAGCTTCTCGAATTCCTCCTGATGCTCCGCCCCCATCTTTTTCTCGAACTCCTTCATCGCTTTCGCGGTCTCGGAACATTGCCTGGAGAGCTTGCGGATCTCCTGGGCAACCACCCCGAAGCCGCCGGCCGATATCCTCATCCGGGCCGTCTTTGCCACGGTGCTGTTGGCGAGGGTTCCCGTTTCCTTCGCTATCCCGTCGATATCGCTCGCTATGGTCGCGGTGCTGTCGGCCGCGCCGCTGATTTCGTCCATGGAAGCGAGCATCCGGTTCATCGATTCCTTGGCGACCAGGATGGTCTCCGTCGCCTGTTTGGCGTTGCCATGCGCCTCTTTTGATCTCGCTGCGCTTTTGGTGGCACTCTCGGTCAGCATGGCGAGGCTCTCGAAGGTCTCGGTCAGCTGCCTGCTCTGCTGTTCGGCGCCCTTTGCCACCGACGAACTGATCCCGGTAATCTTTTTGCCGACCTCGGAAACCAGGCCGACCGTCTCGGAGACCTGCGATATCGCCTCGTGCAGCGCCTGCGCGGTGCCGTTCATCGCCTTGCGTATCGCCGCATGCTCGCCGCGGTACTTTCCGCTCATCCTCGCCTTGAGATCGTAATGGGCCAGCTTGTCGAGCACCTCCCCCGCTTCCTGGATCGGTGCGATAACGGCATCGAGGGTACCGTTCATCCCGGCGATGAGCTCCTTCCAGATACCCTCGTAATCCCAGTCGTTGCCCCGCGTTTTGAGCTTCCCCTCGCTGACGCTGCTGATCAGGTGCACGGTCTCGCCGTGCATGCCGTAGAGAATGGCGAGCAGGGTGTTGATGTTCTGCTTTATGTTGTGGTACTCCCCCTGGTACTCGTCGATCACGAAGTGGGGCAGATTGCCGTGGGCAATCTGGTCGAGGGCATTGCCGGCAAGTCTCATGGGGGCGGCCAGGGCGTCGATCATCCCGTTTATCAGCCGGACCGTCTCCGCGTCTTCCGCGCTCAGCCCCGCAAGGCTCCCGCGCACCTCAAGCCTCCCTGCGATCATCGCCTCGGACAACTGCTTCACCACCAGACAGACAGCCTTATCCATGAGCGCCCCCCTGCACCAGTTCTCTCACCTTGGCAACCGCAACATCGATGGCCCGGGCGACCTCCCAGGTCATGAATTCCCGGGTCAGGTTGAAACAGCACCCCTCGATGCCGACCAGCGTCACCCGTTCGGGGATCACCCCGGCGTAGAGGATCCTGCCGATCTCGATCGCCTCCCTGAGCCCCAGCCCGTGTGCCGAGATCCCGGCACGGCTTTCGGGGAGCAGATCCCACGGCATGACATGGACCGTACCGGGCGCGGCGCCCAACTGTACCGCGTCGACCACGATCAGATCCGTTTCCCCCTGCAAAAGCGGCAGGATATCGATCCCCCCGACACCGCAATACTCAAGCCGCGCGGCGATCGGCGCCAGCCTGCGGTAGACCTCGAACCCCGCGGCATCGTCGGCGATCAGTTCGTTGCCGATGCAGACGACTATTGTACGGCGGTCTGGAGGCGGCATTGTTCACCTACCGAGACGATCTTCGACTGCACCGGCCGGCAGAGCAGGCCGTTGGCTATACCGTCGAAGTAGGCATGGAAGAGCCGGCAGAGCGCCGACCCGGTTTCGATATTGCGCAGCCGGCACATCTCCCTCAGGATGCATTTCTTGAAAACCAGCCCGTCCTGATCCAGGGCGAACTCGAAACCCGCCTGCATCTGCCCGCTCAGTGCCCCGATCACATCCTGCAGCGTCGGCTCGGAGAGCTCCAGCGGGAGCTTGCGCGCGGTGTCCCGCCCGGCGATTCTCCCGACCGGCGCCGTCCTCCCCCCCATGATGTTGTCGATGGTGCTGGCAAAGGCGTCCAGCAGGAAGGCGACCTCGACGTAGGCCTTCTGGTAGTCCTCCGGCGTAAGCTCCAGGCGATAGTTCTGGTCGCTGCTGTTCATAGGAATTTCTCCATCTTCTCGCAGAAGGCCTGGTCTCTGTAGAAGTTCTTCACCAGATGGAAATCCCGGTGCGAAATGGCTCCCGACGGGCAGATATAGGCGCAGGAAAGGCAGGCGATGCAGTCCTCGCTATGTTTGACGGTGCAGAGCAGCTTCTCCTTGTCGAGCTCGAAAACCTTGGTGGGGCAGATGTCGACGCACAATTCACAGCCCCGGCATGATTGTTCGTGGATGGTTATCTCCAGTGACATTTGAACTACCTCCGCAAGGTTCTCACGCTCTCACCGCCGCGGCGGATCGCTATCTCCAGCGGCATGCGTCCCATGGCATGGGTGGCGCAGGAGAGGCAGGGATCATAGCAGCGGATGCTGAATTCCACCGCGTTCAAAAGCGCGCCGTCGTCGGGGCGGCCGATGACGTGCGACCGGGCGGCCTGTTCGATGGAGCGGTTGATGATGGCATAGTTCTGCTGGGTCGCCACGATCAGATTGGCGGCCCGCACGATCCCCCGCTCGTCGATCTCGTAATCGTGAATCAGCGTGCCGCGCGGCGCCTCGACATGGCCCACCCCCCTCCCCCCCTTGAAGGAGACCGGCACCCTGGTTTCCCCCCAGATCGCCCGGTCGCCGATGATCTCGCCGGCGCGCTCGACGGCCCAGATGATCTCGACCAGCTTGGCGTAGGTCTGAAAGACGGTGCCGTGGCAGGGACGGCCGCCAAGGCGTGCGAACTCGGCGCATTCGGCATCGGCCAGCTCGGTGCCGAAGCGGGAGACGGCATTCATCCTGGCCATGGGACCGACACGATACTCATGCAGGCCGTCCAGGTTTATCTGCACCTTCTTCATGTAGGACCACTCCACGACCGATTCCTGAAGGTACTTGTCATACTCCTCGACCCCGAACTCAAGCCGCACCGCTCCGGTTTCGTCGATCAGCCGCAGCTTCCCCTCGATCAGCGAAACCCGGTCCTTGAGCACGGTTCCCAGACCCCAGGAAGGGACCACCCATTGGCTCCCCAGGGCCGGGTGCTGCTCAAGGGCGGTGAGCAGCAGCCCCTTGACGGCCGGCAGCACAGCCGGCAGGAGTGCGCGCGCCTCGTCGATCCACTCATGGAGCGCCTTTTTCTTCTCCTGATCCAGGGTAAAGGTGATCCCGCCGGCAACCGAGGTCACCGGATGGGTTCCCCTGCCGCCCACCATCTCGTTGATCTTCTGCCCGATGGTCCGCAGCCTAAGGGCCATCCTGGCCAGCTCCGGCTTGGACTGCACGATGCCGACGATGTTCCTGAGCGCCGGGTCGGCATCCAGCCCCAGCACCAGGTCGGGCCCCTGCAGGACGAAGATGGAAAGGGTGTGGGAGTGGATGATGTGTCCCAGGAACATGAGCTCACGCAAGAGCAGCGCCGCCGGCGGCGGCGTGACCCCGGCGGCGTGGTCCAGTGCGTTGCAGGCGGCTATGTGGTGGGCGGTCGGACAGACGCCGCAGATGCGTGCCGTGATATGCGGCATCCGGTCGGCCTCCATGCCGATCAGGATCTTTTCGAAACCGCGCAGCTCGTTGACCACCAGCCCGGCATGCTCCAGCTTGCCTGAGTCGTCCAGGTTGATGAAGACCTTGGCGTGCCCTTCGATCCGGGTGACCGGGTCGATGCGAAAGGTCGTCTTCATAGCTCCCTCCCGGCTTCGAAATCCGCCTGCTCGTCCTCGATCCACTTCTTGATGTGGAAGGTCGGCTTGTTGCCGATCATGGCGGTCGCCATGGTGTAGGAGTAGTGCGACTTGGCGGAGCGCTCCAGCGAGGCGATGATGTCTTCCCTCCCGATCCTGGTGAGCCGGGACATCCGGTCGGCGATCTCGGTCCTGATGTCGCGGTTCGGCTCGGTCAGGATCTGCATGGTCGCGCCGGCGCAGCCGGTGCAGGGTACCCCGTTGCTCGGACAGGGGGCAAGGCAGCGGTCGATGGTGACCGAGCCCATGCAGCTGTACCCCTGGCTCAGGAAGCATTGCTCGGCATCGGGAATGCCGTCGGAGTTGGACCTGACGGCGGCGACCTCGCTCTTCTCCATCCGGCGTTTGCACTTGGCGCAGACCGAGCGGCGGCTCACCTCCGGCTGGCGCCCTTCCACCAGCGCCGAAAGGGCCTCGAAGACGAAGAGCGGGTGCGGCGGGCAGCCGGGGAGATAGAGGTCGACCTCGATCACCGTGTCCAGCGGCGAGACCACCGACTCCAGCGGCGAGACCTCGCGGCTTGGAGGGGGGGACGGGATGGTGGTCTTGTTGTCGAGGTAGACGGCCGCGGCTATTTCAGCCGGGGTGTGGATGTTGCCGGCGCCGGCCGGCCCTCCGAACACGGCGCAGGAGCCCCAGGCAAGGACGATATCGCAGGAGTCACGCATCGCCTGCGCGGCGTGGCGGTCATGCTCGTTGCGGATGGCACCGGAGACGAGGCCGACGCTGGCGTGGGGATAATCCTTGATATCGGTCAGCACCGGGCAGCGCTGGATTTTTATGGCCTGGAGGAGGTTGAGTATTTTTTCGTGCAGGTCAACGATCGCAATGTGGCATCCGGAACAGTCACTGAGCCATTCCGTGTTGACGGTAACCTCACTCATGGTCCCTCCTGACTAGCAGTTTCTTGTAACAGGCGTTCTCTCCGGCGTGGATGATTTCCAGCGAGGAGTCCCGCCCCATGATGTTCTGCAGGGCACCGGCGAAAAAGCCGTACATCATGTTGCAAAGCGAACCCTTCTGGGTATGACCGAAGCGAAACAGCGACTGGCGGATCATGCAGTCCCTGAAGACCAGCATGACCTCGGTGCCGTCGTCGCCCTCCTGGAAGATCGACTCCTGGTCGTGGGTCTTGAAGGGCTCGAAGAGCCAGAGATAGTCGTTTTTGTCGAGCACCTCCCGGGTGTAGACAAGCGCCTGCTCGATGTCGCCGGTGTGAGGGATACCCTCCGAGAGCTTTCTGCCCAGGTTCACGCCGGCCAGATAAGAGATGCTGTTGGCGGATTCCCCGATCGCCTGCTCGGTCCCGGATGCGATGGCACCGAGGAAGACCATCGCATCCTGCAATGCCAGCCTCTCAACGTTGCTCCCCATAACAGCACTCCTATGCGAGATGTTCCAGATTCATGAGAATCACCAGCCTCTGGTCCAGGGAGAGTATTCCCTCTATCCAGGGCTGGCCGGCCACGTCGAGAGGCGGCAGGATCTCGCTGCGACTGACGCGGATCACGTCGGAAACCTCATCGATGATGAAACCCGAGAGTTCACCGCCAAAATCCATCACCGCAATGCAGTTTAAGAAACCGCCGTCAGCCTCCGGGAGGCCGAAGCGTTTCCGAAGCGAGACGATCGGGACGATCTGCCCCCTGAGATTTATGATTCCCTCGACATGGGAGGGGGCATTGGCCATCTTGGTGATCTCCGTCATGTTGATGATCTCTCTGACAGCCATAACATCGACCCCGTACTCCTCACGGTCGAGGTAGAAAGTCACCATTTGGATATCAGCATGTGACGAGTCCGAGGCCAAGATCTCCCTCCTGTTAAGACGTGAAAGGTGAAAGGTCAATATAGGAGCCGGATGCCACAAAAAAAGCCAAGCGAACTGAAGGACTCCCTTCCGGCAACTCGGCCATCTGCGCGCTGAAGCCCCGCCGCTTTCCTCCGCTCATCACGTGGGATCGGCTTGCCCTGCAGTATTTATTGCTGATTCTTAATTGGAAAATACTACAATGTTTCTAACTTCCGTCAAGGCAGGCCGAACCTCCTTTTCTTCCGAGATCCAGCTTTTTCTCGCCCCCAGGCTCCGGCTATTTTCCTCGTTCCCAAGCTCCGGCTATTTCCTCGTTTCCTCGTTTCCTCGTTCCCAAGCTCCGACATACTTTCCTCGTTCCCAAGCTCCGACATACTTTCCTCGTTCCCAAGCTCCGACATACTTTCCTCGTTTCCTCGTTCCCAAGCTCCAGCTTGGGAACGTCATCGCGGTAAAGCTCCAGCTTTGCATCTTGGCGAAGCGGAGCTTCGCGTGGCCTTGCGTTCCCAAGCTGGAGCTTGGGAACGAGGTAGCTGGCGCTTGGGAACAAGGTAGCTGGCGCTTGGGAACAAGGTAGCTGGTGCTTGGGAACGAGGTAGCTGGCGCTTGGGAACGAGGTAGCTGGCGCTTGGGAACGAGGTAGCTGGAGCTTGGGAACGAGGTAGCTGGCGCTTGGGAACTAGGTAGCTGGAGCTTGGGAACGAGAGGGGATGGAAAGGGAGGGAGATCCTTCACCGGAAGATAGCGCCGTCCTAATAAATATTTCTTGACAGATCTCACATTATTATATAAAGCCTTTATATAAACATCGTATAAAACGAATCGAGGTACCTATGTCTCCGAGAAACGTGCGGTTCGGCCGAGAGGAAATCATTGCAGCCGCTTTCAATCTGGTTCGGGAAAATGGGTGGAATGGCTTTTCCGTGCAGGCCGTCGGGAAGGCGATCAACTCCTCCACCATGCCGATCTACTCGCATTTCACCAATGCGCGCGAACTTGAGGACGCGGTTTGCGGCAAGGCGATGGAACTTCTCAAGGAGCGGATCGTGGAGGAGCAGACCGGCGACAAGTGGATCGATCAGGCGATCAACTACGTCAATTTTGCAGTGGAGGAGAAGCATCTCTTCCGCTGCCTGGGGGACGGCAGAAATATCGAGTTGCAAAACAAGCTCGGCATGGGACTCGTGGAGTTCATCAACGAGACGCTGGCAGACTATCCCCTTTTTGCAGGCTTAAGCAAGATGGAGTTCGTAGAGATCAGGATGGCGCGCATGATGTTCGCCCAGCGACTGGCATTCTGGCTCAACAACGACGTCGACTTCCTGAAGTCGAAAGGGCTCGAAACCGAGGATTTCATCCGTCGCACCAGTAAGGCGATCTACGACGGGTTCATGTTGCAGTTTCGTGGGGAAGCTGGTGTTTCCTAGCCGAAGTTCTTGCAGATATCTAACCATGACAGGGAGGGTTGAAATGGACATGAAATGGCGCAAAGGTTTCAGGCAGTTGGTGATGGTGGCAACGCTTTCCGGCTTTTTTGCCCTGGTCGGTTCCGGACCGGCCCTCTGCGCACCGGCCTCTAAGCCGCAGCCGGGTGGCACCCTCACGGTCGGCATGGAAAATGAGTTTCGGGGCTTTGATCCCCTGAAGGCCGCCTTTTTTAGCCTGTCCGACCGCAGCGTGGCGATGGCGGTGGAGGAGCGGCTTTTCGACATGGATGCCAAGGGAAACCTCGTGCCGGAACTTGCCCTGTCCGCCAAGCCGGCGAAGGACCAGAAGAGCTGGACCATCAAGCTGCGCCAGGGGGTCCGTTTCCACGACGGCACCCCTTTCAATGCCGATGCGGTGGTTGGGCATTGGCAGCGGCTCCTCGATCCGAATAACAAATTCTTTGCCCGTCTCGCTTTTGAGTCCATTGTATCGGTGCAGAAAGTGGACGATTTCACCGTTCGCTTCAACCTGAAGCATCCCTGGGCGCCGTTCAAAAATGTCATATCTGCTCCCCAGTCGATCGCGGTGTACATCCCTTCCCCCAAGGCGCTCAAAGAGGATACCCAGAACCGGGCGCCTGTCGGGACCGGACCCTACATGTTCAAGGAGTGGGTCGCCAACGACCGGCTGGTGGTAGTCAGAAACCCCAATTACTGGCGCAAGGGGAAGGGATACCTGGACAGCGTGATCTTCCGACCCATGCCGGACATGCAGGCGAGGTTTGCCAGCCTGCAGTCCGGAGAGAGCGACGTGATCCAGACCGACCGGGGCGCCAGCATCCTGCAGGCCCGCGAGGACCGCTCCCTGAAGATCTACACCAGCTTTGGCGCCGGAGCCTACAATTTCCTTCTCAACGAGGCGAAGCCGCCGCTCAATGAGCCCCTGGTCCGGCAGGCCCTGGCCCATGCCTGGAACCAGGATCTGCTGCTCAAGGCCGATTACAAAGGAACCCTCCCCTTTGCCAAAGACCCGTACGGGGGGCAGATCATCTGCGCCGACACCTCGTATCGCAATTACGATCCGGAAAAGGCCCGGAAGCTGTTGGCGCAGTACGGCAAGCCGGTCGAACTGGAGATGATTCACACCAACACCCCGCGGGGCAAGGACGCCGGCGAGATCATGCAGCGGCTTTTCAAGGAGGTCGGCGTGACGCTCAAGCTCACCCCCCTGGCAGAGGGGCAGCTGGCCAAGCGGGGCATAGGCGGCGACTACCAGATCGCGGGGTGGAAGCTGATGGATTTTGACGAAATGGGGCCGTCCATGCTGGGCAATCTCCACTCGGAGGGGAAGCATAACTTCGTCAAGTATCAGAACCCGAAGATGGACGAGCTGCTGGCGACCCAGCAGATGAGCACCGACAGGAAGGTCCGGGAGAAGGCGCTTTGTGGCGTGGCGACCCTGATCAACGAGGATGCCATCTTCCTCTATGGCGGCGGGCGGCGCTTTCATGTCATTGCCAAGGCCGGCGTCCACGGGATCGACAACGTGAGGCACGGCGTGATCCGGGTCAGCGACGCCTGGTTGAGTCGGGGAAAGTAAATCTACTGCGGAACCGCCCCCTCTCCCCTGCCCTCTCCCACGAGGGGAGAGGAGGTAGATTCGATCTGCACATCTGGCTCTACATCTGGCTCCATTGTCGTCCAGGTTGCCAGCGCCTGGCGTTAGCATCCTGCCCTCCGGATCAGGAGATATGGCGTGGAAACAATTGAGGAAATGCAGGCATATTACTGCAAGCGGGCGCCGGTTTATGACCAATCCATGGGATATGACGATCAGGAGATGATCGACTCCCTGCAGCCGGTGATAAACCAGGTCAGAACTCTGCTTCAGGGCAAAAGGATCCTTGAGATTGCCTGCGGCCCCTGTTTCTGGACCCAACGCGTCGCTGAGGTCGCCGCAGCGCTGCTCGCCACCGACTATAATGAATCCACGCTGGATCAAGCCCGTAAAAAGGCGCTGGATTGGGACAAGATTGCCTTGCAGCGAGCGGATGCTACCCCGAATGCCGCAGGATTGTCGTCAGTTACTCAACGAGAATGCGATGAAGACACGGTGCTGATAGCTGGCAGCGCCGGGCTCTTGACGGGGCTCCGGCTGCCGTCTGCGCCGGCCCCGGCGGTTGGCAGCGCTTTCGCGATAATGATTTGCTGAACGAGACGTAGACGTAGGTCGGGTTAGCCCGGAGGGCGTAACCCGACGCGCAGTCGATAGGGGTGTCGGGTTACGCTGCGCTAACCCGACCTACGCCTACGCCTTTCCCCATGACGGGAGCTGGCTCCGCTAAAGTCCCCTCTCCCCTGGTGGGAGAGGGGGGAAAGGCGGCGTACACTGCAGTTTCCCAGATCTGGCAGTGATGGCAGGAAGAGTGGGTTGCTGAGCGACTTTAGTAGTGTGGGATAGGATGGCAACCGGAGCTCCGATGAACCTGGTCTGGAAAAAACTGCTCCATCTGCTGGTGGTCGTGCTGGCGGTCACCGTGCTGACCTTCGTCCTGACCGACAGGCTCCCCGCCGACATCGCCGCCGAAATCGCCGGCCACGGCGCGAGCGCGGCGGAGCTTGCCGAAGTGCGGGAGCGTCTCGGCCTGAACCGGCCGGTTCTCACGCGCTATGCGGAGTGGATCATGGGAGCCTGCCGGGGAGAGTTCGGTAAGTCTCTGGCCACGGAGCAGCCGGTCAGCGGGGCGCTGGCAAGCCATCTCCCCGTCACCCTGGAATTGCTGGCGCTCTCCCAGCTCTTCGCCCTGCTCTTGGCTGTCCCCGCGGCAATCGTCTGCGCCTGGCGCTCCGGCTCCCTCATCGACCGGGCGACCGGGACGCTCGCCTTCGGCTGCGCCTCGCTCCCCAACTACGCCCTGGCGATGGGGCTGGTCTTTCTCTTTGCCCTGAGGCTCAAGCTCCTCCCCGCCACCGGCTACACCCCGCTGACTGCGGGGATGCTGGCGAACCTGAAAGGGTTCCTGCTGCCGGCGCTCTCCATCGCGCTGGTGGAATGGGTGACGCTGATGCGGGTCCTGCGCAGCGACCTGATCGCCACCCTGAAGGAGGATTTCATCCTGCTCGCCCGCTGCAAGGGGCTGCCGAGCTGGCGCATCCTGCTGGTCCATGCCCTGCGACCCTCCTGTTTCACCTTCATCACCGTGCTCGGCATGCAGACCGCCAGCCTGATCGGCGGTGCGGTGATCATCGAAACCGTCTTCTCGCTCCCCGGCATCGGCAGACTGCTGGTCACCGCCATCTTTGCCCAGGACTTTCCCGTGATTCAAGGGGCGGTGCTCCTGATCACCGTCTGCTACGTGCTGGTCAATTTCCTGGTCGACCTCTGTTACGGTATGCTGGACCCGCGGGTACGCAGGGAGGGCGCCGGTGGCTAGCCGCCTAATCATCGACAAACTTGCCGTCTGCGCGGCTCTCGGCTGGCTCATGCTGGTATTCATCAGTACCTTCAGCGCCGGCCTCTGGTCACTCCCCTTCGCTCCGGATCAGATGGACAGCGACCGTCTTGCCGCGCTCCCCGGGGGGAGCCACCTGCTCGGGACCGATGCCATGGGGCGGGACATCGCGGTCCGGCTTCTTATCGGCGCAAGGGTTTCGCTTACCGTCGGCATCTGTGCTCCGTTGCTGGGCCTGGGGGTAGGGCTCCTGCTCGGCATGCCGGCCGGTTTCTACCGGGGCTGGAGCGAGCGGATCATCATGACCCTGGCCGATGTCATCCTCGCCTTCCCCGGGCTGGTCTTTCTCCTGGTGGTGACCTCCGTCCTCGGTCCCAGCCTGAAGACCATCACCTTCGGGCTCGGGCTCCTGATCTCTCCCCGCTTTATCCGCGTGGTCAGGGCCAACACCATAAGGTGCGCCGAAAAGGAATTCGTGCAGGCGGCGCGTATCGGCGGGGCCCGCGACCGGGTCATCCTGCTGGGGGAGATCCTCCCCAACATCATGGGGCCTCTTCTGGCCTATACCCTGATCGTTGCCGGCTTTGTCATCGTCGCCGAGGGGGGACTCGGTTTTCTCGGCCTGAGCGTCCCCTCGCCGACACCGAGCTGGGGCGGCATGATCGCTGCGGGGCGGGATGTGCTGGACCAGACGCCCCACGTCGCCATGATTCCCATGGCGGTGATGTTTCTGACCGTGCTGTCGGTGAACCTGATCGGCGACAGAGTGCGAGGCCGCTATGAACGCAACTGATCGGCAGGCCCGGAAAGAGGTTTGCGCCAGGGAAGGGATGACGGAGCTCCTCGCGCTGGACCAGCTCACAGTCGAGCTGCAGACCGCCGCCGGTCCGATCTCCCCGGTCGATTCGGTCTCGCTCACCCTGGCGCCGGGGAAGACGCTGGCCCTGGTGGGGGAATCGGGGAGCGGCAAAAGCATGCTCTGCCGGGCCATCCTCGGGCTGGTGCCGTCCCGGGGGAGGATCTGTTTTGTCGGCCGCGATACCGCAAACGATTCCGCCAAGGAGCTGAACCGGATCCGCGGTCGTGAGATCGGTGTGGTGCTGCAGGACCCGCTCTCTTCGCTGAACCCGGTCATGACCGTACTCCAGCAGATATTTGAGCCGATGCGCTTCCACCTGGGGATCGGCAGCAAGGAAGGCAGGGAGCGGGCGCTGGAGCTGCTGCGCTCGGTCGGCATGCCCAATCCGGAGGAGAGGCTCGGCTGCTATCCCCACCAGCTTTCCGGCGGCATGCGGCAGCGGGTCGCCATCGCCATCGCGCTTGCCTGCGATCCGAAGCTGCTCATCGCGGACGAACCGACCACGGCGCTCGACGTAACGGTCCAGGCGGATATCCTCAACCTCCTGTCGCGGATCCAGCAGCAACGGAACATGGCGATCATCCTGGTGAGCCATGACCTTGGGGTGGTGGCCGGGAGAGCGCACGACATCGCCGTGATGTACGCCGGCCGGATCGTCGAGCAGGGGCCTACCGCCGCGGTATTCGCCCGGATGCGGATGCGCTATACCCGTCTCCTGTTCGAAGCGATTCCCCGGATCGATGACCCGCCGCAGCGCAGGCTGCCGAACATCCCGGACCAGCCGCCCAATTTCGCCGCCCTGCCGCCCGGCTGCCGTTTTGCCCCCCGCTGCCCCGCCGCCGCTGAGCGCTGCCGCCACGAGTACCCGCCGCTGGTCGCCGACGGCCGGGACGGACACCTTTTTGCCTGCTGGTTTCCCTGTGAGCCGCCGGAGGGAACTCCATGAACGGCGCAGACCCGCTAAAGCCGCTTTTGCAGATCAAGGACCTGGTCGTCGAGTTCCCGGCAGCGCGGCGCCGAAAGGTGCACGCCGTTTCCGGCGTCTCCTTGGAAATCGCTGCGGGCGAAACGCTTGGGCTGGTGGGGGAATCGGGATGCGGCAAATCGTCCCTGGCCCGCGCCGTTATGCAGGCGCCCCCCCCAAGCTCCGGCAAGGTGTGGCTTGACGGCGTGGAGCTGACGGCAATCCGCGGAGCGGCGCTAAGAGAGCAGCGCGCCAATTTCCAGATGGTCTTCCAGGACCCGCTGGCATCCCTGAATCCCGTCAAGGGGGTCGGCGAGAGTGTCGAGCTCCCCCTGCGGACGGCCGGACGGCAAAAGCGCTACGACGTGGAGTTCTTGGCGCGGCAAGCCTTCAGCGCCGTGGGTCTTGATCCGGAGCAGCATTACAGCCGGAAACCGGCGCGGCTTTCCGGCGGTCAATGCCAGCGCGTCTGCATTGCCAGGGCTCTGATCAGCAGCCCAAAGCTTCTGGTCTGCGACGAGCCGGTCTCCTCGCTGGACGTTTCGGTGCAGGCCCAGATCATCAACCTGCTGCGCGATCTCAAGGAGAGCCATGGGCTCTCGATGCTGTTCATCTCGCACGACCTGGCGGTGGTCAGGAACATAGCCGACCGGGTCGCGGTCATGTATCTCGGGCGGCTTTGCGAGGTGGCTCCCTGTGCCGGCTTCTTCCTGGCTCCTGCCCATCCCTATTCCCGGACCCTGATCGCGTCGGTCCCGAGGCCTGATCCGCGATTTCCCGGAGGCGTCAGCAGCATGCTCGCCGGGGAACTTCCCTCGCCCCTTGATCCGCCGACCGGCTGCCGTTTTCGCACCCGCTGCCCGCAAGCCCAGCCGCTTTGCGCCGAGATGCAGCCAGAGCTGCGGGAGATCAGGCCGGGGCACCTGGTGGCGTGTCATTTTCCGCAACTGAATAGTTGTCAGCCAAGGATGCCGAGTCCACCCTCCCCCAGCCCCTCCCATCAAGGGAGGGGGGCTTATAATCCGTCGGTTGGCGGGCATATAGTCCCTGACCTTAGACTTGGCGTATAGTCCCCTCTCCCCTGGTGGGAGAGGGCTAGGGAGAGGGGGGGAATGCGGCCAATAGCAAGAAAGCAACCGGACAATGCTGACTGCCTAAATCCCCCTTTTGGTGATTTTCTGCAGGGGAGGTCCCCTTTGATGAAACGGATAGCTGCCATAGTTTCTACCCTAGCGCTGCTGATCGCCGGCGGCTTTTTTGTCAGGTACTGGTTCACCCAAGGCCGCTACATCGAGAAGACCGACAACGCCTACATCCGTTCCGAGATCACCCAGATCAGCTCCAAGGTCGCAGGCTACGTCAGGGAGGTCCCGGCCGAGGACAACGCCCCGGTGGATCTGGGCGCCGTGCTGGTGCGCATCGAGAATCAGGAATTCCTGGTCAGGCTGGAAAACGGGAGGAAAAAGCTGGAGGAACGCGGGGCGGCGCTGCTCGTCGCGCAAAACAGAAGCAGGCTGCAGCAATCCCGCATCGAGGCGTGCAGGGCACAGCTTGCCTCGGCCGAGGCGGAACAGTCCAAGAGGACAAGCGAGCTGCGCCGTTACGCCTCCCTGGTCCCGGCCGGCATCATCTCCGAGCTCGAATACGAATCGGTGCTCACGGCCGAGAAGAAGTCGCGGGCTGAAGTCGCCGCCGCCCGCGCCAATCTGGACTCCGCCGGGACCGAACGCGACGTTTTCCTCGCCGAGGAGGGGCGTCTGGAGGCCGAACTCCGGCAACAGGCGGAGGAACTCAAACTGCCGGCCCAGGAGCTGGGTGATACGGTGATCCGCGCGCCGATCGCAGGGGTGGTCGGCAACCGCAGGGTGCGGGTGGGGCAGTACGTGAAGCCGGGTACCCTCCTGCTGGCGGTGGTGCCGCGCCAGGCCCTCTGGGTGGAGGCGAACTTCAAGGAGGTCCAACTGACCAGGATGCATGAGGGACAACCGGTTTCGCTCGAGGTGGATGCCTTTCCGGGACGCCGGCTCTCGGGACGGCTGGAGTCGCTCTCACCTGCCAGCGGCGCCGAATTCAGCCTGCTTCCCCCGGAAAACGCCGCCGGCAACTTCACCAAGATCGTGCAGCGCGTGCCGGTCAAGATCAGCTTCGACGCCGGCCAGCCACTGCTGCGCGAGCTCCGTGCCGGGATGTCGGTGGTGGTCAGGGCGGACACCCGCACCGTTAGCGCCGTAAGCCGACTGGACCGGCGTTAGCTCCGCCATGACGGACGGCACTGTTCCCATGAGAACCTGGCTTGCCTTCATCGCCATGTGCGGCGGCACCTTCATGGCGGTGCTGGACACCCAGATCGTCGCCAGTTCCCTACCCGAGATTGCAACCAGCCTGGGTGCCACCGTCGAGGAGGCATCCTGGATCCAGACCGCCTACATGATCGCAGAGGTGATCATGATCCCGCTGGCGGGTTGGCTATCGGGGGTACTCTCCCTGCGCCGCCTTTACAGCGTGGCCTGCGCCTTTTTCACCTTATCCAGTCTGCTCTGCGCCCTCGCCTGGTCCCTTGAATCGATCATCGCCGTCCGCATCTTGCAGGGGCTCTGTGCCGGGCTCCTGGCACCGCTGCTTTACCAGGGGATCTACCTGATGTTTCCCCGCGAACGCCAGCCCGGTGTCACGATTTACGTGGTGCTGGTGGTCTCCCTGGCTCCCATAATCGGGCCGACCCTTGGGGGATGGATCACCCAGAACTGGTCCTGGCGCTGGCTCTTCCTGATCAACCTGGTTCCGGGAGCCCTGGTCGGCGCCGCCGTCGCCACCTTCATGAAGCGGGAGGGATATGACGCGGCACGGCTGAAGCGGTTCGACCTGGCGGGGATCCTTCTGGTCGCCTTATTTCTCGGTTCGCTGGAGTACGTCCTGGGCAAGGGTCCGGATAACGACTGGTTCGATTCGCGACGGATCACGGCATTCACGGCGCTCTCCCTCACATCGTTCCTGCTGCTGGTTTGGCGGGAGCTCAGCTGCCGCCATCCCGTGATCGACCTGCGGAGCTTTCGCGATCGCAACTTCTGCACCGGCTGCCTGTTCAACTTCGTCATGGGAGTCGGCCTGTTCGGCAGCGGCTACCTGATGGTGCTCTTTCTCAGCGCGGTTAAACGGTTCAACAGCCAGCAGATCGGAGAGGTGATGGCGGTCCCCGGTGCGGCGATGCTGCTGACGCTTCCCCTGTTGAGGATGCTCAGGAGGCGCCTCGACGGACGGCTCTGCCTGGCGCTCGGCCTCTCGCTTTTCGCCTGGGCGCTGCTCAGCAACGCCAGGTTGACCGCGTCGGCAGGGTTCGACGACCTGTTCTGGCCCCAGGTGATGCGCGGCACGGCCATCATGATGTGCCTGTCGCCGGTGACCGAGCTGGCCCTGGGACGCCTCCCTCTGGCGGCCATCCCCAACGCCACCGGGCTCTACAGCCTGATGCGCTCGCTGGGGGGCGGGATCGGCATCGCCGTGATCAACTTCCTGGTGCAGCAGCGCAGCGCTTTTCATTACGGTCGTCTGGCCGAGCGGCTCAATCCGAACCGGTATCCGGAGTATCTGGATGCCCTTCAGGCCTCGTTCGCGGCGGGGATGGCGGATCTGGACCAGGCGGGTCAGGCGGGGATGAGGCTCGTTGCGGCGCTGGTACGGCGCGAGTCCGCGCTGATGGCGTATAACGACGCCTGGCTCTTGATAGCGGCTCTCTTCGGGGTCATGCTACTGCTGCTGCCGATGGTGCGCAGCGTGAAACGGTAAGGAGACCGCTGCGGGGGGAATGGCTGGCTTAGAAAGTTCCCAGCCGTCACTTCAATCGATCCCGAACCGGTTCACCTTGTTTTTTCCCTCGGCCTTGGCCCTGTAGACCGCCGCATCGGCCTGCTCCAGCAGGGCGGCGGCGCTCATCCCCTTCCTGTAGGGAGCCAGACCGATGCTCATGGTCTGGAAGATGGTCTTTTCGAAACCACCCTTGGTTTCGACCTCTATCGGCTCATTTTCGCATGTTTTCCGGACCCGCTCGGCGAGAATCCAGGCCATGGTCATTTCGGTGCCCTCTATCTTCTGCAGATGCTTGCGCGAGGTCTTCTTCTCTTCACGCAGTGAAAAGAGCAAGTGGTTCAGCGCCTCGCCTAACTCCTCGAACAGCGTGGGACAGGACTCCTTGAAGACATCGCAATGTCTGCAGCCGCCGCACTTCTCGACAAAAATACCCTTGGCGGTCTCGCAGCAGTAATAGGTCCCGGTGCGATACCAGCAGGGGACCTCCATATCGCCGTAAGAAGAGCAATCCGTCTTCAGGCACCCTTTCCTTTCCCAGCAGGCAACGATGTGCGGATTGTGAATGATGACCTCATCGTTGCAGCCTATCTGATACAACAGGGGAATCATCTCTTTCCGGATGCGATTGCAGATGGTTTCACCCGACGGCGCTTGTTTACCGAACATAACTCCCCCCGGCGCAATCCCCGATACTCGTCGATCGGATTTGCTCCTGCGCACTCAAGGCATATCATAATTAGAATTTTTTTCAATTAGGGCCGGCTACGGGGGGGCGATTGACAGCGCATGGTTGCGGCGGAAAAAGCCAAGGTGGGAGGTTGCTTCGTTCCCAAGCTGGAGCTTGGGAACGAGAACAAAGGCTTGGCAGACAATGAGCTTGGCAACGAGAACAAAGGCTTGGCAGACAATGAGCTTGGCAACGAGACAAAGCCAAGATGGAAGGTTCTTGGTCATAAAGGAGGGCCGGGGGGATTTGGCGCCAATCTTCAGCTGCTACCGTTCTGTCGTGATTGCCTGCACCAGGGGAACGTACTTGCTGTCCACCGTCAGTATATGGTTCAGGAACCAGTCCCTCAGAAAACCCAGCACGTTGTTCAGCTTCTCGACGTTTCCGAATAACTGTTCGTCTTGAAGTTCCAAAACACGCAGCACGAAGAAGTTATGCTGCTTGATCTGTAACTCCGATTCCCGGTATCCGGTCTCCTTGAACAGATTCTCCTCATACTCGAAGTGCTTCTCGATATACCTTACCAGCTGGTCTACTACTTCCCTGCTGACAGGGGTGTCTTTCGCCATGGCGCACAGCTCGTTGATTTCATTCAGGTACTCCATGAATTCCCTGTGCTGCCGGTCTATCTCTTCCACCCCGATATTGAAGCTCTCTTTCCACTCGAAGAATGCCATCGCTACCTCCTTCCCGTATTTTGGAGTACCGTCGGCAACATTATCCCACCCTAACAACATCGGCGCAACGAGTGAGCAACCGAACGATCAGGGAATGGGTGAACTGCGGGATAGCGGTAAGCGGGATATATCGAGGGGGAAAACCGGGGAGATGGGGAGATCTCCTTCGCCACCCCCGACGGCGTCGGCGGGGGGCATCTCACTGTTGCGGCGCTACATGCAGACCCTGAGGATCTGCTCCATGTCGGTATCCCCGGTCAGGACCTTCATGATGCCGTCCATCTTCAGGGTCCACATCCCTTCCTGAAGCGCTATCTCCCGCAGTTCCTCCACCCTTGCCTCGTGCCTGATGGCCTTCTTGATGGCGGGAATCGCGGTCATCAGTTCGTGAATGGCGACCCGCCCCTTGTAGCCGCTCCCGCCGCAGCGTTCGCAACCGCACTTTTCCATGAGCTTGGCATCATCGAACGCCGGCAGGACCTCGAGTCTGCGCCCCGCGCTCCGGTCGAAATCGGCCACCAGCTGGTCGTAGAGCTCCCGCTTGGCCGACACCTTCTTCCTGCAGTGTTCGCATAGCCTCTTGGCCAGACGCTGCGCCAGGATCCCGATCAGGGCATCGGCGAAATTGAAGGGGTCCATCCCCATCTCGATGAGACGGACGGCGGTCTCGGGGGCGCTGTTGGTGTGGAGGGTGCTGAGGACCAGGTGGCCGGTAAGCGACGCCTCGATGGCGATCTTGGCGGTCTCGGGATCGCGCATCTCGCCGATCATGATCACGTCCGGGTCGGCCCGCAGGAAGGAGCGCAGCGCCTCGGCAAAGGTGAAGCCGATCTTGACGTTGATCTGCACCTGGCATAGGCCCGCCTGGGTTATCTCCACCGGGTCCTCGGCGGTCCAGATCTTGCGCTCCCGGGAGTTGATATGGCCCAGGGCTGAGTGGAGGGTGGTGGTCTTCCCCGCGCCGGTTGGACCCACGCAGAGAATGATGCCGTACGGCTTTTGCAGCAGCCCCAGGAATCGCTCCAGGTTGTACGGCATCAGCGCCAGCTGGCTCAAGGGAAGCGGCTTCGACGCCACCAGCAGGCGCAGCACCGCCGCCTCCCGCCCGCCCACGAGCGGGGTGATCTCCACCCGGTACTCGAGCTTTTGCTGGTGGTAGCGAAGCAGTATCTTGCCGCTTTGCGGCCTGCGGCGCTCCGCTATGTCCAGCAAGGCCAGGATCTTGATCCTGGCGATGATGGCCCACTTGTACGAGGCGGCGATCTGGTGCGCCGGGACGCACTCGCCGTCGATGCGGTAGCGCACGATAAGCGGGCTCTGTCCGGAGCCGGGCTCGAAATGGATGTCGGAGGCGCCGCGCTTGTAGGCGTCGATCAGGAGGCGGTTCACCAGGGAAATGACCTCGGAATCCGGCTCGAACAGGAGCCGGGCCTCGTCGGCCTCCTCTTCGACGGAAAGGGTTTCCGCCTCGCCCTTCATAGATTCCAGCAAGGTATCTACCGCTTCCCCGCGATGGCTATAGTATCTTTCGATCGCCGCGGCGATCTGGCGGGAGGACGACACCACGAGCTCGATGCTGCAGTTCGTGCTGAATCTGAGGATGTCCTCGGTGGTCAGGTCGGTGGGGGTGGAGGTGGCGACCACGAGCCTTCTGCCAGTGAGGCTGACCGGAAAAACCTGCAGGCGGCTGGCGAGTCCCTGGGGGATGGCGGCCAGCGCAGCCTCCGAGGGGGTGATGCCATGCAGGTCGACAAAGCGGAGCCGGAACTTGGTAGCCAGCGCGCAGATCAGCTGTTCCTCGGTTATCAGCCCCTTCGTGACCAGGAGCTCTCCCACCTTGAGCTTTCTCCGCGCCGGGTGCTGTTCGGACTCCGGCTCGGCGTGCTCGTTGGGGCCTGCCTCGACGGGGATCTCGTACAAGGCCGCCTCTACCTCATCGCGGGTCACCAGGCCCGCCTCGACCAGGATGTCGCCGACCCGGGCATTTTGCCGATTGCCGGCTCCCTCCGAGGCACCCTGAAGCGTCTGCCCGATCTGCTTCACCTGATCCAGTCCGGCGGTGACAAGTTCCTCCGGCGTCGTCAGCACCACTACGTCCTCGATATGGTCATCGGCAAGGGTCACGTTGTCCCGGAAAAGCTCAAGGGTGACGCTGTCGTCCTGACGGTAGCGTACGCCGGTGGAAGTGAAGAAGATGGTCCTGTATGGCCCGTCTCCGTCCTGAAGCAGGCCTATGAATCCCTTGAGAAACTGCGGCCTGCTAAAGACGGCCACGCTGAAGGTTTCGCCCGTGATGGTCTGGATCTGCTCCAGGCTTGCCGGCTCGCCGGCGCTCAGCGCCGCAGGGGGGTGAAGGAAGCGGATGTAGCAGATCTCGTCCAGTTTGAAGAGGAACTTCCGCTCTTCGCCGTGGACGAACAGCTCCACGTCTACGTCATTGTTTTTGAAGGAGCGGGCCAGCCTCCCCTCGATCCTGTCGTCGCTCTTCAAGTGGATGATGAGCTGGTTGTCCATCGCACGACTCCCTGTTATTTTCAGCCTCCCGCGCTCCTTAAGTTTTATACCCTTTTTCACTGCCGCCTGTCACTCGAAAGGTGAAAACGTGAAAGGTGAACCCTTTCACCCAAGCAGCACATTACTCACCTTTTTTCAGCAGCAGAGTCGGAATGCTGAATTCCCCCCTCTCCTTCCCTCAGCCCTCCCCTTGAAGGGGAGGGAGCTTCCGGATCCCCCGCCTTTCCTGCAATCATACCCGGTTCGATTTCAACTCCTTCAGCGGGTAGAAGGTGCCGCGCCAGTAGATGCCCCCCTGGATCAGATTGAGCAGCATGGTGCGCAACAGGATGTAGACGAACAGAGCCGAGGTGAGCGGGTACCCTACGGCATACCAGGGCCGGGACCTGTGGAACCTGGCACTGTCGGCCACCACCAGCATGATCAGGGCCACGGTGGCGAGGTAGATCCCCTGAACCGCTCCACGGGTGACGAAGATGGCCAGAAAGGGCCAGATGCTGCAGAGCAGTTGGACCAGGACACCGGTCAGCACCAGCGCAATGTTGTAATCGGCCCCGGAGAAGGCATTTTTTTCCAGTCCCCTGATCGCCTCCCCCACTGAGGCATACCACTCCACCACCAGAAATTCCGGCGCATAGGCCACATCCTGCCGCAATCCCGCTTTCTTGATGATCTTGCCGAGCTTGATGTCGTCATCGGGGCGCAGCCGGATGGTCTCATGCCCCCCCACCTGCCGGTAAGCTGCGGCCCGTACCAGGTTGAAGGCGCCGATGCCGATGTGGCAGCGGCTTTTGGGATCCCTCGCCTTCCAGGGACGCGAGAAGAGCCCGAAGAAGATGATGAAGGTGGCGCCGAACATGGCGAGGAAAACGGTCGGCATGTGCACGGACGGAGTGGCCGCCAGGTGGTCCAGCCGGTTTTGCTTCATGAAGGCGACGGCCCGGGAGACCACCGTCGGCTCCATCACGATATCGGCATCGGTGAAGAGCAGCATCTCCCCCGTGGCGCGCTTGCTGCCGACCCACTGGGCGTGGTTTTTGCCCAGCCACCCCGCCGGCAGGAGGTCGATGTGGATCACCTTGAGACGGTGATGCTTTTCGGCCATCTCCTCCAGTATCGGTCCGGTAGCGTCTTCGGAGCGGTCGTTGACCACGATCAGTTCGTAATCGTGATAGCGGAGCTCCAGCAGGGAGTGCAGCGCCTCGCGGATGTTGCGCTGCTCGTTGCGCGCCGCCACGATGATGGAAACGCGCGGGTGATCGGGAGCCGGATCGGGCGACATGTCGCGCAATGCCGAAACGGACCGGTTCCCCATGACCAGGTCGAGTACGGCTATAGCGGTAAGGATCAGCGTCGCAGCGGCGATCAGGAAGATAATGGTCATGGTTGCTCTCTCAAATCACCCTCCCGGCCCGGATCAGACCCGCCCCCACCGCCTTCAGGTTAAGCATAATTACCCGGATCAGGTAGGGTGGGCCGTGCCCANNTGGTGGTGGGCACGGCCCACCCTACCTCTATCTCCCTTAACTTAATCAAAAGGCACCGATTCGTCAAAAGAAAGGGCAAACTCCGAAAGGAATTTGCCCGTCCCCTGCCCAGCCTTCCTTGATCTTATACGCCCGCACCGCTGCCGCATCAACGGGTTATTTGACCGTATAGCCCAGAACGGACCGGCCTGCGCAGGTGTAATCGATTTCTCTGGTGACCATCCGGGAAATTGCGCCGGTTTCGGTATTGATCCTTCTTACAAAGATCAGAACCTTGTTGTTGTTCAGGTAATTGTAGGTCCCTACCACGACCTCCGGGTGGGCATACTCATTTTTTTTGATTTCACTGACTTGCCGCGTCAATACTACCAGCCCGTTTTCCGACAGCTTGAAATACTTGGCGAACTCCGCCTGGACGATCTTGCTGCAGCAGGCGGCATTAAGACCTCCCCGCATCAGTTCACCCATCAGCAGGCCGGAGTGATTGGGCAGGAAAGACTGGAGGTCGGCGAAGTCCGTTACCAGAACGGTCCTCTGGCTGATTTCAGCTCCATCCGCACACGACCGAGTAGCCAATTTGCCGTCTTTGCTCTCGGCTGAACAGTCAGAGCAGTTGTCCACGCAAAGCTCGGCGGCGATATCGTGAAACAGGAGTTTCAGATCTGTTGCATCGAGTAGTACCGGGAGTGCTTTATTGTAACAGGCGCCACCAACAGTAGACGGAAGGGATGCCGCGCAACCGGATAAAAACAGTAAAGCAGGCAGCACCATCAACGAGGATATAAGTCTGGCCATCATGGCAGTGTGCCTTTCACAGGCCGGTAGGTCTCTCCGTTCCAGCAGGTTTGATTTTCCCTGCAACTAAATGGCGTGTCGCCGACAATCTTCATGGGTGCCAGGGCCTCTCCGTTGAAGAGCAGCGCCTCGGTAAATGAGTTGATGGGCATATGGATCTGGCCCGACGATGCGACCAGCCCGGTCTCTATGTCGATCACCCTGGCGTTGACAATGATATGGTTGCCGGCAACGGAATAAGTACCGGTGACGATCCCCCCGACCTTATACAACTCCTTGATTTTCCTGACATCCCTGCTCAGGGAGAATTCACCTGTCTCATTGATCACCACGTCTTTGGTCAGCCTGACCTCGAACACCTTCCATTTTCTGACCTGTAACTCGTGTATCACGTTCTCGGCGACCAGCCTTCCAAAGGGGGTGGTCTCGGAAAGCTTGTTAAGATTGATGAAGCTTGTGACTATGAAGGTGTTCTCCAGGCTTTTTCGGTCGACGTTTCTTTCGATCTGGTCGGTCATGAAGATCATCTGCGAATTGAATCTGCCCACCGAGGTCTGACTGCGCTGGATCTCCAGTGGCTCATCTACAATGTAGCGTTGATTGGAATTGAGCTGGGTTAACTGGTAGGCATCCCTTGAACCTGAAAAGCGTGGATTTGCAGAATTGGCGCATCCGGAAACAGCTATCGCAGCAACCAGGATGCTCACTAACTTAATGCTGTTTTTCATCTCACACCTCCCACTTGTTCCGTAACGACCCTATTGGGAAGCAGGATGTATTCTACCTTGTTGGATTCGTATTCGGACTGTTTGCTCCGGTACGAGACAGGGTAGTCGGGACAGTATGATCGCCCGTAGTCGGGACAGCATGATCGCGAATTGTCCCAGGCAATATTGTAGGTATCCCTGAAGCAAAAATCGTTATTTGTACAGGGAGTGAAAACCCGGCTCTGACTTCCGTTGTCAATTATTACTGGAGTAGCGCAACCGGAGATAGTACTGGATAAAAAGACAAGGCAGATCAGACGTTTCATTGTTTCCTCCATGCATGAAATTGATATTCCGACGCCGAAACCACCACGTGATACTGCTGTCAAGCCCGGAAGGGACCTTCCCCGATCACCACCTGCCCCCCGAAGGTCAGAATTCATTCACCTCTTATCGGGTTCATTCCGCTTCCCTTTAAGAATTACTTTCTAACCTGAGAAAAGTTATCAAGCACAAGCAACCAGAGCCGGCTCACACGGCGGCTACGAAATCACACCCCTCTCGCCCCCGGCTATCACCTTCCCTCTCCCGCGTCCCGAGTCCTCCCGGCATCTTCCCCCGTCGCATCCGATAACGCGCTTCAACCCGGTCCGGCGCCCTGATCCCCAATTGCGGCCAGCGCTTCTCAAATCCAGGTGAAACTGTTGCTTGACACAGGTGGTTGCGCTGTCATACCCTCTGCAATCGAGTTCACTCGGAAACAGCAAGCAAAAGTGAGTCCGCATGCCATCAGCAGAAAATTTCCCACAGCTGCCCAAAGACGCGCCGGTCATGTTCCACTCCGTCGACCGCCACGGCGTACTCGTCTATGTCAGCGACTACTGGCTTCAGGTTCTGGGCTACCGGCGCGACGAGGTGATCGGGCGCAAGAGCACCGAGTTCCTCACCGAAGCGTCACGCCGCTACGCCGAGGAGGTCGTCCTTCCGGAGTACTTCAGGAGCGGGTTCTGTACCAACGTGCCGTACCAGATCGTCACCAAAGGCGGGAAGATACTCGATATCGTCCTCTCCGCAACGGCCGAACGCGATGACGCGGGGGAAGTGGTCCGCTCGCTTGCCGTGTTGGCGGACGTCACCGAGAAAAAGCGCGAGGAGAAGGCACTGCTGGATGCGGAGGCGGTGTTTTGCAAGGCCTTTCGCTCCTCCGCCACCGTCCTCGCCATAAGTTCCCTGGCGGAGGGGAGGTTGATCGAGGTCAATGATGCCTTCGAGCGCACCTTCGGCTATTCGCGCCAGGAGGCGGTCGGAAGGGAGATGTCGCTGCTGCAGATCTGGGAGAATCCGGGAGACCGTGCCAGGTTCGTGGAATTTCTCCGGGAGAAGGGTGAGGTGCGGGACTTCGAGGTCAGGTTCAGGTCCAAATCCGGTGCGACCGTCGCGGGACTCTTGTCGGGGGAGGTCATCGACTTCAACGGGGAAACCTGCCTGCTGAGCCAAATCAACGACATCACCGAACGAAAGCGTGCTGCAGAAGAGATCGAGGTGCTGCATACCGATCTGGCGGCGCGGGCCTACGAACTGCAGATCGCCAACGAGGAGCTGGAGGCATTTAGCTACACCGTCTCCCACGACCTGCGCAAACCGCTCACCGCCATCAGCGGCTACTGCCAGGTGATTCTCGACATCTGCATGGACGAGCTCGACCCGCAGTGCGAACGCTTCATCCATGAGATACTGAGCGGCACCGTCAGAATGAACCAGTTGATCGAGACCCTGCTGGAATATTCACGCGTAAGCCACAGCAAAGTGCAGCGGAAAGATGTCGACTTCAGCCTGCTGGCGACGCAGGTAGCTCTTGAGCTCCGGACCTCGGAGCCGCAAAGGGAGGTCTGCTTCGAGATCCAGCAGGGGTTGACCGATCAGGGAGACCCGAGATTGCTGCGAGTGGTCCTGGAGAATCTGCTGGGCAACGCCTGGAAGTACTCGGCACAGAGGGAAAACGCCCGGATCGAATTCGGATCTTCGGAAACAGAGGGAAAAAGAACCTACTTTGTCCGCGACAACGGGGTAGGGTTCCAGGCATCGAGCGCAGCCGGGATGTTCACCCCCTTCAAGCGGCTGCCGGGAGCAGAGCAGTTCAAGGGATTCGGCATAGGGCTTGCCACCGTCGCGCGCATCATCAAGAGTCACGGCGGCAGGATCTGGGCCGAGGGTGAAGCCGGCAGGGGAGCGGTCTTCTACTTCACCGTCAGCTGAGGCGGAAGATGAGTCGCTGCTGGATCATGCAGGGTCTGAGAGGACCCGTTGCCAGCCGTCAATCGACAAAGGCAGGAGTGACCGACTCCCCCCGCCCCCTTTGGCAAAAGGGCGAGGGGATCAGCCGGCATCACTCAGGCATCAAGCCCCTTGAGGGGCTGATGGGAAAGCCATCAGGCCGTCCGGAGGCACCATGAGCTTTCGCAGTTTCATAAGCGCCTTGGCCTCGATCTGGCGTATCCTCTCACGTGTTACGCCGAAGCTTTGTCCAATGGTGTCGAGGGTCTGGGGTTCGGTGTCGTCAAGGCCGAATCTGAGCGTGAGGATCTTTCTTTCGGTATCGGAGAAGGTCTCCAACAACCTGGAGACCTGCTCGAAGCTGTCCAGCCCTTCCATCAGGGTGTCCGGGGGAATCA
The DNA here is from genome assembly GCA_003499925.1 of Geobacter sp. Lineage (GTDB taxonomy): Bacteria > Desulfobacterota > Desulfuromonadia > Geobacterales > Geobacteraceae > Geomonas. The sequence goes on from DNRQ01000092.1 coordinate 37,938, forward strand.
TCGAGGTGTCCTCGATGGTGTCGGTGAGGAAATAGTCGGTGTCGTCCCAGATCGGCTGGTCGATGGAATAGGTCTTCTTCAGAAGCACCATCAGCCTGCGCACCTGGTTCTGGTCCACTCCGAGGGTGTCGGCAACCTCGGTCAGCGTCGGCTCCCGGTTAAACTTCTGCACCAGCTCGCGGTTCACCCGGAGCATCCTGTTGATGTCGTCGGAGACGTGCACCGGCAGCCGGATGGTGCGCGACTGGTTCACCAGGGCCCGCTCGATCGACTGCCTGATCCACCAGGTGGCGTAGGTTGAGAAACGGCATTCCTTGGAGAGCTTGAAGCGCTCCACCGCCTTGATGAGACCGAGATTCCCCTCCTCTATCAGGTCCAGAAAGGGCAGCCCCCGGTTCATGTAGCGTTTGGCTATTTTGACCACAAGCCGCAGGTTAGAGACGATCATGCGGTCGCGGGCTGCCTTGTCGCCCAGATCGATCTTCGCGGCCAGTTCCCTTTCTTCCTGCGCGGTCAGAAGTTTGGTCTTCTGGATCTCGCGCAGATACAGCTTGATGGCGTCGTCGAAATGCTCGACCACCGCGACATCGACCTCCTTCTCCTCTTCGGGTTCGTCAACGGCGTCGACACTCCCAAACGCCGCGACCTCCGGTTCATGCTCCGGGTCAATTAAAAGAGCTTTGTCATCCACCAAACATTCGTAGCTTCCCATCGAAGGCTCCTATTCAGCAACTGGATTGAGACTTTGCCCTGCATATTACAGAAATCATGCCATTTCTGCCGGCTTCCGTAACCTGCCGATTCATAGAGCAAAACTGCACCGCAGCCGGTCTGCGCCCTGTCCCTAAGGGGTGAAAAATATTGGACAATTGGTTTATTTGGGTGCCAAGAAACAACGATTGGACCAAGTTGGCCGCTCAGCCGAGCCGGGCTTTTCTCGTTCCCAATCTGGAGTTTGGGAGCTACACGGAACTGGAGCTTGGGAACGAGACCAGCCTGAGCGAGACCTGAAAGCCCTGCGGCGTATTTCTCGCGGCTATCTCCCCGCCATGCAGGACCACGATCTTCCTGGTGATGGCAAGACCCAGCCCGGTCCCCTCCCCCTTTGCCCCCTTCCCCCGGTAGAACGGGTCGAATATCTTCTCCAGATCCTCGGCGGCAACCGGAGCCGCGCTGTTGGTTACCTCCACGGCGACCGCATCGCCCTCGGGACGCAACGCTATCCGGACCACCCCACCCTCCGGGGTGTAGCGCGCCGCGTTGTCGAGCAGGTTGCCGAACGCCGACCTGAGCCAGTCCTCATCCCCTGCCACCGAAAGCCGGAGGTCGCCCGTCATCTCGACGCTGACCCCTCTGGTTAGGAACACCGGGCGCATGATCTTGAGGAGTCCCTCCAGGATGGGCGCGGGGAAGACCTCCGTCTTTGCGGCAACCCGCTCGTGCAGGTCGAGCTTGGAATATTCCAGGATCCGGCCGATCAGCCGGTCGGCCTGGGAGATATCCTCCCACATCCCCTCCAGCAGTTCATCGCAGTCGTCCCGGTCTCCCCGGGCAATCGACTGCTTCAGGCACTCCCCCGCTATCCGGATCCGGGCCAGCGGGCTGCGCATCTCGTGGGAGACGTTGGCGGTAAGCTCCCTTCCCGAGCGGACCAGACGTTCCACGGTCTGCGCCATGCCGTTAAAGGCCATGCCGAGCCGGCCGATTTCATCGCGCCCCTGAACCTCGACACGGGCCGACAGATCGCCTCCGGCGATGCGAACTGCCGACTCCTGGAGGCGGTTCAAAGGCTCGGTGATGTGCCGGGAAAGCGGGATGGCGGCGATGGCGGCGATGGCGCCAATGATGGCCAGTCCCGCCCCCACCTTCCCCACCGGAAACGGTCCCGGATCCCTTTCGGTGAGGACATGGAGAGTCCCCCCTTGACCTGTGGCCGTCTTCAGGGTCAGGGGGACGCTGGAGTAGGTCACCCGGGCAGGACCCAGGTCCAGATGAACCTGCGCATCCCCGTGGCGCCCCGACTTTCCGGCATGGACCGGCGGGACGGGAACCTTCCCGGCAACAGAGGAGGCAACGACAGTCCCGTCGGCTCCGCTGACCCAGACCTTGGCACGGGCGGTATGGCCCAGCCTGGTGACGGCGCTCTGCAAGGCGTCGCGGGAAGGCTCCCTTCCTCCTGCATCTGCCGCAACCGCCGCTTCGAGATAATCCCTGGCCATCAGGGCATTGCCGCCGATGGTTTGTATGACGTAAGAGTGATGGCTGTCTTTTACTACGAAGAGTATAACTGCGAAGATCAGGACTTCCATGACAATCAGCGCAGCAACCCAGTTAAAAAGTATCTTGAAATAGAGCCTTGGCATCATGGCCGGTCCTCCAGCAGATATCCGGAGCCCCACACCGTCTTGATGCATTTTCTGGCACCGGGAAGCGATTCTATTTTGGCGCGCAGTTTGCCGATGTGCACGTCTATGCTTCGATCGTAGGGGCCAAACTCCTTGCCGCGGGCGTAGTTCAGCAGTTCGTCCCGGGACAGGATCATGTTGGGCCGGCTCATCAGCGCTTCCAGCAGCTTGAATTCGGTGGCCGAGAGCGCCAATTCCACTCCGCCTGCACTGATGGTGCGTCTGCCCCGGTTCAGCAGCAGGCCTGCGACCTCGACGTTGTCAGCGGCAGCGGCATCGGCTTCCTGATGGGAGGCCGACCTGCGCAGGATGGCATTCAGCCTCGCCAGCAGTTCCCGCGGGTTGAACGGTTTGGGCAGGTAGTCGTCCGATCCCAGCTCCAGCCCGAGGATCCGGTCCTCATCCTCCCCTTTGGCGGTCAGCATGATCACAGGTACCGCCGATTCCTTCCTGATGCGACGCAGGATATCCAGGCCGCTCTCCCCGGGGAGCATGATATCTAGAATGACCGCATCAGGCTGCTCCGCCGCGATGGCGTCGTTAACACCGGAGCCGTCGGCAAACTCGCGCACCGAGAAGCCGTACTCCTTCAAGAACTTCACCAGGAGCTTGCGCAGCTTGGCATCGTCATCGACCAGAAAGATAGTTCTGCCGCGTTTTTCATCCATCGTAGGCGCTCCTTATAACGACAATTGATAGCAGATTACCGAAAATAACGGCTGTTTTTTACCCTTTTTTTACATTCGCCACATACTTTTTTTACATTTGACCGTTAGCCTTTGCTGCATTGGGACAGATAGAGGCAACCAAAGGAGAAGAAATGGACAAGCGGATAAAGGGAGTCGGGGCGGTCGTCGGAGTGGTTCTTCTGGGTGGCATGGTGGCAGCGTGCAAGCCCCACGGCTCGCACGGCGATCATGCCCAAAAGGCGAGGGAGCATTTTGAGTCATCGCTCAAGAAGGTGGGAGCGACCGATGAGCAGAGGACGAGGATCGGCGTGGTCACCGACCAGATCGTAGCAGACGGCCAACAGATCTCGAAGAACGGCAAGGGGGTTTCAGCCAAGGTTGCCGGCTGTCTGCTTCTGGACAACCCGAACCGGGAATGGCTGCACAAGACGGTGGACGAAAAAGCGCTGGAATTCACGGGATTTGCGCACCGTACCGTCGATCGGCTGATAGAGATCAGCGCGATGCTAACCCCTGAGCAGCGCGCGAAACTGAAGAAGGGAGTTGAGTCTGGCCACGGGGAAAAGTAGTATGGAGCAGCAGTAATAGTAGGAGCAACAGTAAAAACCGGCAGTAAAAACCGGGCAAAGAAGCGGGCAGTAAAAAGCCGGCAGCCAAAGAGAAACAGGAGATATATATGCAAAAGCACGAGATAAGCGAGGAACTGATCCGCAATTTCCACATCTTCTGGGACAACTACCCGTTCCCCGTCATGCTGGTTCACAAGGACCGCACCATACTCGACATCAACAAGGCCGGGGAGGCGGCGGGCTGCGTCTCCGGGACGCGCTGCATCGACACCGGCAAGAGGGAGGATCACGCCGGATGCCTGGCGAACCAGGCCCTGAAAGAGCACGCCGCCAAGCGAGTCGTGGCGTACGCGGAGAATATGGGCATGGTAGTGGATGGTTACTGGGTTCCGCTGGCAGGAGAGGAGGATATCTACCTCCATTTCTTCGCCGACATCACCGAATATGCCGCCGAACGGATGTTCCCGAAGAAAGAGGCGACGGAGGGAAGCAATTGCGGCTCCTGCACCTGCGCTTGATCTGACGACCCGGATCTGCTGAGACGCTGCCGGCCGAAAGGGAGGTCTCAGCAGATTCGGCACCCCTGTATAGTGGACCCCGGATCTAG
>DNRQ01000205.1 GCA_003499925.1 Geobacter sp.
GCAAATACGGCATCGTGCGCCAGTAGGTCGCGCCATGCACGCCTATCTTCTGCGGAGCGACAGTCCCCTCCCCCCTCCCCAAACATCACCGTGATTAAGTATCCTGATTAGCCCTTATCTTCCGCTGAAAACTCCCTCCCCTTCANNTGAAGGGGGAGGGACCTGAACAGCTGAAGCACATAGCAGGTAGCAGACGTGTAGGGTGGGCCCCGCCCACCAAACCTCGGTGGGCTAGGCCCACCCTACGTGATCTGCGTGGCGCCACCTGTTAACTTAATGGCAGCGTGCAGGTCGGTTAGCGCAGCGTACCCGACACCCTTGCCGGCCACGTCAACCGCCTCGAGCCGCTCCGCCATATCCTGCAGATGTGTCAAACCCGACGGCTTGCGTCGGCGGCTTTACCTCGACACCCCACTCCACCCCGCCCGCTTTGCTTCGGATAATCGCATAGTTGCACCCTCATCCCCGCCACCTGCCTCCCTGGCACGCGACTTGCGCTTTACCCTAGCGTCAGAACAGATGTGTACAGTGCTGTCTTCTGCTGGCTATACACGCTCACCTCACCCCGGCAATGACCTCGGAGGAGAACCTGCACAGGGAGAAGACACCACCGTCAAAGCCTGATTTAGGCTGGAGGTAGTCATGAGTACAAATTGCAGCAAGGGCACGTCAGCAGCAGCCGAATTGACGGGAGAGCTGAGCCCGGAATCCCGGCTTCTGCAAGCGGAGAAGGAGAGTATCGCGCTGAGGGCAGCAAGCGTCGGCCACGATGTCAATAACATCCTTCAGGTGATTATCGGCTTCGGCCTGCTCTCCACCAGCGGCATGACCGAGGACGACCCGATGCGGGCCAACATGAACCACATCATCGCTGCGGCCGCCAGGGCTTCGAACCTGACCAGGAGCCTTCTCAACCTGGGGCGGAAGCTCGCCATCGTCCCGCAAACGGTGGACGTCCACGACATGCTCAGCAACGTGCGGAGCTTTCTCGGCATAATCGTCGGCGAGGAGATCCGGCTGGAAATATCCTGCGCCGCTGACCCCCTCAAGGTCAGCGGCGACAGCGCCGAACTGGAGCAGGTGCTCATCAACCTCGCCAGCAACGCCCGACATGCCATGCCCCTGGGAGGGACCCTCTCCATCGTCACCGAGCCGGTCCGGATCGACCCGGAATTCATCGGACGCCACGGCTTCGGAAAGCCTGGGTTCTACGCCCTCATATCGGTGACCGACGACGGGACCGGCATGGAGCGCGCCACGGCACGCAGGGTATTCGAACCGTTCTTCACCACCGGTAACGGCTCAGGACTCGGGCTTTCCACCGCGTACCGCATCATCACCGAGCACAACGGTTTCATCACCGTCAGCAGCGAGCCGGACCAGGGGTCCGTGTTCAGGATCTATCTGCCGCTGACCGGACCGGCAGAGAGAGCGCCGCTGGACGGTCCGGGCCGGAAAGGGAGCCTGCGGCCTCCGGCCCACCACCGGGGACGCTGCTGCCGGGTCATCGGCGGCTACCCCGGGGCATTCAACCACACCCACACAAGCGAGAGCCTACAATGAGAACAGACACCGACCAGAGCCTGATAACGTCAGCTTCCGATCCACGCAGCAACGTGTTGATTGAAGAACTCCAGAGTACGGAGCAGACACCGGAGTCCGAGGAAGGGATGCGGAGCCGCCAGCTCGCCAGCAGCAACCTGCAGCTCACCCAGGAGATAGAGGAGCGCAGGAGGGCGGAAGATTCCCTCCAGGGCGCCTTTTCGGAGATGAGGCGCTTGAAGGACCGGCTCCAGGCCGAAAACATCTACCTGCAGCAGGAGGTTGCCCAGGAGTACAACTTCGGCGAGATCATCGGCAACAGCGTCGCCCTGTCGCAGGTGCTGCAGCGGGTCGAATGGGTAGCGCCCATGAACGCTTCGGTGCTCCTTCTGGGCGAGACCGGCACCGGCAAGGGGGTGGCGGCGCGCGCCATCCACAACAGCAGCGCCCGCGTGAACCGCCCGCTGATCACGGTGAACCTCACGGCACTGCCGGCAAACCTCATCGAAAGCGAGCTCTTCGGCTGGGAAAGGGGCGAGTTCACCGGGGCCGACGCCCGGCAGATCGGTCGCTTGGAGCTTGCCGACGGCGGCACCATCTTTCTGGAGGAGATCGGCGAGCTGCCGCTGGAGCTGCAAGGGAAGCTGCTGCGGCTGATCCGGGACGGCGCGCTTGAGCGGCTGGGGAGCCCCCTCAGCATAAAGGTCGATGTGCGCATCATCGCGTCCAGCAGCCGGGATCTGGAGCATGAGGTCCGCTGCGGCCGATTCCAGGAAGAGCTGTTCTACCGGCTCAAGGTATTTCCCATCACCATGCCGCCGCTTAGGCAGAGAAAGGAAGACATCCCGCTGCTGGTCGGCCATTTCGTGGCCAAATACAACAGGAAGGTCGGCAAGAAGATCGAGACCGTGTCCAACGAGACCATGAACGACCTAAAGGCATACCGGTGGCCCGGCAACGTGCGGGAGCTGGAAAGCGTCATCGAGCGGGCGGTAATCCTGAGCCAGGGCTTGGAGCTGGAAATGCCGGAGCGCTTCGACACCCCCGGCAGGAGCCGGGAAGAGCTGCCGGAAGGGGCCGACGGGGTGGTCGAGTTGGAGCAGGCGGAAATCCTCCGGGTGCTGGAAGAAACCGGCTGGCGCCTCGAAGGGAAGAACGGGGCAGCTGGGGTCCTCGGTCTGAACCCCAGCACCCTTCGAGCCCGGATGCGCAAGTACGGCATCCTGCGCCATGTCGCGTGACCGGCGCCCCCGAAAGACCCCTGGTCGTTGTCCACGCCGGGGTGGTTAACGAGGCGGCAAACGGCTCCCGTAAAGAGAGGACGGTTTTTGGCTTCTGACTGAGCCGGAGTTTTTTTACCCGCTGCTTCAAATGCAATTCAGGTATAGAATCATTGTCATGAAGCTAAAGAGAGAACCAGAGGCAGCAGAGAGTATGAGAAACGCGCCACCTGCCCGTAACAGGGAGACAGGGCAGATGTCCATGCTGCAGAAGCTTTCGTTCTGCAGAAAACGCCTGATGCTCTTCAAGCCTTACTGTCTATTTCTTTTGCTGGCGAGCGTCCTGACTCTCAGCCATGGCTGTGCGACCCTCCCCGACGTCTCTCCAATCATCGATGGCGCATCGACCGAGGCGAGCCCGCCGCGAATCCTCTCCTCCAAAGGGCTGTTAGCTCCCGAAAAAAGCAGAGCCGTTATGGAACGGCTGAAGCGGTCGGTAGCCCCCACGGACCTCCTGGAACGTCACAGCGCCATTGTCGAATCGATCACCGAAAGCCCGCTCACCCGGGGAAACAAGGTCACCTTGCTGATGGACGGCCAGGGCACCTACGCCGCGATGTTCCGGGCGATCCGGCAGGCCAAGGACCATATCAACCTGGAAAGCTACATCATCGAGGACGATGAAACCGGACGCAAGTTCGCCGCGCTGCTGCTGCAGAAACAGGCCGAGGGTGTCCGCGTGCACCTCATCTACGACAGCATGGGAAGCAGCGGCACGCCGGACACCTTTTTCCAGCGGCTGCGGGAGGGCGGCATCGAGGTGGTCGAATTCAATCCGCTGAACCCGGTCGACTCAGGGGAGAAATGGAGTCTCACCCACCGGGACCACCGCAAGGTGCTGATCGCCGACGGCAAAGTAGCCATCATCGGGGGGGTCAACATCAGCAAGGTCTATTCGAGCCGGCCGGGGAGACGGAGAGTGGGTAAAAATGCGCCCATCCACTGGCGCGACACCGACATCCAGATCGAGGGGCCGGCCGTTGCCGAACTACAGAAGCTCTTTCTGGATACCTGGCTCAAGCAAAAGGGGGCCAAGCTCAGCGGCGGCAACTTCTTCCCCCCGCTGAAAGAGAGCGGTAAGGCGCTGGTGCAGGTGGTCGGCAGCACCCCCGGAGAGAGCAACCGGCTGCCTTTCGTGATCTATGTCTGCGCCATCGCGTTTGCCGAGAGTTCGATCCACTTGACCAACTCCTACTTCATCCCGGACAACCAGATAGCGGCCGCCCTAGCCGATGCCGCCAAGCGTGGTGTCGACGTGAAGATCCTTTTGCCCGGGAGCACCGATTCCGTGCTGGCACTTTACGCCCAGAGGCATCACTACTCCGATCTCCTGAAGGCCGGAGTGCAGATCTACGAGCACAAGAGCTCCCTGCTGCATGCCAAGACCGCGGTAATCGACGGCGTCTGGTCCACGGTCGGCTCGACCAACNNAACAACGACGAGGTGAACGCGGTGGTCCTCAACAAGGAGTTCGCTCTTGAGATGGAGCAGATGTTCGTCAGGGACCTGATCGACAGCCGGCCCATCCGCCTGCCGGATTGGCAAAAACGGGCGTTGCTGCCAAGGGTCAGGGATTGGTTGGTTCATTTGTTCATCCGGTGGCTGTAACCGCTTTCGCGATCCCCGTTCATCTCCAACCGCACCTACATACGCTCCGCCCCCCCGCCACCACTGCCCTTAAGTTAAGGGAATGAGAGGTAGNNATGATTCACGGAATCACCGCTTAAGGGGCAGTGCCCCCCGCAACACGCCCCGCCATATATGGCAGTTATGTCAAGATTGACGGAGCCGGCTGACGCCCCCTCCCCCGCCCCTGGGCATTGCAGGATTTTTCTTCGTATCATCGCGCAGTTGCACCACAAGAAGCCACAGGCCTGCCTGGCACGTTAGCTGCACCTACCCTACCGGCAGAGGCGTGGCAAAGGGGCGACGGCGCTGCATGGTCCCGACAATCTGCCCCTGAACCGAGCCCGGCACTGCAGGCGACCCGACTCACGTCGAGGTGCGCAAAAGGAGTAAAGTAATGAGAAAAACAACTATTTCAACGTTGGTGCTACTGTTGGCGACCCTGATGCTTTCCGGCTGTTTTGTCCCTGTCCCCGTCCTGATCGACGATGGCAATGGGGGTGGCGGCGGTCACCATGATAACGGGCGTCGCGGTGGTGGCGGACGCCATTAACGGCAGCCTCACCCCCCCCCCGGCCCCACTGCCATTAAGTTAAGGGAATGAGAGGTAGGGTGGGCCGTGCCCACCACAACCGCATCCTGATGGTGGGCACGGCCCACCCTACATGATTCA
>DNRQ01000009.1 GCA_003499925.1 Geobacter sp.
TTTCCATCTGATGGGACACCGGGCGGTGAAGTGCATGGCGAAACTGCAGGTCCTGTCAGGTGATGTTCCGGGCTCAAAGCAGGGAGATCCCAAAGACGATAGCGACTCCTGCGGGTGCGATGTGCTCAGCATGCGCTGCATGCCTGCACGCGGCACGACCCAGGGTGTGTAGATAAATCAGGGGACTAGGAAAGTCAATATTATTTTGAGATTAGTATAGCGGGCTAGTCAGCACGTTGCCCGGATGGTGAGGCCTTCAGTATCGCGGAATACTTTCAGCTCTATTGCGGCTTAACCATTTCCTCCAGAGCAGGTGGGTCCAATAAATCTGTAGGGTATGTTTTGGGTCAGGTAATCCATAAGCGGCTGGTACCTGATTCTGGCAAGTCTGACCGCCTATGCCGCCCCTCGCCGCAGGGAGCCCTGCGGCATTGTACTGCATCCTGCACTCGGTTTTACAGCGAAATCGACCCGTGCTGCAGGATCGCCCGGCAATCCTGCGCCGGTCGTTGCCGCCACGTTTGCCCATTGCACGGGCTAGCGAACGAAGGGGTGAATGAGCAAGCGGAACAGGGTGAGTCTTCCGGCATCGCGGAACTCTTTGAGGCCTATCGTCATCCCTTCATGCCCCTCCGCCGGTTGGGGACGGTAGGTCCCGCATAGGCGGTCCCACCAGGGAAGGTTAAAGCCGAAGTTGCTGTTGGTCTCGCGGGGGATGACCGAATGGTGGACCCGGTGCATGTCCGGGGTCACCACGAAAAGACGCAGCCACCGATCCACCGTTTCCGGCATCCGTATGTTACCGTGGTTGAACTGTGATGTGGCGTTCAGGACAACTTCAAATACGACAACCGCCACGGCTGGAGGACCGATCAGGGCCACGGCCGCCAGTTTGATCCCGGCAGAGATCACTATTTCTACGGGATGGAAGCGATTGCCTGTGGTGACGTCGATATCGAGGTCGGTGTGGTGCATCCGGTGGAGACGCCAGAGGATCGGGAGAAAGTGGAACAGCAGATGCTGAAGGTAAATGACGAAGTCGAGGGCCACCACCGCCAGGACGACCTCGATCCAGGCCGGGAACATGATGATGTTCAGCATGCCCAGGCCGCGCTCCTCGGCTATGAGCGCCATGCCGACCGGGAGAACCGGCAGCAGTGAACGCACCACCGCGGTATCGATCACCACCATGGATAGATTGGTAAACCAGCGTCGTCTCTTGCTGTCTGTAAGCATACGACGGGGAGCAACGACCTCCCAGACGGCGACAACCGTGAGGGTTCCGAAGAAAAAAGCAAGGCGGACGACCTGTTCTTCGGGCATTTATCCCCTCCCCCACAGCGGATCGTAGGCGAATTGCCTCCGGATCCGCTCTTCCGGGTTCTGCTCGTAAAACTCTTCCTCGGCAAAGGAGAAGCGGTACTCTGAAACATAGTCGGAGACCATCCGATGGGCAGCGTTCACTTTCCTGATCGTCTCCGGATCGCCGGCATCGCCGGTGTCGGGATATGCTGATATCACTTCCCGCCGGCCTTTGCAATCGGCATTTTCGCTCACTATCAAGGCGGGCACCCTCTCAAGGGAAATACCCGTTCTGTCGGGGCGTATCTGGCCAGCCTCGTTGCCTCATGAACCGGAGAGTTACGGCCTGACCACAACCTTGTTCACGATCACTGTTCCTCTCCGTATCCTAAGGGTTCCCTGCAAGACGGTATAGCCGGCGTTGTTGATGTAGCTGCTGTTGTAGCCCCCCTTTAACGATAAAGGCATAGGGAGGCTGGTAGTGGTAAGCCTGCAGGATGGCTACACCGGAAAGCGGAACCCCGTTGGCGTCGTCCGCTGTTCAGGTTCCTCCCCTTTACCCCCGTCCCCACCCCGACCCTCCCCTTGAAGGCACTGCCATTAAGTTAAGGGAATGAGAGGTAGGGTGGGCCGTGCCCACCACAACCGCATCCTGATGGTGGGCACGGCCCANNGCTTAACTTAATGGCAGTGCCCCTACCCCCTCCCATCAAGGGAGGGGGAGCGATCAGTAGGAGCTTAACTTAATGGCAGTGCCCCTTGAAGGGGAGGGAGTTTTTTGCGGCCAAGATCACTCCGTCCCCTGATGATCTTAGCCATTACAGCAGGTTCTGATTTCTGGCATGAACCGACGAGCCATTCTATCGCACACCAAGCATTAGAAAAAATTATCCGCAAATTGATAAAATACATGTAAAAGTAATTCCGGCAAGTTACTACTGAACCAAATGCAGTGGCCAATCAGTAGCTCGCAGTGAAGCAGTAATAACGATTGACGCCATATTCAAATACTGGCATTTTCGGGTATCGGTAAATTCTTTACCTGAAAGCAGCAGGATGAGTCAGTGATAAGTTCTGCCTCATCTTTCCTGAGCCACCATTAGTGCACGCCAACTACTGACACTTCTCGGGAGCTTTGTGATTTGATTCAATATCAGTGAGGGATCTTTATGAAACAAGGCATCGCTATCGGGGCCGCCATCTTGGCGGCTTTCACCCTGCTCCTGCTTTCCGCCATACCCGCGACGGCAGCACTGCTGCCGGGGATCCCGGCCGGCGTGACGGCAACGCCTGGCGACGGCAAGGCCACAGTCCGTTTCTCCCCCCCCGATAGCGGTGATAGCGCCATCACCTCTTATACGGTCACAGCAGCCCCCGGCGGTGCGATCGCATACGGCGCGACCACCCCCATTACCGTTACCGGCCTCACCAACGGCATACCCTATACCTTCACAGTGGCAGCTAGCAACGCTACCGGAACCGGGTTGCTGTCGTCACCCTCCAACACGGCAACACCCTCCACCATCCCTTCTGCCCCAAGCGAGGTGAAGGCCACGGGAGCCGGCAGCGGCAAGGCAAGTATCAGCTTTTCCCTCCCTGCCGATAACGGCGGAAGCACCATAAACGCCTACACCGTTACCTCCACCCCGAACAGTGGCAGCACCACGGCCAGCGCCACCCCCATAACCGTTACCGGTCTTACCAACGGCACAACATACACCTTCACCGTGACCGCTACCAACGCGGCGGGCGCGGGTCCGTCATCGACCGCATCGAACAGCTTCACCCCGATGCTGGTTCCGGGGCAGCCGACCGGTGTCGCTGCCTCACCGGGAAACAGCCAGGCTACGGTCACCTTCACACCTCCCAACGAAGTGAATCGCGCCGTTACCTCCTACACCGTCACCGCGGCACCTGGAGGGACCAGGGTGACAGGGACAGGGAGCCCGATCGTGGTCACAGGCCTTGCCAATGGCACGTCATACACCTTCACCGTTTTTGCCAGCAACGCCGGCGGCGATGGTCCTGCCTCAGAATCGGCACCTGTCGTACCCGTACCCGGGCCGGCCGACATGCTTACCCCCCGAAGCGGCTCGACCGGCGTCCTGTGGGTCGGCATTCAACAGGGAATTTCCAGGATCGTCATCGATCCAACCGCCCCTCAAACCGTATATGCAGCACACTCCATCCGCGGCGTTTTCAAAAGCAGCAACGGCGGCGCATCCTGGAGCGCGGTGAACAACGGCCTGTGGAGCACCGCGGTAACCTCACTGGCCATTGACCCGAGAGATAGCCAGACCATCTATGCCGGAACCAACAGCGCAGGGCTCTTCAAAAGCAGTAACGGCGGCGGCTCCTGGCGCCCCGTGACCGGCGGCGGGATATCCAACCAGGAGAAAGTGCGCTCTCTTGCGATCGACCCGACTAACAGCCAGATCATCTATGCCGGGACCAACGGCGGCGGCATCATCAAAAGCAGCAACGGCGGCGACTCCTGGAGCACGGTAAACGCCGGGTTGACCGGCTACCGACTGAACGTGCAGTCACTGGCCATCGACCCGACCAACAGCCAGACCATCTATGCCGGGACACGCGCCAGCGTCATCAAAAGCAGCAACGGCGGCACATCCTGGGCCCCAATGTCCAGCGGCCTGAGAGGCTCCAGTATCCAGTCGCTGGCGATAAACCCGACTGACAGCCAGATCATCTATGCCGGGTCGGAATACGGAGTCTTCAAAAGCAGTAACGGCGGCACGTCTTGGAGCGCCGTCAAGAGTTCCTTAGACTACAACCCGGCATTCTCTCTGGCCCTTGATCCGGACAACAGCCAGACCATCTATGCCGGGACAGAGAGCGGGTTATTCAAATCCACCGACGGCGGAGGCTCCTGGAGCACATCAACCAGCGGCCTCCCCTATTACGGCGGTGTGCAACGTGTATACTCTGTGGCCGTTCCTGCCGGCAACAGCCAGACCATCTACGCCGAGGTCTCGTCATACGGCGTCTTCAAAAGCAGCAACGGCGGCGCGTCCTGGAGCGCAGTAAACGGCGGCCTGGCACTGACCCCGGTATCGTCACTGGTCATCGATCCCGGCAGCCAGACCATTTATGCCGGGACGCTAGGTGACGACGGTTATGGCTATGGCGGCGTCTTGAAAAGCAGCAACGGCGGCGCATCCTGGAGCGCCTCGAACAGCGGCCTGACAGAGACCGATGTTTATGCACTGGCGATCGACCCGGGCAACGGGCAGACCATCTATGCCGGGGTGGAAAAGGGGCTCCTCAAAAGCAGTAACGGCGGCGCCTCCTGGAGCGCGGCAAACAGCGGCCTGCAATACTACTCCGACTACGCCAACAGCTACTTCGTACCGAAGGTGAAAGCTGTGGCCATAGACCCGAACAGCAGCCAGACCATCTATGCCGGGTCGGACGGTGGGGTCTTCAAAAGCAGCAACGGCGGCGCATCCTGGAGCTCCGCAAGCAGCGGCCTGCGCTACTACTCCAACCTCTTGAGCAGCAACGTTGAGGCGGACGTACAATCACTGGCGATCGACCCAAACAACAGCCGGATCATCTATGCCGGGAGGGTGGACGGGTACGGCATCTACAAAAGCACGGACGGCGGAACTCTCTGGAGTGCTGCGAACAGCGGCCTTTTAGGAGATACACACTCGCTGGCGATTGACCCGGCTGACAGCCACACAGTCTATGCCGGGACGACTGCCGGGATCTTCAAAAGCACCAACGACGGCGGCTCCTGGAGTCTCGTCCTGCAACACATATACAACGGCTATAATTATGGACCGAAGGTACACTCGTTGGCCATCGACCCCACCGGCCAGACCATCCATGCCGGGTCGGACCGCGGCGTTTTCAAAAGCACCGACGGCGGCACGTCCTGGAGTCGTGTGGACAGCGCCCCCAGCAATACCAACGCGCTGGCCATTGACCCGACCGACAGCCAGAGCGTCTATGCCGGGACGGATCACGGCGTATTCAAGAGCACCCCCTCCTTTCAGCTCGCCCTGGTCTCCTCCGGAACAGGAAGCGGCAGTGTCACCCCGATGCTAACGACCGGTTCCGGAGCGGTTGATTGGTATGCTCCGGGGAGCAGCGTCACACTGACCGCAACTCCCGTCTCCGCATCCAGCTTTGCCGGCTGGTCCGGATGCGATTCGACCAGCGGGCTCTCCTGCTCGGTCACCATGGACTCCGACAGAAACGTCAGCGCCAACTTTACGCTCAAAAGCTACCTCGTGACGCCGTCCGCGGGTCCGGGAGGGAGCATCGACCCGGGCCCCCAAAACATCCTATACGGCGCATCGACCAGCGCTACCATCGTGCCCCACCCCGGTTTCACAACGGGAACCGTCACCGGCTGCGGCGGCACCTTGTCCGGCAGCAGCTATACCACGGGACCCGTTAGCGGCAACTGCACCATCCAGGCGGCATTCATCCCCGCCTTCAACGGTACCGTGCTGGACCTTTCCACAGGAAAGCCCATTGCTGCTGCGACGGTGACCATTACCGGCGGCAGCACCCAGACCGACGCCAGCGGATATTTCATCTTCCAGCCACCCCCGACCCCAGGGAGCTACAATATTGCCGTCGGCAAAACAGGTTACGGCGGCATAACCATTCAAGGGGTAGCCTTCTCCGGCAGCAGCGGCGGCAGCATCAGAGCCGGCCTGGTCCCCGTTTCCGGCGCCCCGCTCAACTTCAGTTCCGCAACGACGCTCCCTGCCGCCTCAAAAGGAGCCGTCTACCGTGCACCGGTCACCATCAGCGGCGGCAGCGGCCCCTATAGCTTCAGCATTGCCTACGGCTCACTCCCCGACGGTCTCGTGCTTGACAGCGCAGTCGGCGTCATCAGCGGCACCGCTACCGTCGTGAAGAGTTTCACCTTCGGAATCGCGGTCAGCGACAGCCAGGGGAGCTATGGGGAACGAGAGTTCACCATCGACGTGACCTCGCCGTTGACCATTTCCACCGTGACACTGCCCCGCGGCATGACTACGGCGGAGTATGCCACGGCGCTCGATGTGTCAGGTGGCGCCCCGGGCTACTATTTCAGCCTGTTCTCGGGAGCGCTTCCCGCAGGTCTCACCCTGGAAGGCGGACGCATCAGGGGAACCATAACCGCTAACCCCGGGGCGTACAGCTTCGCCGTGAAGGTGATCGACAGCGAGGGGCGCGTCTTTGCCCGACTTTATCTGCTGCCGGTTGATCCGCTCTTCACCGCGGCAAGCCGGCTGAACGACGCCATCGTGGGAACGCCATACAGCCAGACCATCAGCGCGACCGGCGGTCTGCCACCCTATTCCTGGTCACTTTACTCCGGGAAACTGCCGGCAGGGCTTTCCCTAGATCCTGCCACCGGCAGCATCTCCGGCACCCCCACCGTCGCCACCAGCGAACCGCTCACCATCAAAGCGACCGACAGTGGCGGCAGGTCGATCTATCAGGCCTGCACGCTAAGGGTGCTCAATCCGTTGCAGATACCGACCACCATCCTCCCCAACAGTTTCGTGGGCGCTTCCTATTCCGAACTGGTCCGGGTCACCGGCGGCATTGCGCCTTACAGTTTCTCCATCAGCGGCCAGTTGCCGGCCGGGCTCAGAATCGACACCACGACAGGCATTGTCTCCGGCATCCCGTCCGGCGGCGGTTTTACCAATGTCAGCATCACCGTGACCGACAGCAGCTGGCCTAGCGCGCAGAGCCGGACCGTCACCATGGGGATCAGGGTCTGGAGCCAGTTGACCATCACATCCACGAGCATCATCCCCAACGCCCGCAGGGGAGTAGCCATACCCCCTGTTACGCTGGCAGCCCGGGGCGGCAGCTCCCCCTACAGCTGGTCGGTGCTCGCCAATACAGGCGGCAGCCGTCTGCCGCAGGGGATAACGCTGGATCCGGCAACGGGCGTCGTGTCAGGGACCCCGACCGAATGGGGCGATTTCACCTTTACCGTCAGGGTGACCGACGCCGGCGGCACGCCGACTACGGCCGACAAGCAGTTCTATCTGCATGTCTCGCTCCCCCTGGAGGTTGCCACCAAGGCGGTCCCGGCCGGAGCTGCCACCCTGCAGTACAGCGCCCTTTTGTCGGCGGCGGGGGGGCTTAAGGAGTACTCCTGGATCGTCAAGGACGGCACGCTTCCGGCCGGGCTCTCGCTGGACGGCAGTTCCGGCGCCATCAGCGGCACACCGAGCGGCAAGATAAGCTCCAGGGTCACCTTCGAGGTCTACGACAGCGGCGTTCCGCCCCAATCGGCCCAACAGAGTCTCACCTTCGAGATCTCCGACACGCTGGCGATCTCCGAGAGCTCGTTGCCAAACGGCAGACTTGGACAAGCCTATCTGGCCAATGTCCGACCGCTGCTGGGCGCTTCCCCCTATACCTGGCAGCTTGCAGCTGCAGGCGGCACCCTGCCGCCCGGGGTAACACTGCAGCAGAACGCCGGCATCGCCTCGCTTCAGGGAACCCCAACCACGCCGGGGAACTACAGCTTTACCTTGGAAGTAAGCGACGGCAGCGCAACGGTTCAGAAGGTATCGCGGCAATACACGGTGGCAGTCTACGGACCGGTGACGATAACCACTGCCGCTCTCAAGAACGCCCAGAGAGGAGTGGCCTACAGCGAGGCGGTCGTCGCCAGCGGCGGCACCATTCCCTATATCTGGCAGATCGTCTCCGGCACTCTGCCGCAGGGGCTCTTGTTCAACTCCACAACCGGCGCCATCAGCGGCATCACCAATGCCGCCATCGGGTTTACCGCAAGCTTTACCGTTCGTGTCACCGACGGCGGCAGTCCGGCCGGTTTCGCGGACCGACCGTTCACCATCCAGGCGGTCGACCCGATGGAGATCACCACTGAGCAGATCCCGGGTGCGCTGCAGTACGCTCCCTACAGCGTCACACTTGCCGGTCTGGGAGGGGTCGCTCCCCGGAGCTGGTCCGTTGCCTCCGGCAGCCTCCCCAGCGGAATACTCCTCAACAGCGCAACCGGTACCGCGTCGGGAACCCCCACCGTCTGCGGCAGCTTCCCCTTCACCATCCGGCTGGCAGATGCGTCATCGGCTCCATCAACAGTGCAGGCAGGCTTTACTCTGGCGGTGACCTGCAGCAGCAATGTTCCAAAAACCCTGAAAGTCTCCATCTCAGGAACCGGCAACGGGACCATTAACAGCTCCCCTTCCGGCATGTCCTGCGCGGCGGGCACATGTTCGGCAAACTTTGCCGGCGGAACTGTCACCCTTCTTCAAACCGCATCCAGCGGCTCACTGTTCGCCGGCTGGGGTGGTGCCTGCTCCGGGACCGGCGCCTGCAGCGTGACCATGACTGCATCCAGGTCTGTCACGGCGACCTTCAACAAAGCTCCCAAAGCGATGATCGGAACAGCCGGCTACGGCTCCTTGAACCTGGCCTACGGCGCCGCATCGTCAACCGCCGGCGTCGTTACAACCATCATGTCGCTCGATGGTGAATTGATGGAAACTCTGAGCCTGAACCTTGGGAAGCAAGTCGTCCTGAAGGGTGGCTACAGCGAGAATTTCCTCAGCAGGAGCGGCATGGCGACGGTGATAAGGGGAGCTTTGCGCATCCGCAGCGGCAAACTGACCGTGGAGAGGCTGGTAATCAAGCAGCCGTAGATTGAACCAAGAGCCTTGAACAGCTAAGAGAGACCAAGGCACTTTAACCTGTGGAAAAAACAGCAAGGCCCACTCCAGAAAACAAATGGAGTGGGCCTTGCTCGTCCTTTCACCTTTCACCTTTCACCTTTCACCTTTCACCTTTCACCTTTCACCTTTCACCTTTCACCTTTCACCTTTCACCTTTCACCTTTCACCTTTCACCTTTCACCTTTCACCCGTCCACCTGCCTCAGAACGGCAACTCACCGTCCTGATGGCGTTCGGCAATCGACCGCAGTTCCTCCGGTGGAATTGCCATGAACGTTGCAACCACCAAGGGATCGAAATGCCCGGCGTCCCCGTCCAGGATCTCGGCAGTCGCCGCTTCGTGGGTCATGGGGGACCTGTAGGGACGCTGCGAGGTGAGCGCGTCATAGACGTCAGCGACGATGAACAGGCGTGCTCCGAGCGGGATTTCATCTCCCTTCAAACCCCGAGGGTACCCCATGCCATCGCAGCGCTCATGGTGGGCATGGACGATCTCCGCCGCATCCTTGAGAAAGCCGATCTGTTTCACCATGTGGTATCCTGCCTCGGGATGTTTGCGCATCACCCGCCATTCCTGATCGGTCAGTTTGTCCGCTTTCAGGAGAATACTGTCCGGCACTGCAATCTTGCCGACGTCGTGCAGCAAAGCCCCGATACCTATCACTCGCCGCGTCTTTTCATCGACGCCGAACCGGCTTGCAATCAGCTCGGTATATTCGCGCACTCGTTGGGAATGGAGGTGGGTTTTGTGCTCCCGAAGGTCAAGTGCCGAAACCAGGGCAATAAGAGTCTCCTCATTGGCATCGGCAAGTTCCTGAAGAAGTGACCGCTGCCGGTCGAACAGCCAGCCGGGAACCGCCCCCGCCACCCAGAATCCGACCAACTCCCCTACCTGGTTTGCCTGTTCCATATAGTTTCCGGGCCAGTCCAGATAGGCATGCAGGGTAAAGACTATGCTCACTACCAGGGCTGTGGCACACCCCCCTCTGAGCCCGAACCAGGCCGCAGCAACCAATGGAGGAAGGAGGTAGAGTTTGCGCATCAAGATGTGGATTTTGTGGTAATAGTGCGGTTCGGTGGGAGTTGCATAGTGAAGCACGGCGATGACTATTATCAACTCGACCAGGATAAGGATTTTATCGCGTGTGGCATCGAGATTGCCCATGACTGGCTCCCCTACTCCCCAAACCTCGCAAATACCCCCGGTTTCCGGAGGGGGGTGCCGGCATATCCGGCAGGCACTCAGGGTGCTGAAGACGATTCAAGCCAGATAAAGGCCGTGACGTCAACAGGTTAGGTGTCTACATCTGTAGTTGATATACCAAAGAACCGCAAATCGACAAGCGGCCTGGGCACCTGCAGCCCAATAAAGGGTGATTTTCGCAGCAGGTCAGCACCTCCTGGGCCTTTATCTGGAAGCATATGTCAGGAAATGGAATGTGGCGAACCGACTGCTTCAGGAACTGCTGTAGGTTGTTATCGTGCCTCGCCTAACCCGGTCCAGATGAGGCTCATCTCCCGCAGGCGCCGGCGGGCCTTTTGGTCGTAGGCCTGGTCCGTGGCCAGGGAGGGCTCGTCCTGGTCGTAATAGGTGCCGGTCACTCCGTCCAACTCCTTGGCAACGGCCAAACGCTCAACATATGGTGCCCCCTCGTCCACGGTGGTTCGCGGTGTGCCGAACCACTCGCGAACCATCTTGGTGTCCATCAGGGAGGCCGGATGCAGGGCGTTCACGGTCACCCCGGTTCCCGCCAGTTCCAGGGCCAGATCGAAGGTGAACATCACCTGGGCCAGTTTGCTCTGGCTGTACGCTCGCATCCCGTCGTAGCTTTTTTCCAGCATGACATCGTCGAGCTCTATGGCTCGTTGCGCGGCCGACGCCACGTTGACGATGCGGGCCTGTCCCACCTGCTCCGCGGTCCGGCAAAGCAGCCGCAGGAGCCTGCGGGTGAGCAGAAAAGGGGCCAGGTAGTTGACGGCGAACCTCAGCTCGAAGCCTTCAGCGCTATTCTCACGCCGTCTCGGATCGGGACCGGCGCCCAGACCGGCATTGTTGATCAAAACGTCCAGCCGCTGACAACTGTCGGCAACGGATGCGGCAAGGCGTCCCACCTCGGCGAGAGAGGAGAGGTCGGCATTGAAATATTGCAGCCGATTGCTCCCGGTGGCCTCCCGAATCTTCGCCTGCACCCTGCGACCCTTATCCGGATCCCGCCCGTGGAGCAGGATTGTTGCGCCTTTTCCTGCCAGGTCGGTGGCAACCCTTTCTCCCAATCCGTCGGTCGAGCCCGTAATGAGAATGGTGACTTCTTCCAGAGCTTGCATGATGGACCCCTTCAACGGAGCTGTCGATGATGCCTCACGACACGATGCGCAGGTACTCCTTTTCGGTGACGATATCGCGGCTGTCCACCCGGTCGAGGAAGACGAGGCCGTTGATGTGGTCATACTCGTGCTGGAAGATCCGGGCGAGAAATCCCTCGTATTCCTCCTCGCGGAGATCGCCGGCGCGGTTCAGGTAACGGACCCGGATGCGCCGGTTCCGCCGCACCAGAGCGCGGATGCCGGGTATGCTCAGGCATCCCTCCCACCCTGTCTCGGTTTCGTTCGAGGCCCGGACCAGCTCCGGGTTGAGCATTGCCACCGGTACCATCTCCGGTGCTTCGGGATAGCGGGGGTTGGGGCGAGAGGCGATTATGAAAAGGGCGAGCGACTCGTAGATCTGCGGGGCGGCGATACCGACGCCGTTGGCGTCGGCGACGGTGGCGATCATGTCGTCAATGATGAGCTGGACGGCAGGATCGCGCGGGTCTGCTATCTGGCGACCCGGCTCCCGCAAGACCGGCTGCCCCAGTTGGGCTATCTGGCGCAGGATCGACATGGCAATTCCTCCTAATTTACAGCAGCCAGCCGGTTGGCACAGCTGGCTGTTTCTCCCAGGTAACTGATCCCTGTGGCTCTCATAAACATACCATAACCAAGGCTGAACAGTCAGTATCCTTGAGGGGAAGGCCGCGTAATGAAAGCGAAACCGACCTATTAATGAGGAATAATGTTAAAACTGTTGTGCTCCCATTGTTAATCTAATAGGTTTTGGTCATTTTTCAGCCGTAAAGAATCGGCTTCGAGGCCCGGTGCGACGCTCCCAGCTGTTCTTTACTTTTTGTTCACTTGAAATATTGCAGGAGGGAAAAATGAAACAGGTGTCAGGACGCTTCAAATCGGCAAAGGCCGTCACGGTGATGGCAGCTTTTACCCTGGTATCGGGGATGGTACCGCTGGCCCGGGCAGAGGAGCCGGCGCTCAACAACAAGGCGTTCAGCTTTTTCGGGGCCGGGTACGAGTTCATCCAGTACAAGGAGACGGTACCCGTTCCCTTTGGTGCAGAGGACATCGAACTCTCCGTCGATTTCGGAAACCCGGTGCAGCGCTCCGGCGGCTACATTCCTTTTCGGGAGAAGCACGGTCTCTACATCGTGAGTTCCGCCACCCTGAAACCGAATACCGCCGCCGAGACCTGGAGCTATCCCGGCCTTGGTCCGATCCAAACCGACGACGCCAAGTTTTCCTGGTACGAACTCGATGTGGCTGCCGCTTACCACTTGAAGCCGGGGCACCACGTCACCGTGGGCGCGGACTACTACACCCTCAACTTCACCCGTTTCAACTTCCAATCCGCCTCCGGCACCGATGCATTCAACACCGACGTCGCCACAGTTGCAACCGGCGGCCGCACCATCGACCAATGGGTGGCCGCAGGCAACGACGCGCGTACCTATCCGGGGCTGCGTCCTGAAAACAACCTCTCCACCGTCATCGAAAACGTAAGCTCCCTCGCCCTGATGGTGGGGTACCGCTACGACAGCTTCTTCTCCAATCCGCAAAGTCCCTGGCGCTTTGCAGGCGGCGTCAGGGCCGGCCTTCCCCTCTACTATCAGGTGGAGAACACCCAGACTCCGGGCGTGGAATTCGCGAGTTATCTGGACTCCGGCTATGACCTGGGCGCCGATGCCTCGCTGGCCTGGAATTTCCACCACAACTTCTCGGTGATCGGGCGCGTCGACTGCAACTACAAAAAGCGCAACAGCGTAAGCGTTGGCACCATGTCCGTTCCGGAAAACGACGTCCTCTCCGTGCAAAGCACCTTGGGACTCAATTGGGCGTTTTAGATCTTTGAAGAGTCAGGGCAGAGGGGGGATCGGCCCCCTCTCCTTTCCGGAGAGGGCGGCCGGAGGCCGGGTGAGGAGGGCATAAAGCTGATGGCCTTGTTGCAGAGAGGTTGGCATGAGAACCCGGGACCGGGCTTCAGTAGGTCACGGTCAACAGGAAGCGCTGCATGTTTCCTCCCGGGTTGTGGCTGATCTTGTCCATGATGCTCCCAAAATCGCTTTTACCACCCGAGCCGCCTGCACCTTCCGTGCTCTCCGGCTCGACCGCCTGATTATCGCGGGTTCCCAGCGGTATGAACTGGCCAAAGGAATAGGAAACGGCGACGTGCTGCCACCGGTAGCCGAGCCCCAGGGAAAGAAATAGCAGCTTGACCCGGTCCGTCTCGAGCTCGATCGTGTTTTCGCCGGCCCTGCCGAAACCGAAGAGCACGCTGCGCCAATATTCAAGCTCTGCCGCGGTCTTCAGGTAGATATACTGGATGCCGCCTCCAAAGATGAAGCGATCCCCCTTGTACTCGGTCCCGAGATGGTAATGGTCGGCGCTTAAGGCCAGGTTGTAGAGATGGTTGTAATTGCCGACCAGTAGCGAGGGCCAGAAATCCACCACCGCCGAGGAATTGGCTATGCCGCCGCCTCCCGACTTGAAATCCCAGTGGCGGTAGTTGGCCTCCAGGTTCCACTTGGCACTGGGATCGATGCCGATCCCCGCCCGGTACCCCCGATAAGAACCCTCCCCCCGTAGATACCCCCCCGGCCTCTGATCGACGGTGAAATCCTGAAAGAAGCTGAAATCCCTCTGCCGGCAATCCCCCACCAGATAAAGGGCGTATGGGAGCGCGAGCTTCCCCTCGAAACGCCGCTGACCGGTGTCACCCGGCTCGACGGCATACCTGCCGTAAAAAAGCCCCCGGTAGTCAGCGGCAACATAAACTTCGTGGTTCTCTTCGCCGTAATGGACCGGCACCAGCCCGGACTTCCCCAAGCGCTGCAGGCCGAAGTCGCCGGCCAGATCCAGGTAGGAGCGCTTGTAGCCGACCTTGAGGAAATCTGTCAGTGCCAGTTCCGCTTCCACGGGAACTTCGGGCTCGTCGCGGTAATCGGTCCCCAGCACGCTCGCCCCCACCTTGAGCAGGTCGAAGAGGTTCAGGTAAAGCCCCCCCTTGGTAGCGGCAAACCTCTCACGGCTGGCGACGCTTATGTCGTTCCCGGTGCCGGTTGCGCTGACGTCGATGGAGTCGTAGCCGTAGCCTGCTGCAAGGGAGCCGGTAACCTTTCGGTCCAGCAGGGAAAAGGGGGCGGCAACGGCGGTGTCGAGCCGTTGGGCAAAGGCGTGGCTCCCGGCCCGGCGGCCGTTGAAGACGCGGACGGTGCGCTGATGTTCGTAGAAGAGATCGACCCGGTAGCTCCCTTTGGCGTCCAGAGAGAGAGGGTCGCTGAAATCGAGCCTTTCCTGCTCCCGGGGCAACTCCTTCACTCCGCCGCGCCTGAGCGCGTCGACGCCGTCGTCGACGAAGAGATCGATGATTTGGGTATAGGCCTGCGCCGAGGCCGGGAGGAGCAGTACGAGAAGCAGGAACAGGACTTTTTTCATGATCAAAAAAAGGGCGGCCCGAAGGCCGCCCCAAAACCTCAAGCAATGGAGAGTTAGAAGCCGAGAAGCGCGGAGAGCTTGGCCAGGCCGCCCGCTGGAGTGCCTGCGCTCTTGATGAGTTTGCCCTCGCTCACGCTGTAGAATTGGCCTCCCAGAAGCACGACATTGCCGTGAATGCCTGTTGAAGCCAAGGCGGAAACGGCGGTTCCGTCTGCGACACTGTACTTGTTCAGGAAGTCGTTTCCATCCGTGTAGAGGAAGCCTCCGCTGTACATCAGGCTATCGATGTAATCAGCGGCGGTGAATAGAACCGATTCACCGGAGAGGTTACTGATCCTGTAGACGGTTGTCTGGTCGCCAGCCGGGCTCCAGGAGGTGCTCGTGTAGTAGATATCGGTGCCGCTTGATGCCGCTACAGTCCTGTAGAGCGATTGGGTGCCAAGGTTCTTGGTCCAGACAGGGGTTGAGGCAGCGGTCCAGGGATCGCTTGACCTGTCTACACGATAGATCGAAAGATAGGAGCCGGCGACCCCGTTGGAGATCCCCTCCGTAACAAAGCAGTAGAAGGCACCGTTGTAACTGAACAAGGGAGAGACGACGTTCTTGCCACCGGTCTCGAAGACGGCATCATCGGAAACCTCGCCCGTACCGGGGTGGATTCTCTTGGCCCTTTGCTTGCCTATGTTGGCATCGTAGTCAATCGAGACGATGGAGTCGCCGTCGGCAAACAAGCCGTGATACCAGTCGCGGGTTGCCCCCGTGAGCACCTTGCCGTCCAGTACCGGCAGCACGCCGTTGAAGCCCGCAACGTTGGAGCTGGCGCTGTTCTCGGGGAGGATGCCGTTCAGTGTGTAGTCGGGGAGGTCGGACTTGGCCACGATTTCGGATTCGACAGGGGCCGGGTGGGGCCCGTAAACCCAGCTGGTTCCGTTCCAGTAGTAACCGGTAACGGTCCTTTCCGCCGCCACCGGCTTGCCGTAAACGGCGGAGAGGGTGGCGTCCGGCTGCACGTCGTAGCCAAAGGTCGGAGCCTTGCTGCGATCCAGCGGGTTGGTGAAGAATTTGGTGGCGTCTACGGTCACCGGGATGCCGCCGATGGTCACCATGGTCGGTCCGGTGAGCACGATCTTGGCCTGGGCAATGAATTTCTCGAAATCGCTCTTGCTGACGTCGCTCACCCCGGTGAGGTCGAAGGCGCCCTGGCCGGCGGCACGCAGCCTTACCACGTTGTAGGCGAGTTCGGTCTTGTCGCGCGCGGCCCTGACCAGCGCGAGGGCGTCGGCCATCTTGGCCCTTCCGTTGCTCTTCAGTGTGAAGAAGGTCGGGTTGTTGAGGGTGGCCAGCGGATCGCGTTCGATGGCGTTGTAATCGTTAGCGGCGACGTCGAAATTGTAAGCGGTAACGATCTTGAGAAGCCCGCCGACGGCACTGACGGCCGCATCCAAGGCGTAGAACTCGCCGTCGTCGAGGACGATGTCGGTGCCGTTCACATTGCCCTGCATCGCCTTGGTGACGACAAAGGTAAATCCGTGCCCCTGTACCCTGGCCAGTCGCTGGCCCAGGGTCTGCAGCGCCGGAGTCAGGACGTTTTCGATCACCGCCTGCATCTCGCCCACCGAGGGAGCGTTTGCCGGGGCCAAGGCGACCAGCTTGGCGCTGGATTTGGCGGCTGGCCTCTGCTGCGGAAGCTTCGCCTTCAGCGATTTCAGTGCGTCGAGCAGCAGTTTCGAGGGGGCCGCGGCAGCAGGTGCAGCTGCTTTTGCCAGGGACGTGGTGGCGACCGCCTTGCCCAGCACGGAGGAGAAGTTGCCAAAGGGGTTGCCGACCGGGCTCGAGGCCGAGATGACGTCATTGACGGTGGGAGCGACGGCGCCCCAGCGCTCGACGATCGCCTTCACGTCGCTGTTCTCGATGAGCAGGATTCCCTTGGTTATTGCGGCACCCAGGTTGGCGTCGGTGTTGCCGGAATCGGCTGCCAAGGCTTTTTCGTAGTTGATGTTGGCGTTGGGAATGTCCTGGGCGTCGAGAAACTTTGCCGCCTGCTCCACGAAGAAGACTGCCGAAGCGGTATCGGTCGGCGGGGTATAAGATGCGGCTGCGGAGACTGCGCTCGTCTTGGCGTCGGCGCTGGTCAGCACTTTGGTTTCAACAACGGGCGTGCCGCTGGAAACGTTGATGAGCTGCACGGTGACGCTCGCGCTGCTGGTTCCCGACACGAAATCCTGAACGTCCACCCCGGACTTGAGCAGTTGGACAACGGTCAGGTACATGTTGGCGAGGGCGACGTTGCCGGAATTGATGCTGGCGAGATTGCCGTTTTCCAGAGCCGAGGCGAGCGCGGAGATATTGTCCTCGAGGACGCTGGGCTTTAAGGCGGCGATCTCCTGGGACAATGCGTCCGAGGTGATCCCGCCGGGGAGAGCGGCTTCCTCGCCCAGCTTCACCGCAGCCAGATTGAAGGCGTTCATGATCTTCTGCTCGGCGACGATCAAAGCGGTGGTGGAAGCTGCATTGAGATTTACCCCCGCAACGTCGGAACCGGTCTTTGCCTTCTCGACCAGCTTCTTGACGGTCTGGTTCCCCTTCCTGGCCTTGACCACATAATCAACCCCGGGAGCAAGCCCCGGAACCTCGTAGGAATATATGCGGGTGCTGGCGGCGTCGTCGTATTTGGGATTTACCGTAGCGATTTTCTTGCCGGAAAGGTCGAAGACGTCCACCGTGATATCGGTCGCTGCAACGACTTTGGCAACGGTTTTCGCCGGAGCTGCTGCAGGAAAGTCAACAACACCAAGCAGAGAAATCGACGAGGTTGAATTCCCCTTGGCGCTATCGCCCCCGCCACTGCTGCACGCTGCCACCATGAACATGGCCACGGCGACCAGAGCCCACCTGAAATACTGCATTTTACGCATTAAAACCTCCTTGTCATACATCGTTATTTAACGGCATAAAAAGACCACCAGGAAAACCAATTCGGGGCAAAAATAAATTCTTTTCCTTGGAAAATCAACCATTTTTTGCCTTAAAACAATTATTTAAATTTATAACGTTCTTATATGAGAAAAACGTAATATGACGGAGGCGAGAGCGGCAAGGGGGATGTATACGCGCGGGGATGCAGTTTTCACAGACGGTCACTGCCATTAGTCAAGCGGTGATTCCGTGAATCNNCTCCCCTTCAAGGGGAGGGACAGGGTGGGGATGGGGGAAACGTCAGGAGTCACAGTTTCAGCTCGACTACACCAGTACCCGCCAGATCCGCTCGGAGGCTTTGCCGTCCCAAAGAGGCGGCACCGTCGCCCTTTCCCGCTTGGCAAGGCTCTCGGGGTAGGCCGCCAGAATGGCTTCTGTCGAGGTTCCCGCGAGCACGTTGGTCCCCAGATCAACGGTGACGGGACGCTCGGTGTTGTCCCGGATCGTGACACAGGGAACGCCTAGGGCGGTGGTTTCCTCCTGCAGTCCGCCGCTGTCGGTCAGCACGGCCTCGGCATCCTTCCAGAGATACAGCGCATCCCGGTAGCCAAGCGGCGGCAGCAGGATCACCTTGTCGGAGAGATCGATGCCGTATGACTCCATCATCTTTCGGGTGCGCGGATGCACCGGGAACACGATCTTGCGACGCAGCGCCAATTGGTTGATGGCAGCTGCAATGCTTCGGAAGTTTTCACGCGAATCAACGTTGGAAGGGCGGTGCAGGGTGAGAAAGAGGTACGGTTGCGCCGATTGCTTCAAGGAAAAGGTCGGCAAGGCGGTAAGGTCCAGGCGAGAGAGCTGTTCCACCTGAAAAAGGAGATTGTCCACCATGACATGGCCCACCGAGTGGATGCTGGCAGGCGATTTGCCTTCCCGAAGCAGGTTGTCGACGGCGCTCTCCTCGGTGACGAAGAAGTAGTCGGAGATGGCATCGGTCACCATGCGGTTGATCTCTTCGGGCATGGCCAGGTCGAAGCTGCGCAGCCCCGCTTCTACATGGGCCACCGGTATGCCGCATTTTTTCGCCACTATGCTGCAGGCCAAAGTGGAGTTGACATCCCCAACCACCATCACCAGGTCGGGCGCCTCCTGACGGCAAACCTCTTCGAAGGCGATCATGATCCTGGCGGTTTGCTCGGCATGGCTCCCTGAGCCGACGTTCAAGGCATAGGCCGGCTCAGGGATATCCAACTCCTCGAAAAAGGTGCGCGACATTTCGTGATCGTAATGCTGGCCGGTGTGAACGATGCTGCATCGCACGCAGTCATGACGAAGAGAAGCGCGATATATGGGAGAGATTTTCATGAAATTAGGCCGTGCCCCTGCTATCAGTAAGACATTCATATCGCCTCCTCACTTCGGTTGAGCTGCAAAAGCGAGCCTGCAGGATACCCATTCCGCCTCCGCAGCACCCTTCACAGCTACCTTGTCAATTGAGATGAGAGCAACCGTAACGGTCCGAGATCACACGGCGCCGGAGGATTACATATTTCTAACACCTATCGGGGAAAATGCAATCCGGTGTGGGCCTTGGGTTTATCAGGGGAAAGTCACCGCGGTAAAAAAATTCCCATCCGGCTTTGCAAATTTAATTGGAGCTATATAATTGATTTCTCCCCCGCTGCTCGATCATGAGAAACCCTGCGAGCTGCGCAACATCAGATTTAAGGAGGTGGATCCATGCTGCATCACCCGACCGGAGCCGAAAACGAGGCGCCCCCCCGTGACAACTGCAGGACCCAACACGTCAGTGTGGATTTTTCCAGCTGTCTTACCGAGCAGAAGAAGCATCGCTGCAATTATGCCTTCCTTTTCGGTGACGGATATCTGTGCACCCATCCCGATCACCTTGAGTTCAAGAAGTCGGAATGACCACGCCTGCGACCGGAACAATTGGCAGCGGGCCAAAGGGGTCGAAAAACAACCGAGCGCCTTTGGCAGGCAAGGTGATCAGCTGAATCGCACCCGGCCATTCCCCTTGCATCGGTTGCGCTAATAAGGCCGTGCAAACACAAAACATCATTATAGATTATGAGATTAATTTTAGTTGACCTGCACCCTGCAAATCAATAGTATTCTCTCATCCTGCGAAGTTTCCGAATAATTCCACTATGCGACAAGCAACATGCGCTGTTCTATTACCGCATTGGAAGCCGTTCAGCAGACCGGGTTCGGTCCTCGCCCGGGAGCTGATCCAGGGTTGTCAGCTGCGCCGAAAAAGGAGTCCCTTGCCACTGCATATCCTGACCATCAGCGATAACGGATCCTTCGCCGCCTATCTCTGCGACCTGCTCTGCGCTGCGGGTCACGCTGCAACATCCGTCACCGCAGGGAAGCAGGCCTACCGGGCCGTCCGCCTGCAAAAACCAGATCTCATCATAGTTGTGGTCGAGCCGGCGCAGGTTCCCGGTCTGGCTGTAGAGCAGCGGCTTCATTCGCCGGATGGGACGCGCACGGTTCCGGTCATCGTGATCTCCGAGTGCCTGAGGCTAGAGGCGGAACTGCTGCACGTCTTCGACTTCATACCGAAACCCCTTGATGTAAACCGGCTTCTGGACGACATCGCAGCCATCGCCCGAAGACCCGCCAAGGCGGCTGGCACTGTGGCTCCAAGCGATCAGCAATACCTGGAGTTCTCCGGCTATATCCATTCCGGCACCGGTTTGCACTTCGAATCGCGCAACCGCGCCTCCCTTGAGCGGGGCCTGGAAAAACGCATGTCGGCTCTGCGCATCGACAGCTGCACCGAATACCTCGCCTACCTGAAGCGCCACGGCGAAGACCGGCACGAACTCCAGAAACTGCTTCAGTTCCTGACCGTGGGTGAGACCTATTTTTTCCGCTACCCTTCCCATTTCATGGCGCTCAGGGAGCGGCTGTCGGCAAGAAGCGCCGCAGCCGAACCGATCCGCATCTGGTCCGCGGGATGCTCCACCGGAGAGGAGCCCTACTCGATCGCGATGAGCATCATGGAGGCGCTGCCGGACTGGAGAAATCGCGACATCAAGATCGTTGCTACGGACATCAACAACCAGTCGATAAAACGGGCGCGCGAGGGGGTGTACACCCCCTGGTCCATGAGGATAACGGAACAGCATCATCAGAAGCGCTACTTCAAGCGGGTCGGCGAGAGTTACCTCATCCGGGACGAGGTCAAGCGGCTGGTGGAATTTTCCCATTTGAACCTGTCGGCACCGGAGAGCGCCGCGGTCTGCGCGCAACTCCGGGACCTGGACGCCATATTCTGCCGCAACGTGTTGATCTATTTTTCACCGGAACCAGCCGCGCGCTTGGTGGGCAGTTTTGCCTCGGCGCTCAAGGCCTCCGGCCAGCTGTTTCTGGGGCACGCGGAAACCCTGCTCCACCGCTGCCCGGACCTGGAAATCCGGCGCCAGGAAAACAGCTTCTACTATGTGAAGAGCGTGTTGAGTCAGACGTCCAGGGAGAAGGCCGGGCAGACGGCAACAGATCCGTCCCACGCGATGCACCAGGAGCTTTCAACCCCGCCCGAGCCGCAGCCGGCGCCGCTGCCGCTGACGCTCTCGGCGCCGGCAAGGGAAACCGCAACCCCGGCGGCACGACTTGAGGCGGCCCGACAGCTCTTCGACGCCGAGAATTTCGATGCAGCCTACGAACTGCTTGAAGCGCTCTCAGCCGATGGTCCCGAGGAGACGGCGGCACTGATCCTCAAGGGGTTTATCCTGGCGGGAAAGGGGCGTTTTCAAGAGGCTCTGGACGCCTGCAGCCGGGCAATCGAACTAAACGACCTGCTTCCGGAGGCCTACTTTCTCAAAGGTGTGGTGCTGGACGCAAACGACCGCCTGTCCGAGGCTGCGGAGGAGTACCGCAAGGCGCTGCTTTTGGACCACGATTTCATCATGCCGCGCTACCACATGGGACGGCTGCACCTGAGGCTCGGCCGGGTGCCCGAGGCGGCGCGTGAGATCAGAAACAGCATAAAGATCCTCACCAGGCGCGGCGACGAGGGGACCGTCCCCTACTCCGGCGGCCTTACCCGCGCGGTATGCATGGTACAGCTGCAAAACGCCCTGGCGCAGGTCGCCTGACCTTTGGCGCTGCCCGGGCGCCGCAAGCAGGGCCGACATGGCCCACCCGGGTGCTGCACAGGCGCCGATACCGGCCGAACCCGGCCAAGAAGAGGAAACGATGGCCATGGCAAATGACGAAGCATATGACATCCGCACCATCCTGAACCAGATGCGGGAAGAATACTGGCAGGGGCTGGCCGACGAGGAATCCGCGGCGCAGGAGCTCATCGAGTGCCTGGTCTTCGTCCTGGGGGGGGAGCGCTACGCCTTCGAGACGCAGTACGCCTGCGAGGTGATCCGGGTCCCCAAACTGGTCCGGGTTCCCGCAGTGCAGAGCCTGATCACGGGGATCTTCAACCTGCGCGGCGAGATTACCGCCGCCATGGACATCCGCCCCATGCTCGGCCTGCCTCAGCCGGAGATCGGAGCAACCGGAAGGATCCTGGTGGTGAGATCGGAAAGCTTCGCTACCGGCATCCTGGCCGAGGCGGCGCTTGGCGTGCAGGGGCTATGCTTCGAGAGGTTCGAGCCGGCCGTGGCCGGGCTGTCGGGCGAACGCCGCGACCTGGTGAGGGGCCATTTCAACGAGGAGGCGGGCGCCGTCATCCTCCTCGACATGGAGGCCCTGCTCGCCTCGCCCGAGATCATGGTGGGCGAGCCGTAGCTTCACCTCCCCCACCCCCTACCATACTCAACGTTTCCAGACAGCTAAACGACGCGCACGAAGGACGGGACCACATGTCGAACAAACTCTCGGTGAAGATTGTCAGTATCCTGATCATGGTCATGGTCGTCATCATGACCGCTTTTTCCATCTACTTCGTGCGCTCGCGCAGGGCGAACATGGAGCAGGAACTCCTCTCCAAGGGGAGGATCCTGGTCCAGACAGGAGCGAAATCGATGGAGCGGATCCTCGCTGAGGCGCTTTCCAACGGAAAGCTTACCCCCCAGCAGCTCTTCGACGAGCGCTACCTCCCGATCCCCAACACGGAGCCGCAAAAGTACCATACCCAGTTCGACAGCTTCACCGACGGCGCGGTCCAGGCGCTGGAGGACGAATTCCTGAAGGACGACCAGGTGGTCTTTGCCGTGCTGGTGGACAGAAACGGCTACCTGCCGACCCACAACAGCATCTACTCGGTGCCGCTTACCGGCGACAGGGAGAAGGACAAGACCGGAAACCGCACCAAGCGCATGTTCAACGACGAGGTGGGGCTGGCAGCCGCGCGCAACCAGCAGCCGTTTCTAAAGCAGGTCTATCAGCGCGACACCGGGGAGAGGATGTGGGATCTCTCGGTGCCGGTGTACGTGGCGGGCAGGCACTGGGGGGGCTACCGGATCGGGTTCTCCATGGTGAAGACCGAGCAGAAGGCGGCCCAGCTCAGAAACCAGATCGTGGGCAGCATGCTGATCATGCTGATCATCTCGAGCGTGACCATACTGCTCGTGGTGAGCCGCGCCGTGCGCCCGCTGCTGAAACTCACCGCCGCGGCGCACCGGATCAGCGGGGGAAACCTGGACGAGACCATCCCCGTGGAGAGCAACGACGAGATCGGGGCTCTCGCCGAGGCGTTCAACGTGATGACCACCGTGATCGTCAGGGACCTGAAGGAGGAGATCGGCAGGAGCGGCCGCCTGATCGTTTCGGTGAAGGATGCCGTGATACAGCTCTCCAGCGCCGCCAACGAGATGATGGCGATCAGCGCCCAGCAGGCCTCCGGCGCCACCCAGCAGGCGAGCGCGGTCCAGGAGGTGACCACCACCTCGGAGGAGATCGCGATCACGGCCAAGATGATCACGGCAAACGCCAGGACGGTGGAGGCGGTCGCCGAGGACACCACCCGCAACGGCAACGGCGGCAGGGAGGACGTGACCAACGCCATCGAGGGGATGGGAAAGGTGCGCTGCCAGGTGCAGAGCATCGCCAAGAGCATGGTCGAGCTGGGGGACAACAGCCAGAAGATCGGGGGGATCGTCGAGATCATCGACGAGATCAGCGACCAGACCAACCTGCTGGCGCTGAATGCGGCGATCGAGGCGGCAGGTGCCGGAGAAGCAGGCAAGCGCTTCGCCATCGTGGCCCAGGAGGTCAAGAGGCTCGCGGACCGCACCGTCGAGGCGACCCGCCAGATCAAGGGGCTGATCGGCGAGATCCAGCGTGCCACCAACAACACCATCATGGTGACCGAGGAGGGGACCAAGGCGGTGGACTCCGCCTCCAGCCTGGTCGACAAGGTGCAGTTCTCCTTTGCCTCCATCATGGGGACGGCGCAGGAGACCTCCAGGACCGCCAAGGAGATCACCCTCTCCACCCAGCAGCAGACCTCCGCCTGCGAGCAGATGGCCGAGACCATGTCCGAGGTGCGCGACGTGGCGCAACAGGTGGCCATGAGCGCCACCGAGACGGAGAGGGCCATCGCCGAGATCCTGGAACTCGCCGAGAGGCTTCGGGAGATCACCGAGAAAGAGGCCTAGATGACCGGCAGATACATCGAGATATTCTGCCGCGAGGCCGAGGAGCATCTCGCCTCGCTGCAAAGCGGACTCCTGGTGCTGGAGAAGAATCCCACCCGCACCGGAGTGCTGCACGAGCTGCTGAGAAACGCCCACACCCTGAAGGGTTCGGCCCGCATGGTGGGGCTGGCCGAGATAAGCGCCATCACCCACACCATGGAGGAGCAGTTAAAGGGGATGGAGCAGGGAAGCCGCGCGGTCGACGCCGCCGCCATCGATCTCCTTTTGAAGGGCGCCGATGCGGTCGCCCTGATCACATCGGCTCTCTCCAAGGGGGAGAGCCCCAAGCTCGACGTCGAGAGCTTCGTGGCGGAATATGAACGCGGCGAGATCGGCCGCTCCATTCCGCAGGAGAACCGGGACAGCCCCGCCGAGCAGCTGAGCGAGACGGTGAGGGCCAACGTCAGGACCCTGGACGCCCTGGTGAACCTGATCGGCGAGATGATCATCAACAAGAAGCGCCTGGAGGCGAAGCTCTCCCGGCTGAAGGAGATAGCAGCCTGCTCGGATCCCGCCACGGCGGCGCTGCTGGGAGATTTCAGGCGCGATCTCGAGGAGGACGTGCTCTACCTCGACTTCCTGATCCAGGAACTGCACCAAAAGGCGATGGGGCTCAGGATGCTCCCGCTCAAGACCATCTCGGAGGGGTTCGAAAGGCTGGTGCGCGACCTCTCGCAAAAGCTCGGCAAGGAGGCGAGGCTTGAGATAATCGGCGGCTCGATAGAGCTGGACCGCGTGCTCCTGGACGCTCTCAAGCCGATGCTGATCCATCTTTTGACCAACGCGGTCAGCCACGGCATCGAGACCCCGGAGGAGCGGGTCGCGGCCGGCAAGAGCCGCCAGGGGACGGTCCGCATCACGGCGCGCCACGAGGGGAGCTCGGTCCTGGTCGAGATCAGGGATGACGGCCGGGGCATGGACCCCGCGCGCATCAGGAAGGCCGCACTCTCCCGCGGGGTCATCGACCAGCGGGAGGCGGAGGCGCTGAGCGACGAGGAGGCCCTCTACCTGACGCTTAGGGCCGGATTCTCGACCGCCCATGAGGTGACCGAGGTCTCCGGTCGGGGGGTCGGCATGGACGTGGTGAAGAAGAACATCGAGCGGGTCAAGGGAACGCTCACCATGGCCAGCGAGATCGGGAGCTTCTGCGAGGTCGCGCTGCAGCTCCCGCTCACCCTTTCGGTACTCGAGGCGCTCATCGTGCAAAGCGGCGGCGAAACCTTCGCCATCCCGATCAACTACGTGCAGGAGATCCTGAAGGTGCGCGACCCGGACATCATGACGCTCGGCAGCCGCGAGGCGATCAAGGTCCGGGGCGTGAGCACCCCGCTCTACAGCCTCTCCCGTATGCTGGATCTGCCTCAGCCGCCCCCAAGCGAGACTGCCGGCATGGCGGCCCTGGTGCTGAAGCACTGCGACCAGCGCATCGCCTGCACGGTCGAGGCGCACCTGGGGAATTGCGAGGTGGTCGTCAAGGGGCTCGGCAGGCAGTTCAAGAACGTGAGGTTCCTCTTCGGCGCGACCATCATGGGGGACGGCAATCCGGCGCTGATACTGAACGTTCCCGACCTGTTCGCCTTCAGCGACCGGACCGTGCAGCCGAGCCTGCGCCGCGTGCTAAGCGAAAGCGGTGCCGGTCGCGGCCGGGTCCTCGTGGTCGATGACTCGATAACCACCCGCACCATGGAGCAGAGCATCCTGGCCGCCCACGGCTACCGGGTGGAGACGGCGGTCTCCGGCGAGGACGCCATGGAGAAGGTGCTGCTCAGCCGTTTCGATCTGGTGATCACGGACGTGGAGATGCCCGGGATCGACGGCTTTCAGCTGACCCGGAACCTGCGCTGCACCGAGGGGTACCGTGAAACCCCGGTGATCGTGGTCTCGTCGCTTTCGCGTGACGAGGACAAGCGACAGGCGCTGGAGTCCGGGGCCCAGGCCTACATCGTGAAAGGGGCCTTCGATCAGGGGATGCTCCTGGAAACGGTGCAGATGCTGATCGGCTGACCGGCAAAGCCGAGTGAATTTCTTGCAGCGCGACATCGCTGCCAATAGGGTTGGTATTGAAGAAGAACAGCTTGACCATTTCAGGTGCCCATGACCATTAATATCCTGCTTGCAGACGACTCGGGCCTGGTACGCCAGGTGCTGACCGACATGCTCCATCAAAGCCCGGACATCAGGGTGGTGGGCTGCGCCTGCAACGGCTCGGACGCGGTGGACCTGACGCTCAGCCTGAAGCCGGACCTGGTGATCATGGACCTGGTCATGCCGGTGATGGACGGACTCGCGGCGATCGAGGAGATCATGTCCGTCGCCCCCACCCCGGTGCTGGTGCTCTCGGCAGCCGTCGAGGCCACCGAGCTGAGCCGGGCCTTCCACGCCATCAAGCGCGGTGCGCTGGACGTCATGGAAAAACCGGCCGTGGATATCCCGGGGGCACTGGACGATTTCCGCAGCCGGCTCCAGGAGAAGGTCAGGCTGCTCTCCGGAATCAGGGTAATCCGGCATCCGCGGCGCAGATTAAGGAGCAAGGCGCCGGATGAAATCGGGGTGAGCGGACCGGTTCCGAAGCTGCTGGCCATCGGGGCCTCGACGGGGGGACCCAAGGCGGTCATGAGCCTTCTCAAGACCCTTCCTGCCGACTTCCCGGCGACGGTCTTCGTGGTGCAGCACATAGCCGACGGATTCGCCGAAGGGTTTGCCACCTGGCTGGACCGCGAGTGCGCCATTTCTGTGCGCATTGCGGTCGACGGCGCCAAATACGGCCCCGGGGAGGCCGTGGTGGCACCCGGCTCCAGCCACATGACCATCTCCGACGGCAGGATCAGGCTCAGAGACGATCCCCCGGTCAACTGCTGCCGCCCTTCCATCGACGTCTTCTTCAACTCCTTGGCGCAGACCACCTGCAACCAGGTGGTAAGCCTGCTATTGACCGGCATGGGGAAAGACGGCGCCCAGGGACTGCTGCGCATCAAGGAGCGCGGAGGAACCACCCTGGTTCAGGACGAGAACAGCTGCGCCGTTTTCGGCATGCCCAAGGAAGCGATAAAATTAAATGCCGTCGATCGGGTACTCCCGCTGGAGTGCATGCCTGCTGCGATCTCTAAACTGTTTGCCGTACGCTGACCCGCTCCCCCCGGACCGGAGGGTGCCGGGAGCCGGGGCGGCACCGTAAGGGTTGCCACAACCGGAACTACAACAAAAGGAGAATCACGTTGCAAAAGAACATACTCATCATTGACGACAGCGAACTGGTACTGGCCATGGCAAAGGACGCCCTGGAAGAGGCCGGCTACCTGGTACAGACCGCAACCAACGGCATCGAGGCCAACAGGTACATCTTTTCCAAGAACAGGCCGAACCTGATCATCATGGACATCATGATGCCGATGCTGGACGGCAACGAGAAGGCGAAGATCCTCAAGGAAAACGAGATGAGCCGCGACATCCCGATTCTTCTGCTCTCGTCCAAAAGCGACGAGGAGATGCGCCGACTGACCCAGGAGGCGGGGGCCGACGGTTACATTCTGAAGCCGTTCTCGCCGATGGAAATTACCAGCAAGGTGAGGAGATGCCTGGCCGCGGTCCGGCAATAGCGCAAAAGGCCCTCCGCTCTTCCAGCCATCGGCCGATCAGCCCCGCACCCTGCACAGCCGGGCGGGGCAGGCGACTGGCTGCGGTTTGCTCCGCTCTCGGGGCATCCCCGGCTCGAAGGGTCACTTGTTTCGGGAGCGGCAGGGCATCCCCCTCCCCTTTTCAGCTTTCGCTGCCGGCATAACGGTAGGTGGGCGATCAAGGGCGCAATCGGCGCGCCATCTAGCGCTAGATCTATGATACGGTCGTGATGGCGCCGGAATCGGAGTGTCGGGGTGGCGCTTGAGCTAACCGCAGCTACGCCTGGCCGGTCACCTTGTACCTGATTCCTTTAACTCTTATCCCTTCCCAGCTCCGGGTCGTCAGTTGCGCCTTTCCCCCTTGTTTGCCTCTGTTTTCCCCAGAGATCCGCCGCCCATGGAACTGTAAAGAAATGCACATGTGCATTTCCTTACACCCCTTAGCCATGTCCCCGCTTTTACGACACTTTTCCTGCCGAGGCCAGTGCCAATTGTAAAAAAATTCACACCCGCAGGACCCGCGAGCCCGGAAAGCGACGGCAGGAGGCCGCGGAATCGTTACTGATTCCGGAAGGCCGCGCCTTGGCATGGTAATTGGATATGTAAGCTCGTGACCGTGACAATGAGTGATAAATTGTGCGAGGGAGAACCATGATGGAGCATCAGTACAGCATCATAAACCAGTGCCTGCAGCTCCTTAAGCAAAGCGACATGCCGACCATCAAGAAGCTGCGTGTAGAGATACAGCTTATCCAGATGAAAAGGTTACTGCTAAATGATGCCATATCCGAGGAGATGGTCTGCGGGTCAAGCGGCGAGGACGTTTTCGAGGGGCTGCTGTGCCATATGCGAAAGATTTGCAGGGGGAATGTGGAGGCGGATGCCTTGGCCGATCTGATGAACCGAATTGGCGGGATGCTGAACGTACTCGGCGGCGATCAAGCCTCCCCCAGGTGAGGAGTCTCTTGCTCCACCGGCAGTACCACCCGTGCCAGGGTCCCTTTGCCGGGCTGGGACGATAGTTGCAGCCGTCCGCCGCGCTCTGCGACGATGTACTGCGAGATATATAGCCCCAGTCCGCTTCCTCCCTTGTCCAGCTTGGTGGAGGAGAAGGGCTCGAAAAGACGATCGATCATGTCGGGGCTGATGCCGGTCCCGGTATCCTGCACCTCGACCACCACTTCCGCCGCGGCGGAGTCGTAGCGGGTGGTGAGAAAGACCTCGCCGCGTCCGTCGGGAAGCGCCTGCATGGCGTTCAGGATCAGGTTGATCAGCACCTGCTCTATCTGTTGCTGGTTTCCGTTGATCACAGGTATGTCGGTACCAAGCGAGGTCTTCAGCTGCACGTCTTGCTTCATCTGGCAGGCCAGTACGGAGAGCGCGGCGGAAACGGTGGCATTTATCTCCATATTCGGGCGCGCCTTGGAACCGTCGCCCACGCCGTAATCCCGGAGTCCCTGGACCACCCTGGCGATCCGCTCCGAGTTTTCCACGATGTTCACGGCATTTTGGGCCAGGGCGTCACGGGCCGTCTGATACGGCACCCCGCCCAGATAAAACTCTCCCTCCTCGCGCAGGATGCCATCGAGAAGCGGCACCACATCGGTCCAGATCTTGGCGATGTTGTGCCCCGAGAAACGGATCGATGCATTGGGGTTGTTGATCTCGTGGGCCATGCTGGAGAGGAGCAGCCCCAGCGAAGTCATCTTGTTGGTGTGGATGAGGCGAGCCATGACCCGCTTTTTCTCCTCCTGCACCTCGAGCTTCATCGCCTTTAGCAGCTCCTCCTGCAGGGAGAGGTTCTCAAGCTCCCGCAACTCGAGGGAGGCGGCCATGGCGTTAATGGCGTTGGCGGCGCGGTCCAGTTCGTCGTTCCCCTCCAGTTCCACCCGCGCCGACAGTTTTCCGGAACCGATGTCCTCGATTCCGGCCAGCAACAGGTTAAAGGAGGAGGTAACGCGTTTCAGGATCTGGTAGCACAGCAAAGAGACCACTATCCAGAACAGCAGAGCGATGGCGAGCGAGGCGACCACCAGTTGATTGAGCCGCTCTCTGGCACCGGAGGTATCAAGCTGCAGATGCACCCGCCCGATAACCCGTTCCGCGTCGACCTGCTTATGCCCGAGCAGCACCGATTCGGGAGAGAGCTCGGGCCCGGGCGAGGTCACCGGGACGCTCATCTCGATGCCCCCCTTCTCGATTTTCTTGTGGTTTCCCAAGGAGGTGATGATCCGGCCGTCCGTATTGCTTATGGAGACGAAGAGTACCGAAGGGTAGCGGGCGGTTGCCGCAGCGAGCAGCGAGAGGGCTTCCTGGTTCTCAGCGAAGAGCGGAAGTCTGGCGTTTTGGGCAAGGATGGTGGCCAAAAGCCTCCCCTCCCGCTCAAGGGTGCTCCGGTAGCCGTTGATTTCGGTCATCACGTAGAAGGAGGCGAAGGCAGCGGTCAAAAGGGCGATGGTCCCGGTGAAGATGAAGTAGAGACGGAAGCGAAAGCTGTTGCGGTATCGGAAGAAGCGCCAGGTCTTCCTCACGGTCCACCCGTGCCGATCATCGCCTTCAGTCGACGCAGCACCCCGTCATTGGACTTGGTCAGCACCCGGCGCGGCGACTGCGGGGATATCTCCTCGACCGGGGTGCCGTCCAGCACGCTTTGAGCCATCTCGCCGATTTGGCGGCCGATGTCGAAGCGATCTATCCCAAGCGCCACGGCACCGCCCATGGAGAGGTAAACGTCGGCAAAGGTCACCACCGGCACCCCTTCTCCCTGGGAGAACAGGAAATACGCTTCCGTGGACGCGGGCGAGACCGCGGTGAGGTCAGGGAGCATCCAGACGGCATCCACCTTCCCCCTCAGGGACTCGAGCATGGCCGGAGTCTCCTTGGGGGCACGCACCTCACGCACCACCAGATCTATGCCGCTGCGGCGCGCCGCCGTCTGTGCCCGCTTCAGATAGGCGCCGCTTCGCGCCGGGTCGTACACGACGCCGACCCTCTTGGAGCCGAGGTTGTTGAAGACGTTAAGATAGCGCGTCGGGTCGAGCAGCATGCCGACGCCGGTCACGTTCTGACGAGGCTTGGGGTTTAGCGCCATCATGTAGAGTACCGGGGTGCCACGCACCGTTTCGGCCGCCTCGACCGCGCGGTCGCCTACTGCTATGACCAGTTTCGGGTGCTCCTCTCGGATGATGCGTGTCAGGTCAGCCTCGGCGTAGTCGGAGAGGACCACGGTTCGCATGCTGGCCCTGCATTCGCGCCGCACCCCCTTGACCGCCTCGTCGTACCCCTTCTCGCGCAGAGACTGGAGCACCAGGACGTCGTAGGCCAGGGCCTGCGCCGGGGGAAGCAGGAGGAGGGTGATTATGATGGCTCTCAGAATTCGCATCTGACTCCCACCTCGCCCCATCGTTCGGGGTTCTCGTAAGGGAACAGGTACTGATTGCCGTTGAACAGGTTCCTCACCGAAAGAAACAGTTCAACCGACCCGTGTTCCGAGTAGTCGATACTCTTGGCCAGATGCAGGTCCCAGATGACGTCGCCGTAGTGGCTGTTGGTATCCTCGATGCCGCCGTTCCAGTCGATGTAGTGTCCGTTCAGGAGGGCGCGCAGATAGCGACGGTCCTCGTACTTCACGCCCAGGTTGAGGGTGTGCCGCGGCACCCCCCGGATCACCGCGTCGGTGTCGTCGTTCCAGGCATCGATATAGGTGTAGCCCAGCGAAAGCGAAGTGCCAAAGAGCGGGGTAGTCTTCAGCTCCAGCTCATACCCCTGCTTCAGCTGACTCTGCTTGACCACCAAAGGGGGACCGGCGGGATTGGCGGGATTTTGAACCTGCACGCTTATGTCCCAGGTGTCGTTGCGGAACAGGGTCCCCTTCAACCAGAGATACGGGACATCGGCGGTCTCGAAACCGAACTGGGAGGTCCAGACCTTTTCTGTGGAGCTTGTGCGAGTCAAGGAGGTGAGGCTGTAGCCCCTGGCGGTGTAGGCGCGCAGCACTGTGTTGTCGGTGAGCGCGTAGGTGATGCCAAAGCTCGGGCTGAAGAGGTCGCCGCCGGAATCGGTATGGTCGAAGCGCGCGCTGGGAGTGATCGCCAGCGCCCCCAGGGTGAAGGTATCGTTCAGGTAGACCCCGACACGGTCGGCCTTGGGGGAAGGGTCGTCGGCCCGTAACAGCGGATTGGCCAGCTGCGCCTCGACATGGTCGTAATCCACCCCGGCCACGATCCTTTGCAGGTCGTCCAGCCATGACAGTATCAGGCTCGCTCCGTAAGCCGATTCCTCGGCCCGGACCTGAAACGAAGAAGTGGGGGGAGCCGCGTTCCTGCGGTTGATGACCGACTTGCTCTGCCTGGTCCTTAACATCCACTGGAGAGCGAGCCGGTCCGCCAGAGGATACTGCATTGAGAGCGTCGATATCAGTTGCCGTACCTCCTGGTCGGCACTTCGCGGGCCAAGAGCCACCTGCCCGCTGTCGCCGTAGCTTAGGGCGGTGGTCAGGCTCAGCGACCCGTGCACCGGCAAGTCGTAGTTCAATTTGCCGTAGGCGGAGTTCAGGTCGACATGGTTGTTCGGGAGCAGCCCGTCGGAGCGCAACTTGCCGCCGGTCAGGTAATAACCGAAACGATTCAGGGTACCGCTCACCTCGGCCCGCCCGTCCACGGTCTCCCTCTTACCGAGGGACGCGGAGAGGAGCCCGCCGAAGGGACGCTCGCTATCGGGGGACTTGGTTATCACGTTGACCACCCCCCCGAGCGCGCTCCCCCACGAGGAGGATGCCGCCCCCTTGACTACTTCGATCCGCTCGATCATCTGTACCGGCACCGAGCTGATGTCGGCCACGTTGTCGGACAACATGTTGATGGGGACGTTATCGATCAGGACCAGGATGTGGTTGAACTTGCTCCCTTGGATCTGCAGGTTGGTCGTGGTACCGGGGGTGCGGAGCATCTCGATTTGGACGCCGGTCACGGTGTAGAGGATGTCGGCCAGGGTGTGGGCATTGAGAGCAGCTATCTCGCTCGCCGTCACCACGGTGATATTCTCCGCCGTCTGCGAGGCGGGACGAGGCGAGCGGTCCACCGAGACGACGTCCACCGAGGCGCCGTTGTAAAGCTCGAGGGTGCGCAGATCATCCTCTTCGCCGCGAGCCGGAGAGACGAAGAGGAGCAAGCAAAGGAGGACCCAGAAGGGGAGCCTCGTCTCGGGCAGAGCCGGCAGGAGTGGTTTATTCTCCATAACTCTCAAAATAATTCCTCAGCGCTGAAAAAAATTAAACAATTTTTATTGAAATGGTCAAAGAGTGGTGGTACTCTATCACAGCCCGGACATTAAGTCCAGCAAACATTTCAAGAAAAGGAGGTATGTCATGGCTGAGATCATTGAGGGGCTCGTCGTCATCGATGAAGGGAAGGACACCGAATCCACCGAAGAGGTTTCCTGCTGCTGGTCCGCGTTCAATTGGCTCACCGGTTACTAACCCACTTGCTGCCTGACTGGCAGTAAAACCCAGTTCCGCCGTTAGGCGTCCCGGGGAAAGCCCGGGGCGCCTAACCGTGTCGAATGCACCCTGTCGCAATAAGTACGAGGTGTAGATGCACGCCATCGCTTTGAGCATGGCGTGTCGATGCACAGTATCGTCCTTGGTATGTGGTGTCCGAAGCAGTTCTTCCATTGAGTATGAGGTCACCCCCAGATGCAGTTATCGCGTTATCTTAAAGTATACCCATCGAAAACCCGCCCCGATCATTTCCTGCTCTTCTCCACGCTGCGCACCTCCACCGTTCAACTCCCCGGGGCCGCATTACGGGCCGCCCAAGGCGGTGGCGACCTGGGACCCGAAGCGGACACCCTCAGGCGCCTGGGAATACTGGTGGACGATCCCGCAATAGAGAGGGAGCAGATGCGCACGCTGCTGGAGCGCTTCGACGCCAGAAGCCGCAGGTTCGATGCCATCGTGGTACTGAACCTCGACTGCAATCTCGACTGCGGCTACTGCTACGAGGAGTGTTTCAGAGGGGAGCAGTACATGTCCGAGGCGACAGCCCAACTGCTCGTGGAAACGCTGGTGCGGGATCACCTCTCGGCGGGGAAGAATCTCCTGATCACCTTCTATGGCGGGGAGCCTCTGCTCTCCGAGGATCTGATCGTCCGCATCTCCCTGCCACTTCGTGAAGCGGCCCAACTGCACCGGGTTGATTACAGCTTCGCCCTGGTGACCAACGGCACGCTCTTGAACCGGGAAAGCGCGCAAAGACTGATTCCGCTCGGACTGAAGGGAGCCAAGTTCACCCTGGACGGACCGCAGGAGATCCACGACCAGCAGCGCCCTTACGCCTCAGGCTCAGGGAGTTTCGAAACCATAGTCGACAACATCGCCTCCATCTGGGACCTGGTCCCGATCTCACTGGGAGGGAACTTCTACCAGGACAGCTACCGCGCCTTTCCTCGCCTGCTGGACCAACTGGTAGATCGCGGCATCACGCCGGAGAAGATCTCGCAGGTCCTGTTCACCCCGGTGACTCCCAAGGCGGGGTGCGCCGAGTACAGTTCCGGCTGCGCCAATTCGGGAGAGCCATGGCTGATCGAGGCCCTGAGCTATCTGCGACAGGAGATAATGAGCCGCGGCTTTGCCACCAGCAGGCCGACCGTCTCCGCCTGCATGGTCGAGGTGGCCGACAACATGGTGGTCAATTGCGACGGCTCGCTCTACAAATGCCCGGCCTTCATGGGATGGGAGGGTTTCCAGATCGGCACCATTGCCCGGGGCGTTACCGACTACGCCGAGTCGCACGGCATCGGCAACTGGCAAAACGATGACTGTCTGGACTGTCCCTACCTTCCCATATGCTTTGGCGGCTGCCGCTTCCTGAACCTGTTGCAGGGCAAAGCGGTGTCAGAGGTCGATTGCAGGCGCGGCTTTCTCGACGCGACCCTTGAAACCTTCATCCTGCAGAACATGACCTACCCCCGCCCGAAGCCCGCCTCGGACTCCGCAGAGAGGATCCAGGGAGCAATCTGAAGGGGGCGCCTTTTACAGGCGCTCCCGGCTCAATCTCTTGCTCAGGGTGGGACGGGCCACACCAAGAAGCTCCGCCGCCGCGGTCTGGTTTCCGTTGGTGCGCTTCATCGCCTCTCCGATCAGTAACTCCTCGATCTGCAAAATCGTCGGAAATTTCCGGAACACCGCTGAAAAGGAAGGGTTTTCCTCGCCGTCCGCCCCGGATTTGGACGACCTGGCCGGGACCGGCTTGAGCCCCACAAAATCGCAGACGTCGATGATACCGCTGTCGTTGCGGGTCACCGCGTCATGCACCAGGTTGTGGAGCTCCCGGACGTTGCCGGAAAAGCTGCACTGCTCGAGAGCGGCGATCAGACCGGGGGAAACCGCGGGAACGGGCTTTCCCTGCTGCAGGGCGAAGCTGCGGACGAAAAATTCGACCAGCGGCCCCACGTCCTCGAGCCTCTCCCGCAGGGGGGGGACCCGGAATTCGTGGGTGCAGAGCCGGAAATAGAGGTCGTTTCTGAACTTGCCTGCGGCACGAAGCGCCTTGAAATCCATGTTTGATGCGGCGATGAAGCGTGCGTCGCTCTTCAACATGAGATCCGAACCGATCCGGTAGTACTCCCGCTCCTGCAAAAGACGCAACAGCTTGATCTGAGAGGCGAGGCTCAGGTCGCCGATCTCGTCAAGGAACAGAGTCCCGCCTG
Organism: Geobacter sp.; assembly: GCA_003499925.1. Classification (GTDB taxonomy): domain Bacteria; phylum Desulfobacterota; class Desulfuromonadia; order Geobacterales; family Geobacteraceae; genus Geomonas. The sequence goes on from DNRQ01000009.1 coordinate 35,607, forward strand.
CGGCCGCACTGATCAGGCCGTCGCGCTTGCTGTCCGCCCCGGTGAAGGCCCCCTTCTTGTGCCCGAACAGCGTGTCGGAAAACATGAAGTCGTCGAGTCCGGCGGCGTTTAGCGAGACGAACGGCCCCGGGACTCCCGAGACCCTGTGCACGGCCCGCGCGATCAGCTCCTTGCCGACCCCGGTTTCGCCGGTGATCAGCACGGGCTGGCGTGACGAGGAGATCGCCTCTATATACTGGAAGATGCAGCGCATCTTCTTGGAGTTGGTTATGATGCCAGAGAAGGCGTCGGGGTCCCCCAGCCGGTCGGCCAGCAGATAGTCCTTCAGGATCTTGTTCTGTTGCCCCAGATCGCTGACCTGGAGCGCCTTCTGGACGCTGGCAACCAGCCGGTTCGGGTCCACGGGTTTGGTCAGGAAGTCAAAGGCCCCCTGCCTCATGCATTTGACGGCCGTCTCGACGTCACCCATGGCCGTCATCACCATTACCGGGAGCTGGGGAAAATCGGCGGTGAGTTTTTGCAGCAGCTCCCCTCCGGTGACGTGGGGCATGACCCAGTCGAGGATCACCACGCTGACCGGGTGCTCGCTCAGGTACGGAATCACCTGGCGGCTGTCAGACAGCGTGGCTACCTGCGGCATGCCGCTCAAGGTCAGCAAGAGCGAGACCTCGGTCAATATGCCCGGTTCGTCGTCTATAAGCAGAATGTGTTGCTGCGTCGCCGGCTGAACAGTCATCTGAGTCATCGGTACCACCTAAGTAGAGCGGGTTATTTAATGCTTTCAAACTATATACAACATGGAGTCCATGTTCAACCATTCTTTGTTGATTAAATTGAATTCATCTGCAACAGCTGCTTCCCCTCTGCATCATGCAGCCCCACCTGCCCCAATCGCACGGCATCACGCGACGCGCGAAACAGCGTTGCATCGGACGGCAAATCGGCATAATCTGTAACGGATAGAATTCCGTCCCAAGCCGTGGAGGCCCGATTGAATCCCGTTGCATTACTGGAAAAGCATTTCAGCGACAATAAGCCGGCTTTCGAGATCGTTTACCGGCACAGCCGGATGGTGGCCGACAAGGCGCTCTCCATCGCCAACTGCGCTACAAACGCAGACGGACTGGACCTGCGTTTCATAGAGGAGGCGGCCCTCTTGCACGACATCGGCGTCTGCGGCATCCACGCACCGAAGCTGCACTGCTTCGGTTCCGAGCCGTATATCTGCCATGGCATCATCGGCCGCAAGATCCTTGAGGCGGAAGGGCTGCCACGCCACGCGCTGGTCTGCGAGCGCCACATAGGCGTGGGTCTCACGGCGCAGGAGATAGCGAACCAGAGACTCCCTCTTCCGGAGCGGGAAATGTCGCCGGTCAGCCGCTGCGAGCGCATCGTGGCCCTGGCCGATCTCTTCTATTCCAAAAAGCAGGGGGAGCTGGAGAGCGAAAAAAGCGCAGCCCAGGTGAGATGCGACCTGCTCAGGTTCGGGGAGGAGAAGGTCGCCATCTTCGAGCGCTGGCTAAGCGACTTCGCCCTTCCCTCCGCTCCCCGGCAGCGAAGCTAATTAGGACCGTCCCGCCTTCCGCTTCACCCGCTGCAGACCCGTCAAAACCGTGCTATACTGCTACCGTTTCGCCCATTAGCCCCCGCCCCTCTGCCCGACTTTCACGGCGCTCGCCGCCGTGGAACCGGGGCGGCCCGTGACAGCTCCGATTCCGAACCTGAAAACAAAGGCGCACCCATGGGAAAGCCGCTTCGCGTGCTGATTGTGGAGGATTCCGAGGACGACGCACTGCTCCTCATCTTCGAGCTGCGCCGCGGCGACTACTCCCCCGCCTGGAAGAGGGTCGAGACTGTGGAGGCCATGCGCAAGGCTCTCGAAGAGGAGAGCTGGGATCTGGTGATCTCCGATTACGTGCTGCCGGGGTTCAGCGGGCTGGAGGCGCTGAGGCTGGCCAGGAAAAGCGGCCTCGACCTCCCCTTCATCATCGTATCGGGCAAGATCGGCGAAGATACCGCAGTGAACGCGATGAAGGAGGGGGCCAACGATTACCTGATCAAGGGGAACATCTCGAGGCTGGTCCCCGCCATCGAGCGGGAGATGCAGGAGGCGGAGGTGCGCCGCAAGCGGCGCGAGGCAGAGGCCGCGCTGGTCAGGAGCGAGAGGCGCTACAAGAGGCTGGTCGCCGCCGTCACCGACTACATCTACACGGTGACCATCAAGGAGGGGAGCGTGGTCAGGACCTCTCACGGCCCCGGCTGCCTTACGGTCACAGGCTACAGCCACGAGGATTACACAAGCAATCCCTTCCTCTGGTACCAGATGATCTACGAGGAGGACCGCGCCGCGGTAACCAGCCTCACCAACGATATCAGGGCCGGCAAGGACATCCCGTCTCTGGAGCACAGGATCCGGCACAAGGACGGCTCGATCCGCTGGGTCATCAACACGATCGTGCCGCGCTACAGCGAGCAGGGAGACCTGATCGGCTACGACGGGCTGATCTCGGACATCACGCAGAGAAAGCGCGCCGAGGAGTCGCTTCGGCTGCAAAGCGCCGCGCTGGAGGCTGCCGCAAACGCCATCGTGATCACCGACGGCGACGGGGTGGTTATCTGGGTGAACCAGGCCTTCACCAGGATGACCGGCTACAGGTTGGATGAAGCGGTTCGCCGGGACATGAGTTTCCTGAAGTCCGAGCTCCACGACGCCAAGTTCTATCAGGATCTCAGGGAGGCGATCAACGCAGGCCAGGTCTGGCAGGGGGAGATGATCAACCGGCGCAAGAACGGTACCCTGTACCCGGAGGAGCAGACCATAACTCCGGTCACCGACGAGCGGGGGGGCATCAAGCACTTCATCTGCATCAAGCAGGACATAACAGAGCGCAAGGTTGCGCAACAGGCGCTCCTGGAAAATGCCAGCATGCTCAAGGAGATGGAGATCGCCAAGCAGATCCAGCTCTCGCTGTTACCCCCCTCCCCCCCCATCGTGGCCGGCATCGACTGCTACGGGCTCTGTGTCCCGGCCACCCATATCGGCGGCGACTACTACGACATGTTTCTGCACGGCGACCAACTCAGCATGGTGATCGCCGACGTCTCCGGCCACAGTGTCGGTGCGGCCCTGATCATGGTGGAAACCCGCAGCGTGCTGCGTGCCCAGATCGAGACACTGCAAGGTCCGTCAGAGATCGTCTCGGCGCTGAACGAACTGCTGCACGAGGATTTAAGCCGCGCCGAACTCTTCATCACCATGTCCTATTTAAGCTACAACACCGTGACCCGCGAGCTTCGCTACACCAACGCCGGACACCCTCCTTCCCTTCTGTACCGGGCCTCGAACTCATCTTTTCTGGAACTCGATGCCGAGGGGCTGGTCCTCGGGGTACAAAGGGGGGTGCAGTTCGAGGAACCGACCGTGCAGGTTGCAAGCGGGGACCTGCTGCTGCTCTACACCGACGGCATCATCGAGGCGGAGGGGGCCCAAGGCGAGCTGTTCGGAGCCCGGCGGCTGCGTGAGGTCCTGGCCGCGCAGCATCGAAGGCCTGCAGCCGGCGTGATCGCCGCAGTGTTGAGTGCCGTGCGGGCCTTTACCGGCGCGTCTTCCTTCAAGGACGACATCTCCATGCTCCTCTGCAAGTTCACGTGAACTTTACTTGACGCCACCCCGTCCCTTGTGTAAACATACCGCCATTCCAAAGAGGGGTGTCTCAAATGGCGAAGAAGATCTTTGTTGCGGCGACCGGGCAAAACTGTGGCAAGACGACCATAAGCATATCGCTCATGCACCAGGCCAGAAAAAAGTACAACAAGGTCGGCTTCATAAAGCCCTTCGGGCCCAAGGTCCTGCTCTACGACGATTTCATGGTGGACATGGATGCGCTCTTGATGGCCAAGGCCTTCGGCATGGAAGAGGATATCGCGCTGATGTCGCCGGTGGCGCTGCACAGGGATTTCACCAAGGACTACCTGGCGGGAAAACTCGACGATCTCTCTCTCACCGACTGCATCCTGAAGGCCGTGCAGGAGTTGGAGGAGAAATACGATTTCCTGATCATAGAGGGTGCGGGGCACGGCGGCGTAGGAGCGGTAATCGGCCTCAACAATGCCAGGGTGGCGAAGCTGATCGACGCGCCGGTGATGATCGTGACCGAGAGCGGCATCGGAAAGGTGATCGATGCGGTGCACCTGAACCTGGCCCTCTACGAGCGCGAGGGGGCGGATGTCAGGGGGATCATCGTCAACAAGCTCCTGCCGAGCAAGAAGGATGTCACCAGAAAGTACCTGAAGCACGCCTTCGAGCCGCTGAACGTCAAGGTGGTGGACGGGTTCAACTATTCGCCGATCCTGGCCAATCCCACCCTGAGCCACATATCGAAGCTGTTCGACCTGCCGCTGCAGGGGGACCTGAGCGAGAAAAGCCGCATCATCCACAACATCCAGCTGGGTGCCGCCTCCTCCCAGCGGGTGATCGACGGCCTGCTCGACTCGACACTCATGATCGTCACGAGTTCAAGGGACGAGTTGATCGTGACCCTCTCCTCCCTTTATCACATTCCGGCCTACCAGGAAAAGATAGCCGGACTGGTCATAGCCGGTCACGGCCCGGTTTCCGAGATCAGCCAGCAGATCCTGCACGACAGCAACATCCCCTACATCAGGGTGGAGGAAACCACAGCCGAGGCGTTCACAGCGCTCTCCGACGACGTGGCGAAAATCACCTATGAGGACCAGGAGAAGCTGAACTGGATCATGGCCAATGCGGAACAGTACATGGATTTTGACGCTATAGACGCGCTGCTTTAGAAATTATCCTGACGATGGACATGAACGGCTTGAATGGCCCATTCCACTGACCTGCATGGCACGACGGTTCGGGCCGTCCAGAAGTTTACCGGGTATGGCTACAGTGTCGTCCCCGGCCCCTTTGACGGACCCTCCTGCTTCTTCTGGCAATCGACGCAGTTTGCGGTGAACGGCACCAGCCTGAGTCTCTGGATATCGATGACCTCCCCACACCCCTCGCACCTGCCGTAGGTTCCCGTCTCAAGACGCCTCTGCGCTTCGTCGAGTTGGGTCAGCTGGACCCGTCTGACATCTGCGATGGCGAGCCCCGCATCGGAGAGCATGTCCAGAAGGCTCTTTTCGCCGGGGTCTTGGGGAATATCGTACTGCGAAGCCAGCTCTGCGCCGGTCTGGCTGAAGATTTCGTCGGTCAACTCGGCCCACAGTTTCCGTTTCTGCTCGATCAGCAGATTTCTCAATTCCAGTTGGTCGCCTTCCAATTTTTCCGGCATTGCGCACCTCCCATTGACCGCGAACCGACGGCTGTGACCCGTCGCTGCTACTCAAGCCCTGCTGAACCCCGTCAGCAAGCTTAGCCTTCGCCCATCTTGTCATTGCCCCTCTTCGGTATCACAGATCGGGCACCGGTATTCGCCGCTCTCCTCATCTATCTCAAGCTCCGCGCCGCAGAGCGCGCAGATCGGTTTGACGTCGGTTACCACCGGCTTGTCCTTTACGATATCCTCTTCAGTCGTAACTCTCCTCATTTCGCCTCCTTTGCCCTTGGCATCTCCGGAAACAGCCTTCATTATACCAAAATCATTTACGGAGGGTGCCGAAAATAAAAATAGCGGCAGGAGCGTCAGGCCGTTGCGCCGGCAGCTCTCGCCAACCCGAACCCGATATCCCAATGCACAAGGCCTCAGGACAGATCTGAGTACTCGACTATTTCGCCAAGGTAATTGGTGACGGTGACCCGCGAGCCGTCTCGAGCCACGCGCCCGGACGGAATCTCGACCTTCCCCTTTCCTCCCGGAAGGTCGATCACGTAATGCGGGACTGCAAGCCCGGAGGTGTGGCCGCGCAACGCCTCCATCAGCGCCACACCCTGCGCTACACGGGTCCTGAAATGGGCGGTCCCTTTGACCAGGTCCATCTGGTGGATGTAATAGGGGCGCACCCGGATGGTGAGAAGCCGCTGCATGAGGCTTCGCATCACCTGCGGGTCGTCATTCACCCCCTTGAGCAGCACGGTCTGGTTTCCCAGGGGTATCCCGACATCGGCCAGCCTGGCGCAGGCCTTGGCGGAGTGGGGGGTGATTTCGCGGGGATGGTTGAAGTGCGTGTTGAGGTAGATCGGCTGGTGCCTCTTGAGCATCCGCGCCAGCTTGGCGGTGATACGCTCCGGGAGTGTCACCGGAACCCGGGTGCCGATCCTGATGATCTCCAGGTGCGGAATCCGGCGCAGCGCGGTCAGTATCGCATCGAGCCGCTCGTCAGGGAGCAGCAAGGGATCGCCTCCGGAGAGGATCACGTCCCTGATCTGCGGCCTGGAGGCGATGTAATCGATTGCTTCACCCTGCGGTGCCGGAACCATGTCCTGGCACCCCACCCCCCTCTTCCTCATGCAGAAGCGGCAGTAGACGGCACAGGCCGAGGAGACGATCCAGACCACCCGGTCGGGATAGCGGTGGATCAGCCCCGGAACCGGGGAGAGGCGCTCCTCGTCGAGCGGGTCGGGGGACTGGGAGAGATCGTGCAGTTCTGCCGGGTCCGGCACGCACTGGCGCCAGATGGCGTCGCCCGGCTGGTCGATCAGCCCCAGGTAATGGGGGGTGATCCGCATCGGGTAGCGGGCGACGACCCCGGCGAGAGTCGAGGTTTCGATACGAAAAAGCCCGGAAAGTTCCTCCGGGCTGGTAACGCTTCGACTCAGGCTTTTCTCCCAGTTATCCATCAGAGCTCGAGCGCCCCGATCATGGAGGCGATTGAAGGTATCCGGTTCTCAGCCAGGTACTGTTCCATATCCCTGGCGATGGTTTGCGCCGCGGAGGGGTCGAGAAAACTCGCGGTACCTACCTGAACCGCGGTGGCTCCGGCGAGGATGAACTCCAGCGCATCGCGCGCATTCATTATGCCGCCGATTCCGATAATCGGCAGCTGCACGTTTCTCGCCACCTGCCAGACCATCCTGAGCGCAACCGGCTTGATGGCGGGGCCGGACAGCCCCCCGGTGACGTTAGCCAGGATCGGGCGGCGGCGCTCGAGATCTATCGCCATCCCGGTCAGGGTGTTGATCAGCGAAAGGGCATCGGCGCCGGCATCGGCACACGCCTTGGCCATCAGCACCACGTCGGTCACGTTGGGGGAGAGCTTCACGATGATCGGCTTTGAAGTGCTTCTCTTCACCAGACGCACCACTTCCCGGGCTGCCAGCGGGTCGGTGCCGAAGACGATTCCCCCCTGCTTCACGTTCGGGCAGGAGATGTTCACCTCGATGCCCGCGACTCCGTCCAGGGAATCGAGCCGGCTTGCCACCTCGCCGTACTCCTCCAGCGTGTTGCCGTAGAGGTTCACGATCACGGGCGTGGCCACCTTGCTCAGGTAGGGAAGCTTCTGCGAGATGAAGGCGTCAACGCCGACGTTCTGCAGGCCGATGGCGTTGAGCATGCCGCCAGGCGTTTCCACGATGCGCGGCGTCGGGTTACCGGCCTTGGGCTTGAGCGAGAGTCCCTTGGTGATCATGGCGCCGATGCTCTCGAGATTCATGTAGTCGCCGAATTCGGCGCCGTAGCCGAAGGTGCCGGAAGCGGTCATCACGGGATTGCGCATCTTGATCCCCGCCAGCTCCACGGACATGTCAGGTTTTTGCATAGCTAACTCCATTGCAGTTCAAAGCTGTCGAAGACGGGGCCGTCCTTGCAGACGCAGCGGTAGTCGGGGGTGTCGTCGGAATGATTGGCTCCCTTCATGACACAGCCGAGGCAGGCGCCTACTCCGCACGCCATGTAGGCCTCCATGGAAACCTGGCAGGGGACCTCGTGGCGCTGCGCCATCAGGGCGACCGCCTTGAGCATCGGGGTCGGGCCGCAGGCGAAGATGCGCATGCCGCAGCTTTGCAGATGCCGCTCCAGCACCTGGGTCACCAGGCCGCTTTCGCCCAGGGTGCCGTCGTCGGTGGAGACATAGGTTTCGACGCCGAGGCGCTCGAACTCCGTGACGCAGAGGATGTCGTCCCGGTTCCTGCCGCCGGCAAAAAGGCGCACCTTCTCGCCGCGGGCCACCAGCTCCTTCGCCAGGTAGTAAAGCGGTGCCAGCCCGACCCCGCCGCCAACGAGTATCTTCTCCTCGCCGGGCGCTCCCATGTCGAATCCCTTGCCAAGCGGCGCCAGGAGATCGAGCAGGTCGCCGTGATGCAGCGCGGCAAGCATCCTGGTTCCCTTGCCGACCACCTTGTAGAGGATCTCGCAGTAGCACTGCGTTCCGCAACCGGCGTACTCGGCCGAGAAGGTCCCGACATCGAAGAATCCAAAGGGCCGGCGCAGCAGGGGATCTATGGCGTCGGAGACCTTGAGCATCAGAAATTGCCCCGGTGCGGCGGAGAGCAGATCATGAGGGGCGGTCATCCTCATCCTGAAATATCCGGGCGAGAGCTCCACGTTCGAGACTACCATTGATTTAAACTGCATCGCACTCCTCTCTCTCGCTTAGAATCCGTTCTACGTTCTACGTTCTACGTTCTACGTTCTATGTTTACGCTCTGCGCGCTATCCGGTATATTCCATCAGGATGGCGTCCTCGCCATTTTCATAATATTGCCTGCGTCGCCCCATCTCATGAAAGCCGAGCCGCTCATACAGGGCGATTGCTTCCCGGTTGCCGACCCGCACCTCCAGGGAGACGACCGTTCCTCCCCTGCCCCGGGCGGCAGCGAGTGCGGTTTCCACGAGAAGGCGGCCTACGCCCCTGCCGCGCAGCGAGACGCTCACGGCAACATCGAGGATCTCTGCCTCGTCAAGCACCTGTTTCATGCAGAGGTAGCCGGCAACGCTCCCGTCGGGCATGACTGCCACCACCGGGTAGCCGAAGGGAGACGCCAGCTCGTCGCTGAAGTGGCGCCTGGTCCAGGGGCGCGAAAAAGAGGCCGACTCTATCTCGAGTACCGCCTCCAGATCCTCCTCGCGCATGGGACGCAGGGTTATTTTTTCATGAAGATTAAGCACCGCGGGGTATGATAAGCAAACGTCAAGGGGAAGTAAACATTTTTTTCGCTTTGACTTTTTGGGGGATATGCGCTAGATTTCCCCTTTAATTTATCGGAGGTTTTCCCTTGGGCGAAACTAAAATCACATACAAAGACGCCGGCGTAGACATAGATGCAGGCAATACATTCGTCAAGATGATCAAGCCGCTGGTGAAGGCGACTTCCCGTCCTGAGGTGCTTGCGGACATCGGTGGTTTTGGCGGGCTTTTCTCCCTGAACATGGGGAAATACAAGCACCCCGTGCTGGTGTCGGGTACCGACGGAGTCGGTACCAAGCTGAAACTCGCTTTCATGGCGAACCGTCACGACACCATCGGCATCGACCTGGTCGCCATGTGCGTGAACGACATCATCGTGCAGGGGGCGGAGCCCCTCTTCTTCCTCGACTACCTGGCTACCGCCAAGCTCGACCCCGAAAAAGCCGCCTCCATCATCAAGGGTGTTTCCGACGGCTGCATCCAGGCCGGTTGCGCCCTGATCGGCGGCGAGACCGCCGAGATGCCCGGATTCTACACCGGTGAAGAGTACGACATGGCCGGCTTCGCGGTCGGGGTGGTGGAGCGCGAGAAGATCATCGACGGCTCCTCCATCACGGTCGGCAATCATCTGATCGGACTGAGCTCCAGCGGTCTGCACAGCAACGGCTTCTCCCTGGCGCGCAAGGTCATCCTCGAGCACATGGGGCTCGGCATAGACGACGAGATCCCCGGGATCGGCAGGACGGTTGCCGACGAACTGCTGACTCCTACCCGCATCTACGTCCGTTCCGTGATGAACCTGCTGCGGGACTTCAACATCAGCGGCCTGGCGCACATAACCGGCGGCGGCCTGCTCGAAAATATCCCCAGGGTGCTCCCCAACGGCTGCAAGGCGGTGGTCAGGAAGGACAGCTGGCAGGTACCGGACATCTTCAAGCTGATCCAGAAAGGGGGCAACATAGACGAAACCGAGATGTTCAGGACCTTCAACTGCGGTATCGGCATGGTCCTGATCGTCCCTGAGCGCGAAGCCGAAGACGTAATGATCAGGCTCACCGGGCTTAATGAAACCGCCTACCACATCGGCGAGGTCGTCAAGTGTGAAGCCGGCAAGGAGTGCGTGGAGCTCGTCTAGAGCCCCCTGCGACCGTCATGGGAAAAATACTCAACATAGGCGTACTGGTATCGGGCAGCGGCACCAACCTCCAATCCATCATCGATGCCTGCGCGCGCGAGGAAGTCAGTGCGCGTGTTGCCTGCGTGATCAGCAACAAGGCAGACGCCTACGCGCTTGAGCGGGCAAGGCTGGCCGGGATACCGGCGCTGCATCTCGATCATCGCGCCTACACCGGAAGAGAGGCCTACGACGAAGCGCTGGTGGCAACCCTGCGCGAGTTCGAGGTGGAGCTGGTGGCGATGGCGGGATTCATGCGGATCATCACCCCCGTGCTGCTGGAAGCCTTTCCCAATGCCGTGATGAACATCCATCCCGCGCTGCTTCCCGCCTTCCCCGGGCTGCACGCCCAGCGTCAGGCCCTGGAATACGGCGTAAAGGTCGCCGGGTGCACCGTCCATTTCGTCGATCCGGGCACAGACACCGGGCCGATCATCATCCAGGCAGCAGTACCCCTGGTGCAGGGGGACACCGAGGAGACTCTGTCGGCGCGGATCCAAAAAGAAGAGCACCGCATCTATCCCGAAGCGATCAGGATGTTTGCCCAAGGGCGCCTGAACGTGTCAGGGAGAACGGTCGGTGTAAATTAACACCCTCCCTCTTCGGGAAACCGGCACCTCCCCCCTTTGAAAAAGGGGGGTCGGGGGGGATTTGGCAATGCCGGCAGCTGCGGACAAATCCCCGTAGGCTCCCCCTTCGCGGTTTCTCCACTTCCCGTATCAACCCATCTCTGCTATAACGGCTGCATGCGAAAACCCCGTCTCTTTAAAGCCCTACTCCTCGCCTTCCTCGCCCTCACCCTGACAGGCTGTTCCATAACACATGTCGTGCGCGTCGAGGACCGTGAGAAAATCGACCTCAGGACCATGATCGCCGAGCTTAGCGGCACGCCGCTCGTCTTCGCTGGAGAGCGCCACGACGCGGCCTCGCACCATCGGCTCCAGCTCGACATCCTGCAGGCTATCAGGGCGGAGGGAAAACCTCTCGCCATAGGGATGGAGATGTTCGAGAACTCGAGCCAGCCGGCGCTGGACGCCTGGAGCGCGGGGAAAGCTCCCGAATTCGCCATCAGGAAGGTCTTCGAAGCAAACTGGAGAAACATCTCCTGGGGCCTTTACCGGGACATCCTGCTTTTCGCCCGCGACAACAATATCCCCATCGTCGCTCTGAACGCGCCGCGCAGCATGGTCCGGAAGGTATCTCAAACCGGCTTTTCCTCCCTCACCAGCGAAGAACTGCGCCTGCTCCCGGCAGGCCTCGATGGCAAAGTGAGCGACGCCTACCTCGACTTCATCAAGTCTTCCTACTACATGCACGGCAGAAAAGGGGATGCCTTCCGCTACATGTGCGAAGCCCAGATGCTGAGGAACAGGGTGATGGCACGGCGCATCGGCGATTATTTCCTGCTGCATCCGGAAACGGTCATGGTGGTGATAGCCGGAGGGGGACACGCGAGGAAGATGGGAGGGATCCCGGTGGAGCTGGAAAAAATACCCTACAAGATCGTGCTGCCGCCTGTTCCGACGCTGACCTCGGAGAGAGTCACCACAAACGACGCGGATTACCTGATGGAAGAGCCGTTTTCCTGGCTGGCGGAGATATTCTGATCCATGGCGTAAAGCCAGGCCAGGATCTCGGCCACCGCCTGGTACAGCTCAGGCGGGATCTCGTTGTCCAGGTCAACCTGCATCAGGAGGCTTACCAGCTCGGGCGACTGGTGCACATAGACGCCGCTCTCCCGCGCCAGAGAGATGATCGCCTCGGCGGAGACACCGCTCCCCTTGGCGACGACCCGCGGAGCGCCGTCCTCGGATCCATAGGCCATGGCAACCGCCCGCTTCATTTCACTCGACCGTTTCGCCATCCCTTGCCGCCATCCTGTTTAAATAGAGCCCCGAGGAGGCAAGCGCCGAGCGCAGCCCTTCCCCCCCTTTTTTCAGAAGCGCCGAGGCGCCCGGCCGCTCGCAGACAAATTCGACCCACAAACCCTCCGCCCCGAAGCGCAGTTTCGCCTCGACGCCGCCCAGATGCGGGAGCTCAAGCGACAGAGCCGCTTCGATCCGCGCCTCATCCTGCTCCGCCTCCCTTTCGGTCACGGAAAGCTCCATCTCCTGTCCCGGCCAGGCTTCCCCCTTCCAGGAGAGGACCCCGGAATTCAGCAGTTGCAGCTGTTCCTTGATGAGCGGCAGCGTCCGGCCGTCGGCGAATTCCGCCTCCCGCGTCTCGCCGCTCCGGTCCGAAGCGTCCTGATCCGAGGCGGCGCGGGAAAGCTTCCCCTGCGGTTCCTTGAGAATTTCTCCCAGCTGCAGTGACCCCGCGGCCCACTTTGCCAGGTGCGACTCGTAGAAGAGCCCGCCCTGCGTGAGCGCCGCCTTGAGCCTCGCAGCGAGCAGGGTCGCCCCCTGGGCCGGGTCCTCCAGGAGCGTCTCCTGCACGACCTGGAGCGAGGCGGACTCCCGGGCCACACCGGCCAGCCACTTCCCCATCGAGCTTAGCCGGACCGACTCCCCTCCCCCTTCCGGACGAATGTGGAAGGTGATGCGCGGCTCGGCGGCCACGAAGGTCATATCCATGGTCTCGCCGGGCTGAACGTTGAGGGGGATCTCCAGCTTGTACATCTCGCCGGCGATCCTGGCAAGATAGAGGCTGTTGGGGAGGTTCGCGATGATCTCAGCCTTTACCTGCTGCCCGGGATTTAGCTGCAGCAGTGCGCCGGCACGCTGCTGGGCATCGCTCGAAGGTGCGATGGCCGACCTGGCTATTACCGGGAGCACCTGCTTTTGGGTTTCGTCGTTGATGAACATGGGAGTTCCTGAGGGGCAGTTCCAAGAATCAGGGCGATACAAGATTCGCCCCTGCAGATAACGATGGTTCCGGTTAGGGGCGAACCGTGTGTTCGCCCGCCCCTGGTGCGCAACTGGCGGGAGGATGCTACGACGTCCCCGGCTGCGCCGACTCCCCGGCCGGCGAGCGCCTGCCGAGCAGGAGCCTCCCCCTCTCCAAAAGCTGGTCCATATAGTAGTAAACCACCGGCGTGATGTACAGGGTGAGGAGCTGCGAGACGAGCAGTCCCCCTACCACGGCAAGCCCGAGCGGCCGCCTTCCTTCGGCACCGGCGCCGATACCGAGCGCGATCGGGAGCGTCCCCATCAGTGCGGCCATGGTGGTCATCATGATCGGCCTGAAACGGACCAGGCACCCCTGGTGAATGGCCTCCAGCGGGCTCTTCCCCTGATTGCGCTGCGCCTCCAGCGCGAAGTCTATCATCATGATGGCGTTCTTCTTGACGATGCCGACCAGCATGATGATGCCGACGAAGGCGTAGATGTTCAGCTCCTTGTGGAAGATCATCAAGGTGAGCAGAGCGCCGAAGCCGGCCGCGGGAAGACCCGACAGGATGGTGATCGGGTGGATGTAGCTCTCGTAAAGGATGCCGAGCACGATATAGATCACCACCACGGCGGCCAGAAGCAGCATGGTGAGACCCTTGGTGGAGGACTGGAAGGCCTTGGCGGCACCCTGGAAACCGGTGCTGACCATGGGCGGCAGCGACTCCCTGGCGCTCTTCTCGATCGCCTGCACCGCGTCGCCCAGCGGCACGCCCGGCTTCAGGTTGAAGGAGATGGTGACGCTCGTGGTCTGCCCCATATGGTTCACCGAGAGCGGTCCCAGCGATTTGCTCAGGGTGGTCATGGTGGAAAGAGGCACCAGGACGCCGGTGGAGGACCTGACGTAGAGCATGCCGAGCGCCGCTGGGTCCATCCGGTACTGGGGCTCCAGCTCCAGTATCACGCGGTACTGATTGGTGGGGGCGTAGATGGTGGAGACCTGCCGGGAGCCGTAGGCGTAATAGAGGGCTTCCTCGATCTGCTGCGGGGTGATGCCGAGGGAGGTCGCCTTGTCCCGGTCGATCTGCACGTTCACCTGGGGGTTTTTCAGCTGCAGGTCGCTGGTCACGTCGAGCAGCTGCGGCAGCTGCCTGAGCTTCACCTCAAGCTCCCCGGCGCTGTCATAGAGCACCTTGGTGTCGGGACATTGCAAAAGGAACTGGTACTGGCTCTTGGAGAGCTGCGCCTCGAGGCGAATGGGCGGGGGGTTCTGCATGAAGGCCTGGATGCCGGGGACGGCGGCGAGCTTGGGCCTGAGCGACTGGATCACCTGGTCCACCGAGAGCTCGCGCTCCCCGCGGGGCTTCAGGGTCACGAACATGAAGCCCGAATTGGAGCCGACCCGGGAGCCCGACGCCCCGACCGACGACATGAACCCCTTGATGTTGGGGTCGGCCGCGATGATCTCGGCGATCTCCTTCTGGTGCGCCACCATCTCTTCGAAAGAGACCCCTTGCGCTGCTTCGGTGATGCAGAAAAAGGAGCCCAGGTCCTCGCTCGGCAATAGCCCGGTCGGCATCTTCCAGAACATGAAGACGGTGAGCAGCGTGAGCGCCAGGGTGAGCGCGATGGTGGCGCGGCGCATCCCGAGCACCCGGGTCAGGCTTCTGTCGTAGGCCGAGAGCATCGCGGCGAAAAAGCGCTCCATGAACAGGTAGAGCCTGCCGTGGCGCTCGCTTCCGGGCGGGCGCAGGAAACGGCTGCAAAGCATCGGGGTGAGGGTCAGCGACACCACACCGGAGATCAGGATCGCGCAGGTGATGGTGATGGCGAACTCGTGCAGCAGGCGGCCGAGCATCCCGGCCATGAAGAGCACCGGGATGAAGACCGCGACCAGCGAGACGGTCATGGAGACGATGGTGAAGCCGATCTCCCTGGAGCCCTTGAGGGAGGCCTCCATGGCGCTTTCTCCCTGCTCCATGTGGCGCACGATGTTCTCCAGCATCACGATGGCGTCGTCCACCACGAACCCCACCGACAGGGTGAGCGCCATGAGCGTTATGTTGTTCACCGAGAAACCGAGGGCGTACATCGCCGCAAAGGTGCCGACCAGGGAGATGGGGAGCGCCAGGCTCGGTATCACGGTGGCGGAGAGGTTCCTCAGGAACAGGAAGATCACCAGCACGACCAGGAAGATGGTGAGCAGCAGGGTGAATTTCACGTCGGCCACCGAGTGCCTGATCGCCTCGGAGCGGTCATAGAGGACGTTCAGCGACACGGCCCCCGGGAGCTGCTCGCGGAAAGCGGGGATCAGCTTCTTGATGCTGTCCACCACCTCGATGGTGTTGGTCCCCGGCTGCCTCTGCACCGCGAGGATGATGGCGCGGTCGCTCGCGTTGAACCAGCCGGCGATCCTGTCGTTTTCGACCGAGTCGACCACCACGCCGACATCGGAGAGCCTCACCGGCGCCCCCCCCCGGTAGGCGATGATGAGCGGACGGAAGGCTGCAGCGTCCAGGAGCTGTCCCTCGCTCTGGATGGCGAACGCCTTGTTGCTTCCCTGCAGGGTGCCGGTGGGGAGGTTCACGTTGCCGGCGGAGAGGGCATTGGAGACCTCGTCGATGCCGATCTGCCGGGAGGCGAGCGCCATCGGGTTGACCCGCGCCCGCACCGCGTACTTCTGGGACCCGTAGATCTGCACCTGCGCCACACCGCTCACCATGGAGATGCGCTGCCCCATCATGGAGTCGGCGTACTCGTGCACCCGGGAGAGCGGCAGCGTCTTGGAGCTCAGCACCAGGTAGAGGACCGGCTGGTCGGCGGGGTTCACCTTCTGGAAGGAGGGGGGGGTCGGCATCTCCTGCGGCAGCTGGCGGGCGGCCTTGGCTATGGCGGACTGCACGTCCTGCGCTGCGGCGTCGATATCGCGGTCCAGCGTGAAGCGCAAGGTGATCAGGGTGATCCCCTGCCCGTTGGTGGAGTTCATGGAATCGATGCCGGCGATGGTGGAGAGCTGGCGTTCCAAGGGGGTGGCTACCGCCGAAGCCATGGTCTCCGGATTTGCTCCGGGGAGGTTCGCGGTGACCTGGATGGTCGGGTAATCAACGCTTGGGAGGTCGTTCACCGGCAGCAGGCGGTATCCCGTTATGCCGGCCAGCATGATGGCCAGCATGACCAGGCTGGTCATCACCGGCCGCCTGATGAAGATCTCCGCTATGTTCATGCCGGTCCCTTCTTGACCGCGACCTTCCCCCCGGGAGCAAGCCTCATCTGCCCGTCGGTCACCACGGTGTCGCCTGGGTTCAACCCCTTCTCCACGACGGTGATCCCTTCCCGCGCCACACCCGCCGTGACCGGTCGGAGCTCCACCGTCGAGTCCTGCTTCACCAGGTAGACGAATTCCCCCTGCTGGCCGGTCTGGACCGCCCTGGTCGGCACCACGATCGCGTTTTGCCTGACATCCATGGTGAGGAGCACGTTCACGAACTGCCCCGGCCAGAGCCGGCGCCCGCCGTTTTGGAAGGTCCCCTTCACCTTGATGGTCCCGGTCGCCTGGTCGACCCCGTTATCGAGGAAGGTGACCACCCCCTTTTCGGCGGCGCCGCTGTTAGGCACGGATGCCTCAACGGCGAGCTTCCCCCCCATCCTCCCCTTGATCGCCCCGAGTTCCTTCTCCGGCAGGGAAAAGGTGACGTAGAGCGGCGAGATCTGGTTGATGGTGACCAGGGCGGGGGCGTCGTTGGCCTTGACCAGGTTGCCCGCGTTCACTGCGAGGTTGCCGGTCCGGCCGGTCATGGGGGCATGGATGTAGCAGAAGCCGAGCTGCAGCTTGGCGCTGTCGACCGCCGCTCGGTTGGAGGCAACGGAGGCGGAGAGCGCATCGGCGTTGGCCTTCAACTGGTCGTACTGCTCCCGGGTGACGATTCCCTCATTGACAAGTCCCAAATACCTGCCAGCCTGCTCACTCGCGTTGGCGGCCATCGCCACGTCCCGCGCCAGGTTCGCCCGGGCCTGGGAGAGCGCCGCGGCGTAAGGCCTGGGATCGATGGTGAAAAGAAGCGCCCCCTTTGCCACGTCCTGACCCTCTTTAAAGTGGACGCTGGTGACCGTGCCGGAAACCATCGATTTGACCGCTACCGTGGCGTGAGGCTCGACGTTGCCGATGGCGCGCAACTCCACCGGGACGCTCGCCTGCCCGACCCGTGCCACCGTCACCGGTGCCGGAGCTTTTTCCTTCGCTTTCTCCTTTTCTGCGGAGCAGCCTGCCAGCGCGACGAGCAGGCAACCCATTACTACGATCTGTCGGGTGAAAAGACGGTTAAGGCGCGGGGTCTGCACGGCAATTCTCCTTTGGGCAGCTTCGGTTCGGCATCAGATTCATAGCATATTCCTTACTTTATTAGTAGTGCAGAAATCGCGCTGAAAAACGAAGCGCACCGTTTTCTTGCGGTTTTAGCGGATTTCAGCTAAACATCTGGGGTTGAGGGCCGATAAGCCATTATTGGAAGCGTCAGCCCGGGAATGAGTGCAGGGAAAGGGTTGACGACTCAACAACTTGAGACCGCTCGACTGCCGAGTTGATTACCGAACCGCTTTTCATGCTCAAGTTGACTATCAACGAGTCGACGGCTAAACTAGGTAACCCTCAGCGAGTCGACCACCCGGGGACCGGCCACCCATGAAACAGACACTACGCATCCTGATCGTTGATGACTCCCCCAACGACGCCGCACTGATCGTTCGTCAGCTGCAGAAGGAGTTCTCCACCAGCTATGAACGCGTGGAGACGGCCGAGGAGATGGAGGCGGCCCTCGGCGAGGGTGGCTGGCAGCTCGTCATCTCCGACTACGTCATGCCCAGGTTCAGCGGTCTGTCGGCCCTGCAGATCCTGCATGAGAGCGGCATCGATCTCCCGTTCATCATGGTCTCGGGTCAGATGGGAGAGGATGTCGCTGTCGAGGCGATGCGCGCGGGGGCCCATGACTACCTGATCAAGGACAGGCTCTCCCGGCTGGTCCCCGCCATCAAGCGGGAGATCAACGAGGCCGTGGTGCGCCGCGAGAGGAGGATGGCCGAAGACGCCCTCTCTGCGACCGAGGCGCGCTTCCAGAGCCTGGTGGAGCAGTCGCTGGTCGGCATATTCCTTTTGCAGGACGACCTGTTCAGCTACGTCAACCCGAAGTTCGCCGGGATCTTCGGGTACCAGCCGGAGCAGCTGGTCGAGTCGAAGACCCTGCTCGACCTGGTGCCCCGGGACGACCAGATCAGGGTGATCACCCAGTTCCTGCGCCCGCTCAGGGAGGAGAGCGAGAGCCTGCATTTCTTCTTCCGCGGCAAGCGCTCCGACCAATCCCTGATCGAGCTCGAGGTAAACGGCACCAGAACCCAGTTGAACGGCAACCCCGCGGTGATCGGGACCCTGTTGGACATAACCGAGCGCAAACGCGCCGAGGCCGAGCTGAGCAAGCTGTGGCGCGCCGTAGAGCAGAGCCCGGTTTCGGTGGTAATCACCGACCTGCAGGGGAAGATCGAATACGTGAACCCGAAGTTCGTCGAGGTGACCGGATATAGCGAGCAGGAGCTGGTCGGGCAGAACCCGAGCATCCTCAAGTCGGGGAGCATGGACCGCGACTTCTACCGGGATCTCTGGGAGACCATCAGCTCCGGCCGCGAATGGCACGGCGAGCTGCACAACAGGAAAAAGAGCGGCGAGCTGTTCTGGGAAAGCGGCTCCATATCGGCTGTGAAGAACTCGGAGGGGAGCATCACCCATTTCGTCGGGGTGAAGGAGGATGTCACCGAGAGGAAACGGTCCATCGACCAGCTGAGGCAGGTGCAGAAGATGGAGGCGGTAGGCCAGCTGGCAGGCGGCGTCGCCCATGACTTCAACAACCTGCTCACCGTGATCAACGGCTACAGCACGCTGCTGATCAGGTCGCTTGAGAGCGGCTCACCGATGCGCAAGGAGGCCGAGCAGATACTGCGCGCCGGCGAGCGGGCGGCCGATCTCACCCGGCAGCTGCTAAGCTTCAGCAGGCGGCAGATCCTGGAGCCGAAGGTGCTCGACATCAACCACCAGGTGAAGGGGGTGGAAAAGATGCTGAGAAGGCTGATCGGCGAGAATATCGAGCTGGAGACCACCCTCTCCGAGGAGATCGGCCTGATAAAGATCGATCCGGGGCAGTTCGAACAGGTCGTGATGAACCTGATCGTGAACGCCCGCGACGCCTCCGATACCGGAGGAAGGATCCTGATTGAGACCGCCAACTGCGAGATCGACGAGGGGTTCACCCTGCTGCACCCGGGCGCGTTTGCCGGCAGCTACGTGCGGATCGCGGTAAGCGACCAGGGGGAGGGGATGACCGACGAGGTGAAGCGGCGGCTGTTCGAACCGTTCTTCACCACCAAGGAGATGGGGAGGGGGACCGGGCTGGGGCTTGCCACCGTGTACGGCATCGTCAAGCAAAGCGGAGGGTACATAGAAGTGATCAGCCAGCCCGGAGAGGGGGCGCGCTTCAGCGTCTATCTGCCGCGCGTGTTCCAGCCGGCCGATGCGCTCAAGAGGCAGGCGGTCGATGAGGAGCTGCAAGGCTCCCAGACCATTCTCGTGGTAGAGGACGAACCGGGGGTGCTGAACCTCGTGGTGCACACACTGAGGAAACGAGGCTTTCAGGTGCTGGAGACGACGGATCCCGAACAGGGGGTCGCGCTATTCGAGGAGCACGGGGAGCGGGTCGACATGCTCCTGACCGACGTGGTGATGCCGTTCATGAGCGGGCCGAGCCTGGCCGAGCTGTTGACCCGGAAAAACCCGGAGTTGAAGGTCCTGTTCATGTCCGGGCACACCGATAACAGGCTGAGCCTGGAGAATATGCTGGAACAAGGGGTGCAGTTTCTGCCCAAACCGTTCACGAGCGACGCCCTGATCAAAAAGGTCTGGGAGACGCTCGCCGGGACAGGGTCGCAACAGGAAACAGCGGCGCCCTCAGGAGGTAGCAATTGACAGGAAACATCCTTATAGCAGATGACGAAGAGATGATCCGCGAGCTGATCAACATCACCCTCTCCAAAGAGGGATTCACCTGCTATCAGGCCGCAAGCGCAGAGGAAGGGCTGGAAATCATCAACAGCCAAAAGCTTGACCTGGCCCTTCTGGACATCATGATGCCGGGCCGCTCCGGGATCGAGCTGTTGAAGGATATCAAGCAGTTGACCCCTGACACCACCGTGCTGATGATCACCGCGATGAACGACATGGACACCGCGCTCTCCTGCATCCACTTCGGCGCCGAGGATTACATCACCAAGCCGTTCAACCTGGACCGGGTGCTTTTGACCGTGAAAAACACCCTGGAGAAGCGCCGGCTGATCCTGGAGAACCGCGAGTACCAGGCCAACCTGGAGCACAAGGTGCGCGAGCAGACCGAGGTGATCCGGACCGTGATGGGGGAGATCAACCTCGCCTACGAGCATACCCTGGCGGCGCTGATCAGGGCGCTGGACGCCCGGGAAAAGGAGGTCGGATCCCACTCCGAGCGGGTGATGGCGTACGCGCGTCTGTTGGCGGAGAAGGCGGGAGTCGACGAGGGTGGTCGCTCCATCCTGGCCAAGGGAGCCCTGCTGCACGACATCGGCAAGATCGGGGTTTCCGACAACATCCTGTTGAAGCCGGGGAAGCTGGACGAGGCGGAATGGGAGATCATGCGGCAGCATCCGGCGGTGGGGTACGAGATCCTGACCGGCATCAGGTACTTTTCGGGGGCTGCGGACCTGGTACTGTCGCACCACGAGCGCTACGACGGGGCCGGGTATCCGAACGGGCTCAGCGGGGAGGCGATCCCGATCAGCGCCCGCATCTTCGCCCTGGTCGACACCCTGGACGCCATGACCTCGGACCGTCCCTACCGCAAGGCGCTGACCTTCCAGGCCGTGCTCGATGAGGTTGTCCGCTGCAGTGGCAAGCAGTTCGATCCCAAGCTCGTGGAGGTCTTTCTCAGCATACCGAAGCAGTCCTGGGAGGCCGCCGCGGGGAAGGTGCTGATCTAGAGCTTTTCCAGCCACAAAAGGCAGAAAATTCACAAAAAAAGCACCTCTTTTTGCCACAAAAAGGCACAAAAGTCACAAAAAGAAGCAATCAGCTGATTGCTTCACCCACTTAAGGGTGTTTCTAGTTCAAAGACTAGATTCTTTTTGTGTATTTTGTGCCTTTTTGTGGCGAAAGAGTTTTTCAGGCTTGTTGTTTTTTTTTGTGTATTTTGTGCCTTTTTGTGGCTAAAGAGTTTCAGGCTTGTTGTTTTTTTGTGGCTAAGTCGGTTCGCCGATGCGGTAGCGCTCCAGCCTGTCCCTGAGGGTGTTCCGGCTGATGCCCAGGAGCTTGGCGGCGAAGACCTGGTTGTTGTTGCTCTTATCCATCGCCATGTGGATCAGCGCCTTCTCGAGCCCCATGTTGACGCTCTCGTAGATCGCCCCCTTGTTCCGCTGGCAGATGCCGTCGAAGACCGGCTCCAGCATGCTCCAGAACACCTCGTAGTAGTCGTCCCCCGCCGCCTCCAGGTCGACCTCCTTGAACCCCGTCTTGGCCTGCAGGAAGGTCTCGAAATCGCCGGGCACCAGGATGTCGCCGCGGCAAAAGACGGTCGCGGAGTTGATCACGTTCTTTAGCTCCCTGATGTTTCCCTCGAAGGTGTGGCCGGTCAGAATCGCCATGGTCTCGGGTGCCACACCCTTGATGTTCTTGCCGTACTTCCTGGAGAACTTCTTGACGAAGAGATCGACCAGCAGCGGGATGTCCTCGACCCGGTCGCGAAGCGGCGGGAGGAAGAAGTTCACCACGCGCAGACGGTAGAAGAGGTCCATCCGGAAGCTCTTCTCCTTCACGCTCGTCAAAAGGCTCCGGTTGGTGGCCGAGATCACCCTGACATCGACCTTGATGGTCTCGTTCCCCCCTACCCGCTCGAACTCCTGGTTCTCGAGTACGCGCAGGAATTTCCCCTGGTTGGCCGGGCTCATCTCGCCGATCTCGTCCAGGAAGATGGTGCCGCCGTTGCACTGCTCAAACTTCCCGATCCGCCTGGAGTGCGCATCGGTGAAGGCCCCCTTCTCGTGCCCGAAGAGCTCCGATTCCAGCAGCGCCTCCGGGAGCGCCGCGCAGTTGACCGCCAGGAAGGGGCGGTTCTTTCTCTTGGAGTTGTTGTAGATGGCGCGCGCCAGAAGCTCCTTGCCGGTTCCCGACTCACCCTGGATCAGGACCGTGGCATCCGAGTCCGCCACGGTGCCGACCATCTTCCAGATCTCGATCATCTCCGGGGAGGAGCCGATCATCAGGTCCTCGGTGAGATCCTCCTCGACCTGGGCGCGTTCCTTGGTGTAGCGCACCTTCCGGCTCAGGAGGTTGCACTCCACGGCCTTCCTGACAGCCGCCTTGAGCTTGTTCATGTCGAACGGTTTGGTCACGTAGTCGAAGGCGCCGAACTTCATCGCCTCGATGGCGTTCTGGGTGGTCTTGTAACCGGTCGCCATGATCACGGCGAGCCCGGGATCGATCTTCTTTGCCTCCTTGAGCACCTCGAGCCCCGACTTCTGCGGCATGCTGATGTCCATGATCGCCACGTTGGGACGGTCCGCGATCACGCGCCTCAGGGCGGACTCGCCGTCGCTTTCCAGAAAAAGCTCGAACTCGTCGCCGGCGAAGATGCTCTTCAGCATGAGCAGGATGTCGTGATCGTCATCCAAAATGAGCAGTTTTGCGGTCATCTGTCTGTCCCCTCGCGCGTATGGTAAATCGGTCGCACCCTTGCAGGCCGAACCTCAATGAAAGAGCAGAGATGCTGTCAATGATACCAAAAGAACCGCCTGTTAAGAAGCGGTTCTCCTGGTGCCATGCTCATGATGCTGCGGTAACTAAAGCTCTTCGTCGCCGTAGTCGTCGGCATCGAATGCCTCTTCGAAACCGAGCTCTTCGGACTCCTCGTCCTCTTCGAGTTCCTCGGCCAGATATTGCTCGGGAGAACGCTCGTCCTCCTCCTTGATCGCCTCAAACCGCTCCAGTATCCCTGCCTCGGTGCAGAAACGTCCGTCCTTGTGGCTGCAGACGTCAAGATCGCACAGATCAAAGAGCTGTATTTCGCTGCACAGCCGCTGCGCACGCTGTTGTGTTGCCATACTTACCTCTGAATGCTCTGATGTACTTCGTATCGACAGCTACCGGGACAACTTTAAGGAAAACTTCGCCAATTGCTCTGATACCGCCATACTACAACAATCACTTGCCGTTGACAAAGGACATCGCCTGCTTGACATCCTCGCTGCAGCCTATGTAGATCGGCGCCCTTTCATCGAGCGACTCGGGCTTGATGTCGAGGATCGGGATGTTGCCGTTACTTGCGGCACCGCCGGCGTGCTCGATGATGAAGGCCATCGGGTTCAGTTCAAAGAGGACGCGCAGCTTGCCGTTGGGCGAGCCCTTCAGGGCGGGGTACATGAAGAGACCCTTCCCCTTCATGAGAACCTGGTTGATGTCCGGCACGAAGCCGCCCGAGTAACGGAGCTTGCACCCCTTCTCTTCCAGGTGACGGATGAACTTCTCGTCCCCCGCGCTGTACTTGTTCCTGAGCCCGCCGGGGGCGTAGATGTTCCCCTCGGCCTCCATCCGGATGTTCTCGCGGGTGAGGGTGAACTCCATCAGGTTGTTCATGGTGAACTCGTGCACGCCGTCGCCCACCGAATAGACCAGGGAGACCCTCGGTCCGTACAAGACGTAGAGAGCGGCAACCTGGTTGCGTCCCGGCTGCAGCAGATCGCACCCCGCGTAGATGGAAACGATGGTGCCTACCGCGAGGTTCACGTCGACAAGCGATGAGCCGTCAAGCGGATCGTAGGCCACGGAGTAGAGACCGTCGGCATCGGCCTGGCACTGGTAGATCTCGTCCATCTCTTCGGAGGCTATGTTGCAGACCACGCCGGAGTGGACCAGCCGCTTGCGCATGATCCGGTCGGACAGCACGTCGAGGGCGAGCTGCTCCTCGCCGTACAGATTGGAGGTACCGGCAACGCCGAGATCGCCGGTACGCACCGCGTTGATCACGTACTTGCTGGCCTCGGCAATTTCGCAAATGAGATGGATCAGATTGTCACAGATGTTCTGACCACGCAGGTGGCGACGCAGATCGATTTGAAACTTTGAAGTTCCTGCTTGTTTTACCATGATCCCCCCGAACATTAAATTAAAATTATCTTACGACCCGGTAGATTATGTCAAATCCCTTTATAAATCAAGGAAAAAAAGCAAATGACGCAGGATTGAGCCGGGCGGAAAAGGAAAAAAGGTTGTTCTAGATTGGTGTTAATGAGAATCAGGCGCCCCCGCACTCCTCCAAGATCACCGGGAGTCAGCGCAGGGGAGCGAAACGGTTAATTAAGGGGAGCTTGCAACGAGAACTCTTCCTCTAGCAGTAAATTCCGTTAATGACTCAACAGGCCAGCTACTCTGCGATCTAGCATTTAACGCCCCCTCCCCTTCAAGGGGAGGGTCGGGGTGGGGATGGGGTGAATCGGAGTGGAGGCCCCCCATCCCCCTCCTAACCTCCCCCTTGAAGGGGGAGGAACTGTATTCCCCCCAGTCCCCAGTTCCCAGTCCCCAGTCCCTAGCACCTAGCACCTAGCTGACAAGTGCCACGACAT
>DNRQ01000179.1 GCA_003499925.1 Geobacter sp.
GAATAATAGTTGACGTTGATCACTTGGTACGAAGGATCAAAAGTGATGGCTTCATGAAACAATGCTTCATACTGAGGCCTCGTCCAGCCCTGATATTGTGCAATTATCAACAGAAGATCATAGCGATGAGGGCAATCGTCTGACGGTCGTTTTGGTTTCTTTGCCAAGAGCGAATAAGCTTTCTCCATGCGCTGATGAAGCAGGCGCCAACCTTCTTCAGTAACGGTATCTGCAAACCCGCTGCCGCGAGCCTCTGCGCCATAACCTATCCACGCCTCAGCCGCTGCCACTCTTGCCGTTATTGATTTGGGATATTTTTGTAGCCAGGCATCCAGTTTGGCAAAGAACCTCTTCCAGCCTTCAAGAGTGCTACTTTTGGGTGCAGAAAAAACCCCATAATAGTAACGCAGTTTCGATGTACCATCAGGGAATTTTGACTTATTTGTTCGAAAGTCGGTTGCCATTCTTTCCAACTCACTGAAGTTTTCCTGATACAGCAAAGCTGAAACCTGTCGCTCAAGGTGTTCTCTCGCTACAGGACCATCTATTAGTTGAGAAGAGGCGGTAGTGCACTCTACGATAAGCACGAGGATGGTGATTCCCAATGCAATTATCATATCTGTCATTTTCATGTCCCCTCCTCGTACATGCCAATTGATTTGAGCACCAGTGGAATGGAACTGATCATCGCACAACCGCACGGTCGCCGGTGCGGTCGAAATAGAAGATCCGATTCCGGTAAGGGTGGGAACGTGGAGTAATCCGTTTTATCGGAATGAACAAATTATAGGCAGGGCGATTGCCTAAGTCAAACCAGCCATGATGTGGTGCGGTGCTCCCTCTAAATCTCCGCATAGGGAGGGAGGCCAGACAAACATCGCAGCCCAGCCGTCAACAAGTCGCCGATCCGCTTGACACATCGCTTCGCAACATCCTTTGTGAAGCATCCACAGACGATCCCGATGTACCGCACCAGGTCCTCATGAGGAAGAAGGAGCATAGATATATCCTTTGCAAATAATTTAATTTCCGTTTTAATTTGATGGCGGCTTCTATTCCATAACGAAAGCGCTTGTCGTCTTGTCCTTGTGAAACAAGGAGGGAAGCATGATTGATGTTGCTCTCGCGGGATTAAAATTCCTCGCGATCCTCATGGCAGGCATCTTCGGGGCGATCGGTCTGATGGTCGACTACAAGAAGGATGGCAAGATCACCCTATGGGGCAAACGAGCCTTAGTTGGGTCGATCATATCAACTCTCGTCGCCGTATCGATCGAGTCGGCAGAAACCTACAAGAAGGTGAGGGAAGACGAACGCAAGCACGAAGAGACGGCGGCACAAGAAAAGAAGAATGCTGAGGTTCTTCAAGAGATACGTCGCGGCCTTTATCCGGTGCAGAACGCAGAGTTCGGTGTTCACGTAAAGATGTCCACCCCTCCGTCCGAGATGGCAGCATATCTCAACCGAATTCGACCATATATCAAGGCTAATGCGCCGAACGCGGAAAAGGAAGCAGATGATGACTATCTTCTGATCGAGGACCAGAAGGCATTGCCTCGCCCCAAAAAGGAGCAGGTTGCTGATGAAATTCTTCACCCTCAGTTCGTAGTTCGAATCTTCAAGGATGACAATCGTGCCAAGTGCTTCTGGGAATCCTATCCATTGATAAAGCAGGGGTGCTATTCCGATATTGTGATGCGATCTGATTCCGGTGCGGATCGATCTCTCGCTATCGGGCTCCGAACCGGGAAGGTGGCGCTGCATATCCGAGGTATTCGTGCCAGCGTTTCTTCGGCTGTTGGAGGCGAGGTCGCTTCTCTCTTGGATTTAAAGGGGGCCATACTGTCAATCGAGCTAAGGTACGGCGATAATGACGATCAATGGATTCAAGATCTGCTGGCAAATGCCGAACTCGATCTGTCATACGGGTTCAAGGCCGGCGCTTACAGTCTTCCCTTGATCCGAATCGATCAAGGTCGCCGGAAGCACATTTTCCAAGCTCGCTTTCCTGACAGCGAAACCCAACTTCTCAAATGAGCGTCCACCACAAAACACGAAATAAGACGCGACTACATCACGATGTAGTCGCGTCTTACTTGCATTTGGGCATTCACCGGTTGTTTCCACTGTGGTTGGAACATCGGTATTTGCAGCGCTATACCTCAGGAAACAGATTACATGCTGATGAACCGTCCCCCCCTCGGCTCTCATTCAGCAGGCATACAGTCAAATCCTTGTTCTTTAAAATGTTTGTCCAAGGTAAAGGCCGTCGTCACTCCGAGCAACCGCATGGCCGCGAAACTGGTGCAATCTACCAAGCTGAGTTTGCGACGCAAAGCGGACAATAAAATTCCTGCAGCGTTTTCGTGCTGAGTTTTGCCAATCCATTCAATGTGCAGAACTGGAACTATGTCGTCTTGAAAAAGCCGCACTGCTGGAAGTCCCAGACGGTTTTGTACGAGGGCAAAGGTTTCCAGGAGAACATAGTTGGTCGTTAACAGCTCCGCATCCGAAGAGAGAAGATCAACCCAAGCTTTTCTTGATGCAGCGTGACGATAATCGTCCCTGTCCAGTACCGACAAGAAACCGGAGGTGTCGATAAAAACCCTCATTCGCTGAATGCTTCAGCAAGGTAATCATCGTGTTTTTCGGCAAGGTCATGCGTACCGGATTTGAAGCGTCCGGCAGCGCGCAACGCCCGCTCCCGCGGTTGTTTCTGGTCGGCGGTCTCCCCCAATCTTGCGAAAAGATCCACCGCCTGCCTGATAACGGCTGCCATGGATTTATGCTGGGAAGCTGCGATCCTCTTGAGCGCGACGACCTGATCCTCTGATAACTGAATCTGCGTTCTTACCATGACCCTGACCCTGACCCTGACCCCGAAAGTGATTACATGTCTAGGCAAAACGATAACAGTGCCTTGCCGAGCTGTCAAGACGAAAGGACGCCTTCGGTTAACCAGCTAAACCAGACTTGCATCAGCTTTCGATCCGCCCCCGGTTTACTCCAGACTGACCCTCCTGACCAGCTGTCAAACGCCTTGACCACGAACGTTTCGACTAATAGATCGCGTGGCGGTCGCATTTGCTTCTTCGGTTGGCTCCAGCTGACGGACCTTTCCCGGCTTCAAGCTCTGGATCACGAATCCCCCTGGACAGCAATAAATTGGCATTGAAACTTGCTAATTGTGAGTGTATGCTGCGCCTGCGCTGCGGGTGGCCTCGCGGGTCGCGTCTGCCGCCCCCTCACGGACTAAAGGTGAAACAATGGCATATTCGAACGGAGCGGAAGTATGACATCCATTGACGGAGATTCACGGGGGGTAATGCGGCAGGTATTCGGCCTGCCGGTCATCGTGGCGGCTCTCGGGTATTTTGTCGACATATACGATCTGGTCCTCTTCAGCATAGTCAGGATCCCGAGCCTGAAAGGGATCGGGCTGTCAGGTCAGCAATTGATCGATCAGGGGGTCTTCCTGCTCAACATGCAGATGGCGGGGATGCTGCTTGGGGGGATTCTCTGGGGCATACTGGGAGACCGCAAGGGGCGCCTGAAGATCATGTTCGGCTCCATCTGCATCTACTCCCTTGCCAACCTTGCCAACGGCTTGGTCACCTCCATCGAGGCCTACGCCTTGCTGCGTTTCGTGGCGGGCGTCGGCCTGGCAGGGGAGCTCGGAGCCGGCATCACCCTGGTGAGTGAGGTGCTGCACCGCTCCATCAGGGGTTACGGCACGATGATCGTCGCCACGGTAGGGGTGTCGGGCGCCATCCTTGCCAATATCGTTGCCAAGGCGTTCGATTGGCGGACCGCCTTTTTCATCGGCGGCGTCCTCGGATTGATGCTCCTCTTGCTGCGTCTTAGGGTGGCCGAGTCCGGCATGTTCAAGGGGATGGAAGGCAACGAGGTCTCCAAGGGCAACTTCCTCGCCCTCTTCACCTCCCGGGACCGCTTCGGCCGGTTTTTGCACTCGATCCTCATCGGCCTCCCCTCCTGGTTCGTGGTCGGGGTTCTCATTACCTTCTCCCCCGAATTCGCCAAGGTCCTCGCCGTCCAGGGGACGGTCAGCGCCGGCAACGCCGTCATGTACTGTTATCTCGGCCTTGTGGCGGGAGACCTGGCCAGCGGGCTGCTGAGCCAGCTGCTGCAGAGCCGGAAAAAGGTGGTCCTCGTTTTCCTGCTGCTAAGCGTGGCGGCCGTGGCCGCCTATTTCAGCGCCAGGGGGGTAACTGCCGCGGTTTTCTACGGCATCTGCGGGCTGCTCGGTTTCGGCATCGGCTACTGGGCCATCTTCGTCACCGTGGCGGCCGAACAGTTCGGCACCAACCTGCGGGCCACCGTGGCCACTTCGGTCCCCAATTTCGTCCGCGGCATGACCATTCCGATCACCATGCTCTTCCAGGTGGCGCGCAAGTATCTGGGGATCGAATTGGGCGCGCTTGCCGTAGGAGCGCTCTGCCTCGTCATCGCCCTGATATCCCTGTCGCGGCTGCAGGAGACCTTCCACAAGGACCTGGACTATTTCGAGGAGTTCATCTGAAAAGGGGGGAGGGGGGGACAACAATTCATTGCTCGACTAAACAGTTTCACTCGACTTTGCATTTTGCATATACATATTCTGGGTCGAGATCAACTCCACAGTCCCACTCGATAGTATCGAAACCAACACGAACCCGTCGAAAAGCATCATAGTCCTTGATGCGCTGAAATATGCCGAAGTTGAGGATCGGCTTCATGTCAAGGGTGCCGGTCTCACCATTATCGAAGACAACAGAAAGGATATAATCTTCACCTGGAATAACTTCTTTCACCGAGGGATACATTATTGTCACTCCTTATCGAAGAGGTAATATCTTAAAAGGCTCTTCACCGTTCATCACAAGCTGCCAGTCAGCCAGCAGCTCATCCTGATGCAATTCAGCCCAAGCCAGGGTTAGCTTCGTCTGTCTGTTGGGAAGATTACCTTCCAATATCTCGCAAGTACGTATATCCACAGAAGCCTTGTATTCGTTGTAGTAGACATGGAAATGCGGTGGCGGATGCTCGCCAGGTGAAAAATACATTCGGATGATAATTCCAAAACATTGAAATTGTCGGCATTCTCATCCTCTGGACTATCTTAAACGTACGCCTTCGGCAAAACGCACATAACACATTACAGGGCCTATCCCTGCTCTTATCGTGGATTTTACGGTCTTTGCCGAGGTATTACAACAGGTAAGATCGTTCACTATGGAGGAATAATATGAAAAGGCTTTCAATTCTTCTTTCCGCCGCCGTGGTGTTCAGCAGCATCTCCGCCTGTGCGGTCCTTACTCCATCACAGGTGGGAGAGGTGAAGAAATTCGCCCGGGCCAGCGAGGATTACAGCGCCGTTCCAGGCGCTCTTGCCAGTTCCTATGGAATCCTGCTACGCAACGAGAAGCTGCTCTCCTTGAGCCGGTACAGTTACGGGACCGATTCCGGTGCCGGCATCGATACTTCCAAATCGATCAAGGCGTGGGAAGAGATCAAGAATGCCTACGCCCTGGAACATGATTTCAAGGGTGCCGGTAAAAGAATGGATGCCGCTTTGGGGGTACTGAAGGAGTACTCGAAGATCCTGACGCTGCTTGTTTCCGATGAATATACCGACTCATTGGGAAAGTCGGCAGTGGACCTCGGGAAAGCGGTTGATGCCGCGACAGATGCATATAACGACCAGTACCGCTCTGCAAACCCTCTCACCAAGGTCGGCGGAGACATCGGACAGATTGTCCGTGGTGCAGGAGGAATCTATGTCAGGCATCGACAAGCGGAAATTCTGAAAGAAACGGTCAAGAAGGCGGATCCTCTGATCCAGGCTCTAATGGTCGATGTTGAAGACATTGCACTTAACAGGTTCAAAACCGATTTCATCAATTACGAGAACAACGCACTCGGCCGTAGCTTCCAGTCCGTGGCCAACAACATGCACCAGGTTGATGTATGTCTTGTATCCGCCGTCTATGATGATCTGGCACGGACTCGCGCAGGAGTTGAACTGTCCGATGAGGTTGCCTCCGCGGCTCGGGCTTATGCGAAGGCGCATCATGCACTCCTGGAGAAGACACGATCCAGGATGCATCTCAAAGAGGCAATTGAAGAGATCAAGGCGCTGAGCAAGGAAGTAAGTGCAGCTAAGAAGACAAAAAAGTCCATCGAGGATTAGGCGATAAGACAATCCGATTAGCGTGTCTTCGGTATCGCCCCATCCCCACCCCGACCCTCCCCTTGAAGGGAGGGAGGTTTCTGTCACTGCAGATTAATGCTATCGGGTAAGAAATTGCAACGGAGGCGGAAAATGGCTAATACCGAGATCCGAAAGACCCTTCAGTATGTCCGGGAGGCGGAAAATGAAGTGACCGCGGCATTGCAGCAGTCGGGGTTGACGCAGTCTCAACGTGACCTCCTGGATGAGCTGGCCGATGCCCTGCGGGACTTGGACAACCAACTCGTCCTGGATGACGTCAATACCAGCACAGCTGCCTTGGAGGAAAAGGCGAAACAGATGCTGCGTCTTAATCAGGACACCCGGGAAAAGTTGAAAGAGCTTCAGAAGATTACCGAGACAGTAGAGAAAGTTGCCAAAGCCGTGAACGGTCTGGTCAAGGTTTTCGGGATTCTTGCCAAGGCGGGACTGGCCTGAAATTGGAAATGAGGCAGCATCTGTTGAAGATGAGTTGGTTGCAAGAAACGAAGCCGAAAAGCGAAGCGTGCCGTCACCAAAGAACCTTCACGCTGTACTCCGAGAAGGCACGGTCCGCCGATACTATAGGCAGTTTTTCAATCATCGCCTGCGCGATCAACAGGCGGTCAAAGGGGTCACGATGATGGAACGGCAGCTTCTCGACTTTTGCTGCATGCCGTAACTCGATGTTCAACAGAGTAAAACCATTAGCTGCAAGTTGCTCCGAAACGAAACGCTCAACGGGCTTGGCCAATTTTAGCTTGCCAAGACTTGATTTTATCGACATTTCCCAGCAACTGGCCATGCTCAGATAGCACACATTGTTTGCATCGGCAATCACCCGCCGGACCGCAGCAGAAAGCTGGGGAGCGTCATCGACCCACCAGAGGAAGGTATGCGTGTCAAGAAGAAGGCGCGGCATCAGATGTACTCTTTGAAATCCGCCGGCAGCTCATCGAAATCCGGCGCTACGGCAAGGATTTGGCCTTTGGCGGAGCCTGGCAGTCGCTCCTTTTTTACCTCAGTGACTGGTAACAGCCTGAGTAGGGGTTTGTTGTCCCTGGCGATCACAATCTCTTCCCCCTGTAGGGCCAGTTTTACCAGTTCTGAGAAATGAGATTTGGCTTCGGCAATATTGTATTGTTTCATGACCGACCCCCGTGTTAATCATGTTGGTCATTTTATATGACCAACATGCCGGTGTCAATGCTGTATATTGAGCAGGCTCCTCCGCTCTGCTGCCGTTCACTCTTGAATTATATTCGCATGAAATTGGCGAAGGCCGCTGTCCGGCATTTAACAGCCGTTCTACTTGTTCCTCACCTAATACCTCCTCCACAACTCCAGTCCCTTGTACGATTCCTGAAAACCGAACGACTTTAACGCTTCGGCGTAGGCCGATGCCATGGCGGGTTGGCCGTTGATCCGCTCGACGGAGATCCTTTTCAGCGGGTTGAATTCCCGGGTCAGAAGCACCTTGAAAAACGCGAGATACTCATGGAGCTGCGGGTCGTCCGGCTGCGCTTTTATCTCCAGTTGCTGGCCGTAACGCCTGGATATGAGAACCAGACGCACGCCGTTATAGACCAGATGGGTGGAGGGGAGACGGGCCGGGAGCTGCTCCCGGATACCTTCCAGCCCGCTGCCGCAAAGGGAGGCGGGATCGGCGGCATTGAGCCAGTAGACCATGCCCTGCGGCAGACCTTGGTCGAGCAGACGGTAGGCGTCGTGGGAGATGAACTGCAGCCCGGCAATGCCGGAGAAGAAATTGCCGGACAAAAGCTCTCCGGACATCTCCATGATGCGCAGCGTCCGGAACAGCTTGCCCCATTGCAAGGGGGGGAGTTCGCGGAGCAAAAGCTCCCTGAAAAGAATCCCGTACCTCTCCAGGAGCACCCTCACCCTGTCCTTGTTCCTCTCTTCTCTTTCCAGCACGTCCGGCGACCCCTGCTCCATTGGGAGCAGATACCAGTTGCCGGAGCTGTCCTGTGCCCGATTCCAGCGGCTGGCCGGTATGTGCCGAACTCCTCTGCCGTGGTCTCTACCGTGCTCCGCCTCGCGCCGGACGAATCGGTTCAGGATCCCTTTGCGCACCGAAACGAAGGAATCGTTGCTAGACTCTCCTCTCCAGGCCAGCTTCCAGAGCTCGGTCGTCACCGTGGCGGCAGGCAGACCGGAACTCGAACCGATGGCCGGCAGGCTGTAGTGTCCCTTGGGGTCCGGTATCAGGCGTTTTAACATTGCCGCGTCCTTATCATCACCCAAGCCGTTTCGCTCCAGGAACAGGTCCAGATCTTCCGGGAAGGCAAAGGAGAGCCTTCTTTGCCCGCAGCCAAACCACAACAGTTCGCTTGTGTGCATCAGGCTGTCAAGCCAGGCGCTGAAGTAGGGCTGCAGCCGCGCAGGGAGCACCTCTTCCTCCCAGGCACCGGCGGAAAGCGGGGTGCCCAGCAACTGCTCCAGTCTGTCTCGCAGGTCATCTGCCGAATCGCCGCGCCGGACCACTCCCTGGAAGGTAGCGAGAAAAAGCGGCAGATATGCCAGATCGAGCGCTTCGAACAGCGGTTTTCTCGATCTGCGCAGCATCCTGAGCAGCGATTCCAGGTTCGCCGCGTCGCATATCTCCGGCAGCCTGCTCTCCTCCTTGAACTGATCGAGAAGGACCAGCCCGGTCTCCTCCAGCGCGTGAACCGCATCTTGTAGCAGATCTTCGGGCAGCGCCAGGGTCCGTTGCAGCCAGGAAAGCTCGACCGGTCCGTAATAGGAGAGCCATTTCCCTAAGAAGCTGACCGTAGGTGAATCTTCTTCGTTCGTGGCATCTTCGAGATAAGCGCCGGTTTGCCGGGTCTTGATCTTTTGCAACGAACGGTTCAGCTCTTCCTGCAATCTCACGTCATTGACAAGAGGAATAACAGTGAGATCCGGCCACTCTAGTGACAACCCGCGCGCGATCTCCGGCAGCATCTCGATCGCGCCGACCAACGGAGTGGCGGCGCCGTCCCCCATCCCCACCCTGTCCCTCCCCTTGAAGGGGAGGGGACCTTTGGGTTCATTCCCTTTCAAAGGGAGAGGACCTTTGCGCTCCTCCCCTTGAAAGTGGAGGGGACTTTTGGGCTCCTCCACTTTCAAGTGGAGGGGAGCTTTGCGCTCCTCCCCTTGAAAGTGGAGGGGGCTTTTGGGCTCCTCCCCTTGAAAGTGGAGGGGACTTTTGAGCTCCTCCCCTTGAAAGGGGAGAGGAGCTTTGGGCTCCTCCCCCTTCAAGGGGGAGGTCGGGAGGGGGATGGGGTGAGAATGGCGGCGCGGAAAATCTACAAATACGACCCTTTCGGCTATCTGCCCGATCAGCTCCATCTTATCGATGCCGTGGTCACGCTCCATCGCTTCGAGCAGTCTCAACCATTCTTCCTGCGGGATCAGGAGCCGCTCCTTGACCCAGTCGATCAGCTCGCGACCGGAATCGGGGGAGTAACCCTCGGCGGTGCGCTGCTGCTTGGCCTCGAAGAGCCGGATCAACTCGGTCGGAATGCGGGGGCGCAAGTGGGAGGCGAAGACCAGTTCCTTCAGCAGATCCTGGCCCAATGCCGATGTCCTCGCGGCATCCGGGGTGTCCTGGTAGACGTATTTGTTGGTCTGCAGCCAGATCAGGCTTTGGGCAAACGGGGAGGCAACGGTGGTGCGGATCTGGGTGAGCCTGATCTCGCCGTCCTGGATCTCCTCGATGAGACGCTTCAGGTTGGTCAGATCGAATTCGTCCTGCAGCGACGAGCGCCAGGTCTCAAGGAGAATGGGGAAATCGCGGTACCTGAGCACCGAGGCGAGCAGTTTCCGGGAGCGCAGGCGGTTTAGCCAGAGCGGCATCCTCCTTTTGAAATTGCTTCGCGACAGCAGGAGCGCCCGTCCCGCGTTTTCCCGGAAGCGGGCGCCGAAGTAGCCGGTACTCTCAAGCGAGGTCCTAAGCAGCGATTCGATGTTCTCCGGCGCGACGAGAAAAAGGATTTGGCGCAGGTCGTCCAGTTCGTGGGGGAGCAGCAGCGCGATGCCGTCGTTGTTGTAAAAGGCCTGCAGCGGATAGCCGTAGCTCTTCTCCCATGCCGCGCACAGCGCCAGGGTGAAAGGGCGGTTGATGCTGTTTCCCCACAGTGTGTGCAGTATGATTTGCTCCGCCTGGCTTCCCCCGAGCGGATCGTGATACTGCTCGACGAGCAGATGGTGCCGGTGGGGGAGCTCTGCCGCGGTCGACTCTTTTTGCCGGTTCAGGAACGATTCGAGCGCCTGCGCGGCGCCTAGGTCCATGAAATGATGTTCCATCAGGTCCTGTACCAAACCGTCCTTCCCGATCCTCTCGTTGCAGTATTCGAGAAAGCAGGAGATCTTTTCCGAGTAGTAGAAATCGCGGTCGAGCTCCTCCGCTCTCCAGAAGGGGATGATCTGTTGCGGTTTTCGGGCCGGCATCACCAGCACCGTGCTGTGGGTGATATCGGTGATCTGCCAGACCTGGGCGCCCAGCGAAAAGGTGTCGCCGAGCTTTCTCTCCCAGACGAACTCCTCGTCCAGCTCCCCGATCTTGGCGCCGGACTCCTTGAGGCGCAGCTCGAAATACCCCCTTTCGGGGATGGTGCCCCCCTCCATGTAGATGAGCATCGACAGCCCTGGCCTGGTCGATATGGTATCGTCGAGCCTGTCGATGGTCGCCCTGGGCCGCAGCTCCGGTACATGCGAGTCGGCATATTTCCCTTCCAGCATGCCGATCACCAGGTCGAACTGCTGCCGCGACAGGTTTCGATACGGGTAGCTGGTCTTGAGAAATTCGTAAAGCTCGTCCAGGTGCCACTCCTCGGCAAGCGCCATGGACAGGATGATCTGGGCCAGCAGATCCAGAGGTGCCTCGACGGGGTGCAGCTCCTCGATGTCGCCGTCGGCAATGGCGCGCGCGATCACCGCCGCGGACACGAAATCCATGCCGTTGGTGGGAAAGAGCAGCCCTGAGCTTACCTCGCCCACACCGTGACCGGAGCGGCCGATGCGCTGAATGGCGGATGAGATGGAGCGGGGAGTCTGGATCAGGACCACGCTGTCCAGCTTCCCGATGTCGATGCCGAGCTCAAGGGAATTGGTGGCTACGATCGCCTTCAGCTCGCCGCGCTTGAGGCGCTCCTCCACCGCCAGCCGAATTTCCCGCGACAGCGAGCCGTGGTGCGAGTAGGCGAGTTCTTCGCCCGACTCTTCATTGATGAGCCGGGTCACCTTTTCCGTGGTTCTCCTGCTGTTGGCAAAGAACAAGGTGGAGCGGTGCCTGTCGATGATGCCGGTGAACTGCCTGACCAGGGCAGGCCAGAGATCCTCGCCGGTTGTGCCGCTCCCGGCATCTTCCGGCGCGGTGATCAGCAGGCTGAATCGCTTGGAGCGCTCACCCCTGACGATCGACACCGGCCGTTTGCGGTATGCCCTGCCGGCCAATTGCAGGCCGCCGACAAACTCCGCCACCGTTTCCAGCGGTCGCACCGTGGCGGAGAGGGCGATGCGCTGGAACTCGCCGCTTAAAAGCACCAGTCTTTCCACGGCCGTAATGAGATGGGTACCCCGCTTGCTGCCGGCCACGGCATGTATCTCGTCCAGGATCACCGTGGCGACGCCGGTAAGCGTGGCTCTGCTCCCTTTGGAGGTGAGCAGGATGTTGAGGCTTTCGGGGGTGGTGATGAGGATTTCAGGCGGATGGCGCAGCATTCTGCGGCGCTCGTCTCCGGGCGTGTCGCCGCTTCTGGTCTGGACGTTGATTACCGGGAATGCCGCCCCGGCCTTGGCGAAATAATCGTGCAGTTCTGCGAGCGGGGCGATCAGGTTGCGGCGCACGTCGTTGTTGAGGGCTTTCAGAGGGGAGATGTAGAGCACCCTGGTTTCCCCGCGGGACCAGGCGCCTGTGACCAGTTGGTTGATGGCCCAGAGGAAGGCGGCCAGCGTTTTGCCGCTTCCCGTCGGGGCTGTGACCACGACATGCCGCTCCTGCATCACTTCGGCCCAGGCGCGCAGCTGCACATCCGTGGGTTCACCGAGCCGCTCGGTGAACCACTTGCTGATCAGGGGATGGAAGTATGCTAGAACGGTCGATGGCATGATATGAGTTATAACAACTCCTTGATCGCACGAAAGACTTTTTCAGATGGCGCAACTATGCGTAATGACCAATTTTACCATATCGCCAATCTAATTAATGCTACTCTTCATCTGGTACGGGGATAGTGGCTAGATGTCAATCGGCTAATAGGAACGGTATGGGATGGGAATAGTTTATTCTAAGGCAGGATGCGTATATTGCGCAGCCTCCGGTGCCAGTACATCGGCCTCCTCTTGTGGTGCGCCACTGCTATGATTACGATCTGATCTTTTTCGATGGAATAAATTATATTGTTGGAAAGTGGCTCAGGGCTTTCTTGCGAATGCTGCCCCTGACTTCTGGGGCTGAACGGGGTAGGGCGACAATTGTGGAAACAGCTCTGTGGACTTCAACGATGAATGCTACACCAACACCGGGAGCCTCGGATTCGTAATACCGAGATGACTCGAGGAACTCTTCTTCGGCATCAGGTAGAAAATACGGTTTCATGCCAGTTCGGCAATTGCACGACGGAATACTTCTTCGGCAGGAGTCCCGTTCGTTTTGCCTTTTCGGAACTCGTTCAATCTTCTTTCTGCTTCATCCAGCCACAACCTTTCTACCTCAGATTCCGTCGGTTCGTCGAGGCTAAGAAGAATTTTCCCTGCGAGTTGAGCTCTTTCCTCTAAACTCAGTTGCATGGTCGCCTCTTCGACTTCTTTGATCTTCATTGGCATGGCATCTGCTCCTATCTCTGATTTCGCATGGATTATAGCATAAGCTCATAGCCCGTGTGAAAAAATTGCCCTGGAATGCTGGGCAGAGGATGCAGCACCAAAGGAGAGTAGTAGGGGAGTCAGCGTCGGGCGGGAGGCGCCATTCGCAGAAGCTCCAATTATAGTAGAGGTCAATACAGGCGCAACCG
Organism: Geobacter sp.; assembly: GCA_003499925.1. Classification (GTDB taxonomy): domain Bacteria; phylum Desulfobacterota; class Desulfuromonadia; order Geobacterales; family Geobacteraceae; genus Geomonas. The sequence goes on from DNRQ01000179.1 coordinate 13,225, forward strand.
GAGCGGGTCGTATAAGCTCAAAGGTTGACATTGTCGGCGGTTTTGTGGTAGCAAGGTAGGGCAGTTGGCTGATAACTAACTGAATTTGGAGGAATTAATTGAAAGATACCATGTTGTGCCGGAGAATGTTTCTCAAATCCTCGGCCTTTTTTGCTGCAACGGTACTCGGCGCCAAGTCGGCATTCGCCAAGATAATAGAGGGCGACCTGCTGGAGCGGGAACTGGTTAATGGTGGCCTGCCGGAAGGAAAACTCTCTCTTTACAACCAGAACATCGGGGAGCGGTTGAGCGTCACCTACCGCAACAGCTTCGGGGAGTACTGCAACGATGCCTTGCAGGCGATAAACTGGTTATTTCGCTGCCACGGCAGCAATGAGACGACCAGCATGGATCTGCGTGTCATAGAGTACCTGAACCGGCTCGACGACGGCCTGGGCGGCGGCAACGAGATCCACATCGTCTCCGGCTACCGGTCCCCGTCCTACAACAGCAGGCTGAGGAGCAAGTCTAAAGGGGTGGCAAAAAACAGTCTGCACATGAAGGGGATGGCGGTCGACCTGGTGATCCCCGGCGTCGGGCTGGACCGGATCAGACAGACCGCGTTGGCTCTCGCCGCTGGTGGGGTCGGTTACTACCCTCGGAGCGGGTTCGTCCATATCGATTCAGGCGCTTTCAGATCCTGGTAGATGGATTTTGACGCTGCAGGTTAATCCTTAACTCAATGGCAGTGGGGGCTGGGCGCGTGCTGCTGACCGCTCCCGCCAAACCCGGCAGGAATCCAGGCGCCAAAAAGACTCCGCCAATCAGCGATCCCAGCAGCACCCGCATCAACGCCACCGTCAGTCCATCCCGCAATCCATACAGATAGATCGCCAGAACCGTGACCATATTGGCAAGCCCCAGCTTTACACCGGGGACGGGCAAGGGGAGTGGCTCTGGCAAACGTTCAACTGTGCATCTATTCAAGTCCCACTTTCACTTTCCGGCCAGGGTATGGTGGGGGAAACCGCATCATATTCCTAAGCTCTTGCCGAATCTCAAGCTCCTGCCGCATCTCGGCCAAGCTCCAGCGCACCTCGTTCCCAAGCTCCAGCGCACCTCGTTCCCAAGCTCCAGCGCACCTCGTTCCCAAGCTCCAGCTTGGGAATGGCATGCGTAGCAAAGCTCCAGCGGTTCCGGCCTGCTGCTGTAGAAAAGGGCCTGTCTGATGACAGGCCCTTCAGGTTGTCTACTGCTTGAAACGGTTGCTGCTAGTAGCCCAGCGCGCGGGGGAGCCACAGGGAAATCGCCGGGACGTAGGTGACCAGCAGCATGAACCCTACCATGGCGAGAAGCCAGGGCGCCACGGCCACCGTTAGTTCCGATATCCCCATCTTGGTGATGCCGCTCGCCACGTAGAGGTTCAGCCCCACCGGAGGATGGCACATGCCGACCTCCATGTTCACCGTGATCAGCACGCCGAAATGAATCGGGTCGATGCCGAGCTGCATCGCCACCGGGAAGAGGATCGGGGCGAGGATCAGGATGATGGAGGAGGGCTCCATCACGTTGCCGGCCAGAAGCAGCAGCACGTTGGTGACCAGCAGGAAGGAGACCACGCCCAGGTTGTGGCCGATGATCCAGTCCGCCATGAGCTGGGGAATCTGCTCGTGGGTCATCAGGAAGGAGAACAGCACCGCGTTGGTGATGATGTAGAGCAGCATGGCGGACATGCTGGCCGAATCGAGCAGCACCTTGGGGATTCTCTTGAACGGCACGTCCCGGTAGACGAAGACGGCGATGATGAAGGCGTACACCGCACTCATGGCAGCCGCTTCGGTCGGGGTGAACATGCCGCTGTAGATGCCGCCCAGAACGATCACGATGAGCAGCAGTCCCCAGACGCTCTCGCGAAACGCCTTGCCGCGCTCGGCCCAGGTGGCCTTCTGCATGCGCGGGTAGCCTTTCTTCTTGGCTATGTACCAGGAGACCGCGCCCAGCAGGGACATCAGCATGATCCCCGGGATCACGCCGCCCATGAACATCGCGCCCACCGAGGAGTTGGTGGCCACGCAGTAGATGACCATCGGGATGGAGGGGGGAATCAGGATGCCCAGCGAACCGGAGGTGGTGATGACCCCGGCGCCGAAGCGTTTCGGGAAACCTGCCCGAACCATGGCCGGCAACATGACGGAACCGATGGCGACGACCGTGGCCGGACTGGAGCCGGAAACCGCTGCGAACAGGGCACAGGCTATGACCCCCGCCAGTGCCAATCCGCCGTGCCAGTGGCCGACCATGGAGGTGGCGAAGTTGATCATGCGCTTGGCCACGCCGCCGTGGGTCAGGAAGTTGCCGGCCAGGATGAAGAAGGGGATCGCCATGATCTCGAACTTCTCGATGCCGGTGAAGAGTTTCATCGCCACCGCTTCGGTCGGCACGTCGGCGAAAAAGAACAGAAACGAGAGGACGGTGAGACCAAGGGCGATGGAGATCGGCATGCCGGTCAGCATCAATGCCAGCAGCAAGGCAAAGACGATGCCGGTGCTGCCGAGCATGGCTATGGCCCCAAGCGCGACTGCGATACCCAGCAACCAGGTACCCGCCTTCTTCTTGGAGAACTGCTCCCAGCCAGCTACTGATGTACTCATTTGGCACCCCCATCCTTATCCTTGTCAAATTTATGTGTTTCAAATTCCTCAAGCGCTTCGGTCGCATCCATGACCGGCACCTCTTCGATCCCCTCGACGTGGGTATGATCGTGATGCGGCAGCTCGCCGGTGCGTAAAAAGCCCACGCCGACCTGCAGGAAGCGGAAACACATCAGGTAGGAACCGAGAGGGATCGCCGAATAGATGATCCAGGTGGGCCACTCCAGATCCGGGGTGACCGGTCCTTCGTAAAGTTCGCCGATGGCCATGCCCAGTTTGTTCACCACGTAGTAATGCATGCCGTTTTCCCAGACGAACTTGGCGCCCAGGGTCCCTATCAGGCCGGTGAAGAGCGCGCCGCCGGCGATGGCGATCATGACGCACTTGACGCGCCAGCTGTCGGGCAGGCGGGTAGCCAGGACGTCCACCCCCACGTGTATGCCGGAGCGCACGCCGTAGGCGGCCCCGAACTTGGCCATCCAGACGAACATGTAGATGCAGAGCTCCTGAGCCCAGCTCATGTTGATGGTGAGCAGCCAGTCCTGCAGGCCGGGGATCGGCATGCCCGACATGTAGCGATGGGCGACGGCAATGGCGATAACGATCGTTGCGGCGCCGATGAGGAAGGTGATGATTACTTCCTCAAGGTGATCAAGGTATTTCATCATGATGGAGGCTCCTGAAAAGCTCGATAAAAAGCCGCTGCGGAGGCCGCAGCGGCCTGGTGTCACGTCGTGCGTGCTGATGCTGAAGATTTAGTTCGGGTTGTAGCCGGTGGCTGCGTACACTTCCTTGACCAGGTCGGCGCCGATGCGATCCGTGTGCTCGGTGTGGGCCTTGCTCATGGTCTTTCTCCAGACGGCGCGCTCCTGGGGGGTGAGGGTGATCAGCTGGCTGCGGCCGGATTTCTTCACTGCGGCCAGGGCCTCGTCGTTGTCCTTCTTGGCGATGTCGTTGGCGTACTTGGTGGCATCCTTCATGGCGCCGTCCAGGATGGTGCGGATGTCAGCCGGCAGGCCGTTCCAGAACTTCTTGTTGACGATGACCGCGTAGCCTAGGTAGCCGTGGTCGGACAGGGTCACGTATTTCTGCACTTCATGCATCTTCTGGGTGTAGAGGTTGGAGGGGGGGTTCTCCGTGCCGTTGACGACGCCGGTCTGCAGGGCCTGGTAGACCTCGGAGAAGGCGAGTACCTGCGGGTTGGCGCCCATGGAGCGCATCTGGGTGTCGAGCACTTTCGAGGACTGGATGCGCATCTTCTGCCCTTTGAAATCGTCCGGGGTCTTGAGCGGCTTGTTGGCGCTCATCACCTTGAAGCCGTTATCCCAGTAAGCCAGCCCCATAAGCCCCTTGGGCTCGAGCTTCTTGAGCAGCTTGGCGCCGATCGGACCCTGGGTGATCTTGTGCAGTTCCTGGTAGTTGTCGAAGATGAACGGGAGGTCGAACAGTTCGAAATCCCTCACGCCGAGCGGTGCGAACTTGGCGAGCGACGGTGCCAGCATCTGCACGGCGCCCAGCTGCAGTGCCTCCATCTCTTCCTTGTCCTTGTAGAGCTGGCTGTTCGGGTAGACCTCGATCTTGACACGACCCTTGGTGCGCTCCTCCGCGATCTTCTTGAAGTAATCTGCGGCCTGTCCTTTAGGGGTGTGCTGGGCGACCACGTGGCTGAATTTGATCACGATCGGGGCCGGTGCGGCCAGGGCGGTGGTCGGCAGGGCGAGTGCGGCCCCGAGTGCCAGAGCTTTCAAACTGGTCTTGAAATTCATACGTGTTCCTCCTTGGTGGTATGTTGCTTGGTTGCGGTGGATCTGCAGCTAAATATGAGATGGCGTTTTGTAGCGCCCGGGCCTGAATTTCGATGCTTGGCAGCTGTAGCGAATCGTCGTGTCGTGTATACGATACGTTGTTATAATGCAACAGGGGTGCCATAAGCTGATCTGTGTAACTAGCTGAGATTGCAGAGAGGGATTCTTCAGAATAACGGTTGATGAATTGGATTGGTTGGATTGGTGGCTGAATCCCGCCAGTTGAGTGGCGAATAGTTGCCAATATATGAAGGGAAGGGGGGCGGTAATGTCCCCTCCCCCGGAGGGGGAGGGCCAGGGAGGGGGAACTCAGCCAGTTCTTCAGAAGAAGCCGCGCTCTTCCCCCCTCCCGACCTCCCCCCTCCGGGGGGAGGAGAGTTGGTAGAAGCTAAGCAGAGATGAACATTTTGTCCGAGTCAAAGCGCGCAGAGCGGCTCTAGTGCCAATCATCAGGTTATGCAATGCCTGGATCCTAACGGTGCGGGTAGGTGCCTTGAGCCCTGCCTACAGCCCGTACTTGTCCATCTTGTAGCGCAGGGTGCCGCGCGGGATCTTGAGGATCGACGCGGTCTGCAGCACGTTGCCGCCGGTTTTCTGGAGGGCCTGCTGGATGAGCGACTTCTCGATGGCGCAGATCGCCTCTTCAAGGCCTAGATCAGGGGGGAGGGTGGCGAGCTTCACCGCCCCATCGGCTGCGGCAGGCTGGATGGGCTGGATGCACCTGATCTCCTGGGGGAGATGCTCGGGGAGCAGGGTGGGTCCGCTGCGCATGATGCAGATCCGCTCGATGACGTTTCTGAGCTCCCTGATGTTTCCCGGCCAGGCATACTGCTCCATCAGATGCTCGGCCTCGGGAGAGACGCCCCGGAAGTCGCGCCCGAAGGCGCGGCTGAAACTGTCGAGAAAGAACGCGGCCAGGGCGGAGATGTCGGCGGTACGCTCCCTGAGCGGCGGGATGTGGATGGGGAATACGTTGAGCCGGTAGAACAGATCCTCCCGGAAGCTCTTGTCCGCGATCCGCAGTGCCAGATCGCGGTTGGTCGCGGCGATCACGCGCACATCGATGCCGATGTCCTTCACCGCGCCGACCCGGCGCACGGTGCGCTCCTGCAGCACGCGCAGCAGCTTGGCCTGCATCCCCATCTCCATCTCGCCGATCTCGTCCAGAAATACCGTGCCGTGGTGCGCCTCCTCGAAAAGACCCTTTTTCCGGCCACTGGCGCCCGTGAAGGACCCCTTCTCGTGCCCGAACAGCTCGCTCTCCAGCAGTGCGGCCGGTATCGAGGCGCAGTTGATGGCGATGAAGGGGGCATCCTTTCGATCCGACAGGTCGTGGATGGCGCGAGCCACCAGCTCCTTGCCGGTGCCCGACTCTCCTGTTATCAAAACGGTGGAAGGGATGCGGGCGATCTCCCGGACCTGTGCCGCGACTTCGTTGAACGCCTCGCTTCTGCCGATGATGGGGGAGCGGCCGGGAAGGGCGCCGTTGCCGTGCTTCAGCTTGCGCACCTCGCGCTTGAGCGTCTGTGTTTTCAGGGCCAGCTTGACGATAAGCCTCAGGGCGTCGGCCTTGAACGGCTTCTTCATGTAATGGAAGGCGCCCAGCTTGAGCGATTCCACGGCGCTCTCCACCGAGCCGTATCCCGTGATGATGATCACCAGCAGCTCGGGATCGAGCTCCTTGAGCGACTTCAGGACGTCGATGCCGTTTTCGGTGCCGAGGTTCAGGTCGAGCAGCGCCAGATCGATCTCCTCGGAGGCGACGATCTCCCGGGCTTCCTGTCCCGAGGCTGCGGCGCAGACCTGGAAACCCTCGCCGGCCAGGATGCGCTGCACGTTTTCGCAGATGAAGGCTTCGTCGTCGATGATGAGAATCTTTTCCATGGTTTTCCTTGCAATCTCTGCAATCTGAATATGCAAAACCGTCACTGAATGTGGCTGATAGCCAACCCCTCAGCTACCTTCAACTAAACCCTCTCCCCCCGGGAGAGGGTGCCCGGAGGGCGGGTGAGGGNNCCGGAGGGCGAGGGGGAGTTTGATGCGAGTTGGTGAAAGGTGGAGGCAGGCTCCGCTGGCCTTACTGCTCGGCAAGCGGCAGTTCGATGGTGAAGCGGGTTCCCTCGCCCGGTGCGCTTTCCACGCGGATGCTGCCGTGATGCTCCTCGATGATGCGCTGGGTGATCGAGAGTCCCAAACCGGTCCCCGCTCCCTTGCGGGTGAAGAACGGCTCGAAGATCAGCGGAAGATCCTCTGCCGCGATTCCGGAGCCGTCGTCGCCGATGCAGATCACGGCGCACTCTCCCTCGACCTTGGTTGCCACGCTGATGCGGCCGCCGCCGGGCAGCGCCTCCTGGGCGTTCCTGATGATGTTGAGTACCGCCTGCTTGATCTTTTCCGGATCGAGCCGGAAGGGGGGGACCTTTCCCTGTTCCATGGTCAACTGAACCTGCTGCCGCTCGCAGGGGCGCCGCATCAGGAGCACCGTGTCGCAGACCACCCGGTTCAGGTCGCACTCCTGAAATTCGGCCCGCATCGGGGAGGAGTAATTCAAAAGTGCGCTGATCAGCCGCTCCACCCGTTCGATCTCGGCCAGGGCCTTTTTAATCATCTCCTGATCATCGGAGCCTGAGGCCGCCTTGTCGTGCAGATCGTCCAGCAGAAGCGAGATCCCGGTCAGCGGGTTTCTTACCTCATGGGCGATGCCGGCCGACAGCTTGCCAAGGGAGGCAAGGCGGTCAAGCCGCATCATCTCTTCGCGCAGCTTCTCCTTTTCCGTCTCATTTCGAAGCGTTACCGTCAGCCCTTTCTCGGCGTCGACGCCTATCGGGAAAAAGCCGACGTCGAAGTGCGTCATCCCCGCGCCGCGGTCGAATCGGAACGGGTGCCGGCCGTAGCCGGAATGCCGGGCAAGGACGAGGGAAATCCGGTCGCTCAGGTTGCCCCATCCCTTGAACACCTCGTTGTAATGCATCTCCGGCACCATGTCGCTGCCCAGAAATAGGCGTCCGGTGCCGTTGATGGAGGTCAAGCGTCCTTCCGGCGAGAAAGTGACGATGCCGCTGGAGATACTTTCCAGCACGCTCGACTTGAAGTTGCGCTCGTCCATGATCTCCAGCCTCGACTTGCGCAGTTCATCGAGCGTGGTGAGTATGCTATGTTTGCGCAGGTCGAGCTCGTCGGCCATGTAGTTGAAGGTCTTTGCCAGGACGCCGATCTCGTCGGCCGAGCTGACCGCAACCCTGACGTTGCTGTTGCCTGCGGCGAGCTTTTCGGCACCTTCGGTGAGCTGCCGCAAGGGAATGCTGATGCCGCGCGAGAGCAGCCAGGCGGAAAGGGCCGACAGCAGTGCCGTCACCAGGATGATGGCGGCGCTTGTGCTGCGGTGCTCGCCCAACTGGCGGTTGATCAGGCGGCTTCCCTTGCGGGAGGCTTCGTGGAACTGGTCCACCTGGAAACCGATGGTGACCCCTCCGAAGATGCCGTGTTTGCGGTAATCTCCTGAATCATAGAAGATCGGCGCATAGGCCATGATCTTTTTGGCTCCTCCGACGTTGGTTATGTCGACGGAACCTCCCCGCTGGTTGCGTACTGCGGCCGAAACTGCCGGATAGCTCGGATGAATGAAGCCGGCGCTGTCCAGGTTGAAAGGGATGCGTCCGCTCTCTATGTCGGCCTTGCTTGTCTGTTCGGTGTAGGGTGGCACCAGTTTGCCGGCCGAATCGAGGCCGCGTATGTCCCAGAACTTGGGATGGGTGATGATCCACCCCTCGTCGTCGAAGAGGAAGGCATAATTGCCGCTCATGTAGGATGGGAACAAGGTGGAGAAGTTTTTCCCGGGGTCGACGTGCTGGGTGAACTCCATCAGGTGCCGGTGGTCCAGCGAGAGCAGCACCATGCCGGCGAATGCGCCGCGGCTGTCGAAAAGCGGCGACGCGAACCGGATCACCCCCTCGAACATTTTCCCGTCGTAGGCGCTTTCCGGGTCGCTCGCCCCCGCCAACTGCTCCTGCTTCAGGACATGGAATCCGGTCACACGGGAGACGTAGATTTCGCCGCTCTTGAGGGCGCGGGTCTTATTGAAATACTCCTCGCTCTTGAACTCGGTGTTGGCGGGGTCAGAGACGTTGCGCAGTGCCGCAGCCGGAACAAAACCGCCGTCCCGGATCACGACCTTCTCCTGTCCTGTCCGATCGATCAGGGCAATGGAGCGGTAGAGCGGCACGAATTCATGAGTTCCCTGTGTAGCGGTCGCGCTGCCTCCTCGTTGCCAGATTTCAGAGCGGCGGGTCTGGTAGAAGTCGAGCAGGGCCGGCTGAGCCAGGTTTGAGCGGGAGAGGAACATCAGGTCGCTCTCGCACTGGTGCAGGAAATCGGAGATATTCTCGGCAAGTTCCCGAGCTCTCATCTGCAGTGATTCCGACGCCTGCCTGTCGTCGGACTCGGCTATCTCGGCAGAAAGGCGTGCGCTGATGGACTGCAGATTTGCCAGGAGTATCACGGACGACACGAGGAGCGGCAGCAGTGAAAGCAGCAGCGTGATGACCAGGATTTTTTTGAAGATGGTGTAACGGGGCAAGAAAACTCCCTGGCGCGGACCCTTGGCACTCTGTCATATCGAGGGCGTCCGGTGCTCCTGCGCGACAGCTGGGAAACCGGGAACGAGTATACAGGTCGGAGAGTAACATAAAACAGAAATGCACAATAATACAATTGTTCTGTTTCCGGATAGTACCCCCACGCCGACCCTCGACAACCCTCTCCGATGCCATCGACTGCGCGTCGGGTTACGCCCTTCGGGCTAACCCGACCTACGTTCCACGCTCTGAGAAATTTCTCTATAAGTTTCAGCCGGAGGCCAGAACGGTCGTTGTCCGGCTCCGGCCCCTTGCACTCCCTGAGCCGTTTTGTGTTGACTTGGCTGCGGGGGTGCATTAAAAATAAATCCGTGATTTCAAGCATCATGTCAGTCGGAGGAGTTGGTTGGGATATAGAAATCTTGCATCTTGCGTGACTGATTTGGAGCGCTCCGGCGCTTTGATACGAATTGACGAGGAACTCTCGTCGGATCTGGTCATTGGTTCCATCCAGCGCCGGGTTTATCAGGCGGGGGGACCGGCGCTGCTCTTTACCAGGGTGAAGGGATGCTCCTTTCCGATGCTGGGGAACCTGTTCGGCACCCTGGATCGGACCAGGTTCATCTTCAGGGACACCCTTGAGGCGGTGGAACGGCTGGTGCAACTGAAGATAGATCCGCGCTCTTTCCTGAAGCACCCCGCCTCCCTGCTGAAAGCCGTTCCCGCAGCATGGCATCTGTTGCCCAGGCGGGTCGGCGACGGCCCGATCCTGAATCATAAAACCTCGCTCGATCAGCTGCCTCAACTCAAATCGTGGCCGGACGACGGCGGCGCCTTCATCACGCTGCCCCAGGTCTATTCGGAGAGCGTCGGCCTTCCCGGGCTGCGTCATTCGAACCTCGGCATGTACCGGGTGCAGATCTCGGGAGGGCAGTACCTTCCGAACGCGGAGGTCGGCATCCACTACCAGATCCACCGCGGCATCGGCTTTCATCACGCGGAGGCCCTGGAGCGGGGCGCTCCCTTCCGGGTCAGCGTCTTTGTGGGGGGAGCTCCCGCCATGACGGTCGCCGCGGTAATGCCGCTTCCCGAGGGGATGCCGGAACTCTCCTTCGCGGGACTGCTCGCCGGACACCGGATCGAAATGGTGACGCGCCCCGGATCTCTCCCGATTCCGGCCGAGGCCGACTTCTGCATCACCGGAACCGTCGATCCGCAAAAGACCCTCCCCGAGGGGCCGTTCGGGGACCATTTCGGCTACTACAGCCTGGCCCATGACTTCCCGGTGCTGAAGGTCGAGGAGGTCTTCCATCGCGAAGGCGCCATCTGGCCCTTCACCACGGTGGGACGGCCGCCGCAGGAGGATACCTCCTTTGGCGCCTTCATTCATGAACTGACCGGACCGCTGATCCCGACGGTGATTCCCGGTGTCCGTGCGGTGCATGCCGTTGACGCGGCCGGCGTACATCCGCTGCTGCTGGCGATGGGAAGCGAGCGCTACGTCCCCTACGGGGAGCGCCGCACGCCTCAGGAACTCCTCACCATCGCCAACGCGATCCTGGGACAGGGACAGCTCTCACTGGCGAAGTACCTGATGATCGCCTCGCACGAGGACGCGCCGCAGCTGGACATCCACGACATCCCCGCCTTTTTGCGCCACATGCTGGAGCGGATCGATTTCCGGCGCGACCTGCACTTCCAGACCGCAACCACCATGGACACCCTCGATTATACCGGCGGTGCCCTGAACAGCGGCTCCAAGGTGGTCTTTGCCGCGGTCGGCGAGAAGCGCCGCAGCCTGGGCGCCGAGATCCCCGCGGCACTGAGGCTGCCCGACGGCTTCAGCGCTCCGGCACTCTGCCTGCCGGGCGTGCTCGCCGTGCAGGGGCCCGCCTGCGGCATCCGCAAGGGGGAACCCGATGCGCAGATGGAGAGACTTTGCGACTGCCTGAACGGGGTGGCGGGGCTGGACTCTTTCCCACTCATCGTCGTCTCCGACGACAGCCGGTTCACCGCGGCTACGCTGAACAATTTCCTCTGGGTCACCTTCACCCGCTCCGATCCCGCCGCCGACGTTTACGGTGTGGGCGCCTCCACCTCGTGCAAGCAGTGGGGTTGCAGCGGGCCCCTGGTGATAGACGCACGGGTCAAGCCGCACCATGCGCCGCCGCTCCTGGAGGATCCGGCGGTGGAGCGCCAGGTGGACCAGTTGGCCGCCCCGGGCGGGGCGCTGCACGGGGTGTATTAGTAGCTATGTTCGCCGTTGAAAGTCCCCCTTTGACAAAGGGGGATTTAGGGGGATTTGCCTCCGCCGCTAGCTGATCGCTGTGGCACCCTGGCCCAAATCCCCCCCGACCCCCCTTTTTCAAAGGGGGGAGAATTATGCTTCGAGGTGACAGTGGTAAAGCAGTAGGTCGGGTTAGCCCGTAGGGCGTAACCCGACATGCATCCGAAGAGATATCAGATGGCGCCGTCCATCGGGCGAATCGGTACAGGCGTCGGGTTACGCTGCGCTAACCCGACCTACGTCTACGCCTGATAATAGAGTTAGCAGTTTGAGGTGACAGTGGTAAAGGAAAGACTTGATAAACTGGTACTGGAGCGCGGGCTGGCTCCTTCCCGGGAGAGGGCGAAGGCGCTTATCATGGCGGGTCAGGTGGTGGTGGACGACCATCTGGCGGACAAGGCCGGGCTGATGGTGCCGGTCACGGCCGAGATACGTCTCAAGGGAGAGCCTCTGCCGTATGTGAGCCGCGGCGGACTCAAACTGGCAGAGGGGCTTGACCTCTTCGGCATCGATGTCGAAGGGCTTCTGGCGCTCGACGTCGGCGCCTCCACCGGCGGCTTTACCGATTGCCTCCTGCAGAGGGGTGCCAGAAGGGTGATCGCGGTGGATGTCGGCTATGGCCAGCTGGCCTGGAAGCTGCGCGAGGACCCGAGGGTGCTGAGCCTTGAGAAGACGAACATACGGCATCTGGAGCCCGGGGCACTCCCCGAGATCCCCGATATGGCTGTGATCGACGCCTCCTTCATCTCGCTCGACAAGGTGCTCCCTCCCACGCTTCGACTGATCAGGGATGGGGGGACCATTGTTGCCTTGATAAAGCCTCAGTTCGAGGTGGGGCGCGGCCAGGTAGGGAAGGGGGGGGTGGTCCGGGACGAGAAGAAGCACGTCGAGGTGGTGGAAACGATCACAGCCCTGGCAGAGGGCCTGGGACTGCTCGTTCTCGGTGTCTGCGACTCCCCCATCCTGGGTCCCAAGGGAAACAAGGAGTTCCTCATTCATCTGAAGAAGCGTTGAGAGGATCACATCTACAGGAGGTTTTTATGGCTGATTGTCTTTTCTGCAAGATGGCGAGCGGCGCCATTCCGGTTAAAAAGGTGTATGAGGACGACCTGCTCTTCGCAATAGAGGATATCAATCCCGTTGCGCCGGTGCACATTCTCATCATCCCGAAACAGCACCTGGCGAACTCGCTGGATCTGACGGCTGAGAACGACCAGTTGATCGGTGCCGTGTACCGTGTCGCGGCCGACCTGGCGCGCGAGCGCGGGGTGGCCGAGGCCGGATTCCGGGTGGTTAACAACAACAATGCCGGCGCAGGCCAGTCGGTTTTCCACATCCACTTCCACCTGCTTGGCGGTCGGAATTTCGCCTGGCCCCCGGGGTGATGGCACTCGTATAGCTGTCCTGGATCTCAAAGGAGACGGATATGAAGAAATTGCTGGTGGTGATGCTCATGCTTTATCCGCTGTCGGCGGTAGCGGAGACCTACCAATGGACCGATGAAGGCGGAACGGTGAATTTCGCCGAGGACCTTGGCAAGGTGCCTAAAAAGTACCGCAAGAAGGCGAAGTTGGTGGGCGAGGAGAGCGGCGCCCCGCAGATCACCGAGACAATCGAACCGGTGCCGGGAAAGGCCAAAGTTGACAAGGTTGACGAGGACCAGAAGGGGAAGAAGCTCTACGGAGGCAAGGACGAGGGGACCTGGCGCAAAGATTTCCTGACGGCCAGGTACGATCTGCAGCAATCCGAGTCGGCACTGGCGGATCTGCGGGGGCGGCTGAGTGACACCACCAAGATGTCACGCAGCGAGTACCTTTCCATTCAGACCTCGATAAAACACGCCGAGGGTATCGTTCAGCAACGGCAAAAAAAGCTGGAGCAGCTGCGGGAGAGCGCCGATCGTTCTGCCGTGCCAAAGGAATTGCGGCAGTAGATCTTTACTTTACCTTTACCTGATCTTAACCTGATCCTAATCTGCCTTCACGAGGTTTTAATGGTATTTCCCGATTTCGACCCGGTCTTCCTGCGGCTGGGGCCGCTGCAATTTCGCTGGTATGGTCTCATGTACATCTGCGGATTCGTGGCTGCCTACTTCATCATACTGGCAGGGGTAAGGAGGAAGGGGCTTGCGCTTCTCAAAGACGACGTCGCCGACCTGATCTTCACCGTCGCTCTCGGCGTGATACTCGGCGGGCGCCTGGGCTACATCCTTTTCTACGACCTTTCCTACTATCTCTCCTCTCCCCTCAAGGTCTTCGCGGTCTGGGAAGGGGGTATGTCCTTTCACGGCGGGCTCTCCGGCGCCATACTGGCCGGCCTTTACTTCATCAGGAAACACAAGCTGAGCTTCTACCGGCTGGCCGACATCGGTTTTCTCGCCGCCCCGGTCGGCCTGGGGCTGGGGCGGATCGGCAACTTCATCAACGGCGAACTGTACGGCCGGGTCACCGACCTTCCCTGGGGCATGGTCTTTCCGGGAGGGGGGAGCCTGCCGCGCCATCCCTCCCAGCTCTACGAGGCGTTTCTGGAGGGGCTGGTGATGTTCATCATCCTGTACACCCTCTCCAGAAAGGTGGCCAGGGACGGGGTCGTCTTCTGGTCCTTCATCGGGCTCTACGGCCTGTTCCGCTTTCTGGTGGAGTTCGTCCGGGAGCCGGACGAAAAACTGGGCTATTTCTTCGGGCTCTTCTCGATGGGGCAACTGCTGAGCCTGCCGATGTTCCTGCTCGGTGCGGTCATGGTGATCCGCTGCTACAGGCGGGGGTAGGGGCAAGGGACGATTGACGATTGACGATTGACGATTGACGATTGAAAGCAATGGGCGATGTAAGGGGGATCAGACCAGTTTTTTCTTCATCTCGAGGATGTTTTCCCTGCAGCTCTTGCGGTAGCATACCGAGTCCATCAGGGTGCGGATCAGGAAGATCCCCCGCCCCCGGTCCTCCAGTTCCTCGAAGTTCGGGGGGGGAATGGTGTTGATGTCGAACCCCTGCCCGTCGTCGTAGACCTTGATGGTGAGGTCGTCCAGGTGGATGCTGATCACGATCCGGACCAGCTTTTCCGGCTCCTTGGGCCCGGCATGCTTGATGGCGTTCACCATGGCCTCGGTCAGTACCAGGTTCAGATGGTAGGCGAGGGTCTCCTTGTCGCCGCTGTAACGCTCAATCTCGCGGGCGATGTCCTCTCCGATCCTGCCGATCAGACTCAGGTAACGGGTCTTGTTGGGGACCTTTATGTCGACCTCGATCGTGTTTCCTTCCATCTGGCGCCTCGCTTAGCTGCTGAAGTTTTCTATGGCCTCCACGGTGGAAGGGAAGATCTCGAACACCCTGTGCAGGCGGGTCAGCTCGAACATCGACTTGACCTGGGACTGCAGCGAGGAGAGCTTGAGATTCCCCTGATGGGATATGGCGTTCTTGAATCCGGAAACGAGGGCGCCGAGCCCCGAGCTGTCGATGAACCGGACCTCCTTCAGGTCGACCAGCACGTTCTTCTTACCGTCCTCGAAAAGCTTCTGCACCGCGCTCTTCAGATCCGCGGAGTTGTGGGCGTCCAGCCGCTCCTCCTTCACGTATAGGATGACGACGTCGTTCCTCGTCTCGTTCACTAGGTTCATGGTCTTCTCCTTGTTGTGAGGTACTGTACGCTACAATTCTAATGACATTGTGCAATAAGCGGGCTCTTTTAGCAAGAGGCGCTTTTGGCGCCGTTTTTTACCACCTTCATGACTACCATGGAAATGTCGTCCTGTAAAGGAGCGGGGCGGGAGAAGGCTGCCACCTCGGTCATGACCTTCTCGATGATCTCTTCCGGCTCCCGCTCCAGCATCCCTGACAGAAGGGTGCAGAGTCTCTCCACGCCGAAAAGCTCCCCCGATCCCGATTGCCGCTCCGCCTCGATGATGCCGTCGGTGTAGATGAAAAGGAGATCCCCGGCGGCAAGCGCCACGCTCTTCTCCTCGAACAGCACATCCCGCTCCACCCCCAGGATCAGCCCTTCGGCATCCAGCTCCTGCCACACTCCGCCGCGAAAGAGCAGCGGCCGCGTGTGTCCGGCGTTGGCGTAGCTCAGGGTACGGGTGGCGCCGTCGTACTTGCCGCAGAACATGGTGATGAAGAGCTCGGCGCGGGTCAGGTCGTCGTAGAGCAGCTCGTTCAGCACCCGCAGGATCTCCCTGGTGGAGCGGACCGCCTGCATCTGCGCCCGCAGCACGCTCCTGGTCTCCACCATGATCAGGGCGGCACCGACGCTGTGCCCGGAGACGTCGGCCATCACCACATCGATCAGGTCGTCGCCCCTCTGGAAGAAATCGTAGTAGTCTCCCCCCACGTGGGTGGCGGGCGTGCAGCGACAGGCGATGCTCATCCCCGGCAGCTGCGGGGGGGACTCGGGAAGCAGTGAGAGCTGGATCTGCTTGGCGAGCTCCAGGTCCCGGGTCACCCGGGCGTTCTCCAGAAGGGCCGCCTCCTTCTGCCGCCTCTCCCCCTCGCGGGCCTCCCGTTCCGCGACGATGCGCACCGCCTGGGCCAGCTGGCCGGCGAGGCTCTCCAGAAGCTCCACGAACTGCTCGGTGAAGAGCCCGATGATGGAGCGGGAGAAGACCGAGATGATCCCGACCGGCGGCGCCCCTTCGCTTGCGATCGGTATGTGGGCGAAGGACTTGATCCCCTCGCGCCGGAAGATCTCCTTGGCTATCGGCTTGGTGATGTAGGCGGTATCGTTGAAGAACTCGGTCCTTCTCCCCAGAAAGGCCTCCCCCACATGGGTGTCGATCTCCAGGATCCGGTCCTCGGCCGTAATCCGCTCCCCCCCCTCTCCCTTGTGGGAGCGGACCTGCAGCACCCCCTGGTCGTTCAGGAGCCTGATGACGCAGAGGTCCAGCTTGAACTCCCGCAGCAACAGGGCCAGGAGGTCCTCCATGATGATGTCGAGCTCCAGGGAGCGGTTCATGATCTCGGAGGCGCGCAGCCGGACGAAGAGCGCCTCCCGGCTCTGGTCGCGCGAGGTGCGCACCGTGGAGAAGATGTCGTAGACCGACTCCATCCTGGAGCCTATGTCGGAGAGAAAGCTCTCCACCACAGCCCCGGCTGCGGCCCCACCCAGGGAGGCGGCCAGCGTCTTCTCCACGAAACGCTTGAGGTTTGGGAGCTCGAACTCGGAAACCCCTCCCTGGCTGTCGATCTCCCGGTCCCCCAGATAGTCGCCGATCGCCGCATGGGCCTGCGGCTCCCCGATGAACTTCGACATCAGGTTGGCGAACTGCACGATGGTGACCGGCTTGGAGAGGCGCTTGGTCTCCCAGTGCGGCGTGTCGTCTTCGGGGGCGAAGATGCGCACGAACTTGTCCACCTGCTCCCTTTCCTTCTCCCCCTGGCCGTACAGTACCGAGAGCGCCAGGTAGGCGGAGATGTTCAGGAACATGCTCCAAAAGAGCGCGTGGCTCCAGGGGTCGAGCCCGGTCAGCCCGAAAAGCGCCTGCGGCTTGAGCATGGCGATGTTGAAGGGGCCGTTCAGGAGGATCTCCGGGTGCCAGCTCCCCGCCTGCATCAGCGAGGGGAAAAGCAGCGTGTAGATCCAGACCGCGAACCCCAGCAGCAGCCCGGTGATCGCCCCGGGCTTGTTGCCGCGCGGCCAGTAGAGGCCGCCGAGCAGCGCCGGTGCGAACTGGATGGCGGCGGAAAAGGAGATCAGCCCCATGTTGGCCAGCATGTAGCTCTCCCCGACGATGCTCTGGTACAGGTAACCCAGCAGGACCACCAAGACGATGCCGAACCTCTTCAGGTTGATCAGCAGCAGCGGAAACCAGGCCTGGGGCTTGAACCTGACCACCACCGGCATCAGCACGTGGTTCAAAAGCATGGTCGATACCGCAACCGATTCCACCATCACCATGCCTGCCGAGGCGGAAAAGCCGCCCAGAAAGGCGACCAGCGCCAGCCAGGGGTGCCCGGCCTGCATCGGCAGGGTGAGCACGAAGTAGTCGGCGCCGGCGCTGCTTCCGGTCAAAAGGATGCCGGCGACGGCGATCGGCATGATGAAGAGGTTGATCAGAAACAGGTAGGCGGGAAAGCGCCAGGAGGCGCTGTTCAGGTGCGACTCCCGGGCGTTTTCCAGCACCATCACCTGGAACTGGCGCGGCAGGAGCATGATCGCCCCCATGGAGAGGATGAGCAGGCTGAACATCGAGCTGTAGGAATTCTGCCCCGACCCGTCCAGGGTGGTGAGCCGGGTGAGGAGCGCCGGATCCTTCTGGTTCAGCCGCGAGAACAGGTCGCCCGCCCCGTCGAACAGGCCGTAGGTGATGAAGAGGCCGACGGTGAGCATCGCCACCAGCTTGACCATCGATTCAAGCGCTATCGCCGCCACCAGCCCCTCGTGGCGCTCGGCCGAGACCAGGTGTCTGGCGCCGAAGAGGACGCTGAATATCGCCAGAAGCCCCGCCGTGAAGAGCCCCGGCGCGATCTGGATCCCGTTCACCGCCCCCTGATGGAGCTCGTGGTACCCGGTGATGATGGTGAACGAGGTGGAGACCGCCCTCAACTGCAGTGCGATGTACGGCATGATCCCCATCAGGGTGATCACCGTGATGATCCCCCCGAGCCACTGGGACCTGCCGTAGCGGGAGCTGATGAAGTCGGCGATGGAGGTGATGTTGTTCTCTTTGGAGATCCGGACGATCTTTTTCAGCAGAAACCACCAGGAGAAGGCGGTCAGGGTGGGGCCCAGGTAGATGGGTAGAAAGTCTACGCCGGTGGTGGCCGCCTTGCCGACGGAGCCGTAGTAGGTCCAGGAGGTGGCGTAGACCGCTATGGAGAGCGAGTAGACGGTGGCATTCGCCGTGATGCTCCTGCCCGCCTTGTGCCTCTGGTCGGCGTAGTAGGCCACCAGGAACAGCAGTGCTATGTAGAGAAGGGCCGTGCCCCAGACCAGATTCGCGCCGAGCATCAGGGGTGCTCCCCGGGTTCGGTGTCATTGGCCGCGGCACGGCTGAAGAGGTAGATGATGAAGATCGAGAAGAGCCAGCCCAAAAGCAGGTAGAGGTAGAGCAGCGGGATGCCGAAGGGGAGGGCCGGCTTGTTGAAGATGGAGACGAAGGGGTAGTTCATCATGATCAGCCCCAGGACGAAACAGATCGCCCAGCTGTCCTTGAGCTTCAGGCGCCGGATCACCACCTCCTTGAAGCGCTTCATGGCAGCAACCCCATCCCCTTGAGGGCCAGGTCCACCGCAGCAGGGAGGGGGAGGGAGCTGTCGACCCGGATCGACTCGCCCTGAGCCGGCGGCTCGAACTCGGCCCGCTGTTTCGGGAAAAGCTCCCATCTGCCGTCGGAGAGCTCGCCCGGATCCAGGCGCCGCTTCTCCAGGCGCTCCCGGATCAGCTCGTCGGAGCAGTTGGTCTCCAGCACGAAGAAGGGAACTCCCAGCTCCCGGGCCAGCAGAGCGAAGGAGGCCCGGTCGCTTGCGCGTCGGAAGGTGGCGTCGACGATGACGCTCCTGCCGGCCAGCAGCGCCTTTTTCGCCCCCTGCAGCAGTGCCCGGTAGGTCGCCTCGTTAAAGGAGGGGGCGTAGATCCCCAGGTGGTACCCTGCGCCGCCGGCGGGGGCGGCCGGCGGCGCCCCGGCCAGCTCCTTTCTGACCCGGTCGGAGCGCTCCGGGGTGAGGCCGAGCTGGAAGCCGAGCTCGCGCGCCAGGGCGCTCTTGCCGCTTCCCATCAAGCCGCAGGTGATGATCAGGGTCGGGGCGAGCCGCGACCTGAGCGCGTAGCCGCGGGCCAGCCGGAAGTAGCGCCCGGCCGAGGCCTTCGCCTCGGCGAGCTCTTCCTGCGCGATTGCCGGCTCCCGGAGCCTGAAGCACTGCACCTTGCCGCGCACGAAGGCGCGGTAGCCCTTGTAGAAGTCGAGGAGCGCCGGGGGGACCGGATCGCCGCTGCCTTCCCGGTAGGCCTCCAGCAGGGGGGCGCAGAGCTCGGGGCGCCCTGCGTATTCCAGGTCCATCAGGAGAAAGGAGATGTCTGCGGCGGTGTCGATATAGCGGAACCTCTCGTTGAACTCGATGCAGTCGAAGATGCAGATGGGGTCGGTGAGGCAGATGTTCCCGCTGTGCAGGTCGCCGTCGCACTCCCTGATGAATCCCCCCGCGACCCGCGCCTGGAACAGCTCGGCGTTGCCGGAGAGGAAGCGCTCCACCCAGTCGCGCAGCAAGGCCAGGTCGCCCCGGGAGAGGACCTCGTCCTGAAAGGGTGCCGCCTGCCGGAAATTCTCCTCCCAGTTGGACCTGATCACCTCGCTGCCGCCGAAGGCGTCTATCTGGGGGCCCCGGTCCGCCTTGGCGTGAAACTCGGCCAGGATGCGCCCGATAGCCGCCATCTGCGCCGGTTCGACCCGGCCCAGCTCCAGCAGATGGGAGAGCATCCGCTCCTCGGGAAGCCGCTTCATCTTGACGGCGTAGTCGATCACCTTGGTCCCCGCGGCGAAGCTGCCACCCTCCGGCGTCTCGCGCAGTTCCACCACCCCCAGGTAGAGGTCGGGACAAAGGCGCCGGTTCAGCCGCAGCTCCTCCTCGCAGTAGAAGCGGCGCCGGTCCAGCGTGCTGAAGTTCAGAAAGCCGAAGTCGACCGGCTTCTTTACCTTGTAGACGTAGTGATCGCTAATGAAGATATAGGAGACATGGGTCTCGATCAAACGGACCTTTGCCGTGGGCTCGGGGTAGGCCGCCGCTTTAAGTAGCGATTTTATAAGCTTTCGGACCATCGATCATCCTTAAGATGATGATATTATTTGAGAATAGTATCATAATGGGGACGGCTGGCAACAGTTTAAATTAGCATAAAGTTGTTTGACGCTCTTTCCTATTTATGTTAGCTTTTCATGTATTAATCGCGCCACCCTGCGGGAACTGCTGTCTCCCATCGGGTGCCGCGGTTTTTAGGTTTTTGACCCGCATTTAACCGGCAACCACAGGTACCCCATGACCAAGAAGTGTCTGACCCTCCTCTTGCTGCTTTCCATTATCAGCGCCTGTGCCACACCCCGCGCCTCGGAGCCTTTGCCCGCCTCCGCTCCGGCGGTCAGTACGGCCGAATCCCGCACCATGTCGCTGTTCGCCCAGGCCCGGCTGCGTTCCGTCGAGGGTGATCTGGACGGGGCGCTCACCCTGCTGAACCAGGCGATGGAGGCCGATCCCGCTTCCCCCTTCCTGCATACCGCCGCGGCGCAGATCTACCTGCAGCAGAACCGCTCCGAGGAGGCGCTGGCCCACTGCCAGGTCGCCATCAGGATCGATCCGAAATTCGTGCAGGCGCAGCTTCTGGCCGGCAACATACTGGTCACCATGCAGCGGGAGAAGGAGGCGATCCCCTATTTCCAGAAGGTGATGGAGCTCGACCCGACCAAGGAGGAGGTCTACCTGCACGTGGCGATCTTCTACCTGAAGAGCTTCGAGTACGAGCAGGCGGTGAACACGCTGAAGGCGATGGTGAAGGCGTCGCCGGAATCGCCGCTCGGCTACTACTATCTCGCCAAGACCTACGACCAGATGAAACTGCCGCGCGAGGCGCTCTCCTACTACAAGAAGGCGGTGGAGCTGAAGCCCGATTTCGAGCAGGCGCTGATCGAGATGGGGATCTCCCAGGAGACCCAGGGGCTGATCGGCGATGCCATCGAGAGCTACAAGAGCCTTCTGGAGATGAACCCGTCCAACCTCAACGTGATCCAGCATCTGGCGCAGCTCTACATCCAGCAAAGGGAGCTCGACGCGGCCCTGGTCCTGCTGCAGCAGCAGGGGGGGACCACCCTGGAGAACTCCCGCAAGATCGGGCTGCTCCTGCTTGAGCTGGAGCGCTACGAAGAGGCGGTGAGCACCTTCCAGGAGATCCTCAAGGTCGAGCCCGCCGCCCACCAGGTCCGCTTCTATCTCGGCACCGCGTTCGAGGAGATGGATGAGGTCGATCCGGCGATCGCGGAATTTTCCCTGATCCCCCGGGAGACCCCGTACTACCTGGACGCCGTCGGGCACCTGGCCTACCTGTACAAGGAGAAGGGCGACCCGGAAAAAGGGGTGGCCCTTCTGAAAGAGGAGATCAGGCGGCTCCCCGCGCGGGTGGAACCGCACCTGCACCTGGCCGGGCTCTACGAGTCGATGGAGCGCTTTCAGGACGGCATCGGCGTGCTGAAAGCGATGGAGGGCAAGCTGCAGGCGGATCCGCGGGTGATCTTCCGGCTCGGGATACTCTACGACAAGACGGGGCAGAAGGAGCTCTCGGTAGCCATGATGAAGCGGGTGCTGGCTGCGACCCCGGATGACGCCCAGGCCCTGAACTACCTGGGTTACACCTATGCCGAGATGGGGGTGAACCTCGAAGAGGCGCTTTCCTACCTGAAGAAGGCGGTTGCGCTCAAGCCGGGCGACGGCTTCATCCTGGACTCCCTGGGGTGGACCTACTACAAACTGAAGCGCTATGCCGAGGCGGTGAACCAGTTGGAGCTGGCAGCGGAGCTCTCCGACGAGGACGCCACCGTGATAGGGCACCTGGCCGACGCCTACTGCGCCTCGCGTTCCTTCAAGAAGGCGATTCCCCTGTACAAGAAACTGCAAAAGCTGGAGCCGGAGCGGACCGATCTGGCCGAGAAGATCAGGCGCTGCCGCCAGGAAAGCGGGGAGAAATGACGCTTTCCCGCTGCCTCACCCTGCTGCTGGTCGCCCTGGCGCTTGCCGGCTGCGCCGAGGATGCGCCCGAGCCGAAGGCGGTGCGCAGCAAGGGTGGCCCCCCCGCAGCCGGAGACGCCCTGGTGACCGGGAGCATCGGCGAGCCTTCCAACCTGATCCCGATCCTCTCCAGCGATTCCGCCTCCAGCGACATTTCCGGCCTGGTGTACAGCGGCCTGGTGCGCTACGACAAGAACTACAAGCTGGAGGGGGACCTGGCGCAATCATGGGAGGTCTCCGCCGACGGGCTCACCATCACCTTCCATCTGCGACGCGGCGTCAAATGGCACGACGGCCACGACTTCACCTCCCGTGACGTCCTCTACACCTACCGGGTCGTCATAGACCCGAAGACCCCCACCGCCTACTCGGAAGACTTCAAACAGGCGAAAACGGCGCAGGCGCTCGATCCCTACACCTTCCGGGTCAGCTACGCCAAGCCCTTTGCCCCGGCGCTCGCCTCCTGGGGGATGCCGGTCCTCCCTGCGCACCTTCTGGAGGGGAAGGACATCACCCAGAGCCCGCTCAGGCGAAGCCCGGTCGGCACGGGCCCCTTCGTCTTCAAGGAGTGGATACCGGGGCAGAAGGTGACGCTCGAGAGCTATCGCGACTATTGGGAGGGCGCCCCGTACCTTGGGCGTTACGTGTACCGGATCATCCCCGACAGCTCGACCATGTACATGGAGCTCAAGTCGGGCGGCATCGACCAGATGGGGCTTTCCCCGGTGCAGTATCAGCGCCAGACCGACACCCCCGAGTTCCTGTCGCGCTTCAACAAGTTCCGCTATCCGGCCTCCGCCTATACCTACCTGGGGTACAACCTGCGCCTCCCTCTCTTTCAGGACCGCAGGGTGCGCCAGGCGATCACCTGCGCGATCAACAAGGAGGAGATCGTGCAGGGGGTGCTTTTGGGGATGGGGCAGATCGCGCACGGCCCCTACAAACCCGGGAGCTGGGCCTACAAGGCGCAGGTGGCGGATCCCGCCTACGACCCGGCCCGGGCCCAGGCGCTCCTGCGGGAAGCCGGGTTCGTCATGGGGAGGGACGGCGTCCTGGCAAAGGACGGAAAAAGGCTGAGCTTCACCATCATGACCAACCAGAACGACCAGAGGGTGAAGTGCGCCCAGATCATCCAGCAGCGCCTGAAGAGGGTCGGCATCGAGGTGAAGATCCGGGTCATGGAGTGGGCCTCCTTCATCACCAACTTCATCGACACCGGGAGGTTCGAGGCGGTGCTTCTCGGCTGGACCATCTCCCAGGATCCCGACATCTACGACATCTGGCACTCCTCGAAGACCGAGCCCAAGGAATTGAACTTCATACGCTTTAAAAACCCCGAGGTGGACCGGCTTCTGGACCAGGGGAGGGGGACCTTCGACGTCGCCAAGAGGCGCGCCTGCTATTACGAGATCCAGGAGATACTGGCGCGCGAGCAGCCCTACACCTTTTTGTACGTACCCGACGCCCTGCCGGCCGTCTCCTCCAGGTTCCGGGGGATCGAGCCCGCTCCGGCGGGGATCATGCACAACCTGATCAAGTGGTACGTCCCCAAGCAGGAACAGGTGCACTGACCATGGCGAACTACCTCTTAAAACGTATCCTGATGCTATTCCCGATGATGCTCGGGATCACGCTGATCGCTTTCGTCGTGATCCATCTGGCGCCCGGCGAGCCGGTCGATATGCAGACCTCGATGAGCCCGAAGGTGTCCGCGGCCTCCAAGGCCCGCCTGCGCGAGTTCTACGGCCTGGACAAGCCGCTCCACGTCCAGTACGGCCTCTGGCTCTCCAACCTGGCCCGCTTCGACTTCGGACGCTCCTTCGCTCCCGACAACCGGCCGGTCACCGAGAAGATCGTGGAGCGGATCCCGATCACCCTGTCGCTGAACATCATCGCGCTGATCCTCGAGTTCGGCCTCGCCATTCCGATCGGCATCATCGCCGCGGTGCACCGGGACACGCTGCTGGATCGCGGCATCTCGGTCTTCGTCTTCGTCGGTTTTGCGGTCCCCACCTTCTGGCTCGCGCTCCTTTGCATGTACTTTTTCGGGGTGAAGCTGAACTGGCTCCCCATTTCCGGCCTGCATTCGCTGGGGAGCGAACAGCTTCCCCCCCTGGCGCGCTACTGGGACCTGGCCAAGCACCTCTTCCTCCCCGTGGTGATCGCGACTTTCGGCAGCCTGGCCGGCCTCTCCCGCTACATGCGCTCGACCATGCTGGAGGTCCTCTCCCAGGACTACATCTCCACGGCGCGGGCCAAAGGGCTCAGGGAGCGCGCCGTCATCTACAAGCATGCCCTGAAGAACGCCCTGCTCCCGGTCATCACCCTGCTCGGTTTTTCGCTTCCCGCCATGATCGGCGGCAGCGTCATCTTCGAGACCATCTTTTCCATCCCGGGGATGGGGCAGCTCTTCTACATGGGGGTCATGGCGCGCGACTACCCGCTGGTCATGGGGATCCTGGTCATCGGCGCCTGTCTCACGCTGGTGGGGAACCTGCTGGCCGACCTCTGCTACGCCTTCGCCGATCCCCGCATCCGCCACGGGAGGGGGTAGACGTGTTGAAGCCGATCCCTTGCCTGCAGATTTCCTCGAACCCTTGCGGCGCTGCCGGCTCCAGCCGTCGCCTGCTGCCGACCGCTGCAAATTGGTCTGGCGCCCCTACCGGAATCGTGCTATGAATGCGCAGATGAGCGGACCGTATCGTGAGTTCTGGAGGCGTTTCAGCAGCAACCGGTTTGCAGTCGCGGGGCTGGTGCTGATCGTCGCCCTTTTCCTGCTCTCCCTGGGGGCGGCTTTCCTCACCCCCTACGCCCCGGATACCATAGACGCCTGGCACGTGCTGCTTCCCCCCTCGACCAGCCACTGGTTCGGCACCGACGAGTTGGGGCGCGACGTCTTCACCCGGGTGGTCTACGGAGCGAGGGTCTCCCTGAAAGTAGGCTTTGTCGCAGTCGGCATCGCCGTCCTGATCGGGACCGTGGTCGGCCTTTTTGCAGGCTTTTATGGCGGCTGGCTCGATGCCTTCTTGATGCGGCTGGTAGACATCATGCTCTGCTTTCCCACCTTCTTCCTGATACTTGCCGTGATCGCCATGCTTGAGCCGTCCATCTGGTACATCATGGTGATCATCGGCCTTACCGGATGGATGGGGGTGGCGCGTCTGGTCCGGGCCGAGGTGCTTTCGCTAAAGAGCAGGGACTTCGTGCTGGCGGCCCGGGTACTGGGCGCCTCGGACCGAAGGATCATCTTTCGCCACATCCTCCCCAACGCCCTTTCGCCGGTCCTGGTTTCCGCGACCCTCGGCGTGGCAGGGGCGATCCTGACCGAGTCAGCCCTCTCCTTTCTGGGGATCGGGGTACAGCCGCCGACGCCCAGTTGGGGGAACATACTCACCTCCGGCAAGGATTACATCGAGTTCGCCTGGTGGCTCTCCCTTTTTCCCGGAGTGGCGATCCTGGTCACGGTGCTCTCCTACAACCTGGTAGGGGAAGGGCTCCGGGACGCGCTCGATCCGAGACGGCAGTGATAGGTGCGAAACACGGCTATGAGAACGTAGAACGTAGAACGTTGAACGACGATTTTTATAAGGTGAGGGCACCATGGCAGAGCTTTGCGAAGAGGGGTTTGATGTGTTGAAGGTGGACAAGCGGGATTTCGTCCCGACCACCCTTGAGGACGAACTGCGGGTTGACAAGCTGTGCAGCGATCTTTTGCATCGCTTCTACTGCGAGAGCATGGAGGCCGGCCTCTCCCCCGAAGAGGCGACCGGGCTGGCAGGCGCCGCCGACTATTTCATCAGGGATTTCGTGGTTTCCATCAAGAGCCGCAGCATCTTCGAGGAGCGCCCGGGCATGGTGCGCCAGTTCGCCGGCAACTGGTACATAGCCAATACCATGGAGCCGATGGCCTCGGAAATCGAGGGGTACCTCGCCGGGATCAGGGCCTTTTACCGGTTCCTGCACGGCCACCAGCTCATTTCGCTCAAGTTCCTGCAGGCGATCGAGTCGGAGTGCAGCCAGCTCGACTACTATGCCGGCCGCATCGAATCGTTCTGGGACATCACCGGCGACGGCTACCTGGCCTGGGAGCAGGAGTGCACGCTCAAGGATTGAGCAGCCGGGGCAAATGCTCCCGAACCCGGCGTTGTCCGGTTACCGTCTTGCAGGCGGCGCATTTCCCCCCTCTCCCTAGCCCTCTCCCACCAGGGGAGAGGGGACTAAAAGAGGACGATGAACCATCTCTTTCCGCTTTCCCGATAGGAGCCCCGCCTGAGTTGAAAACCCTCCTGGCAAAAGTACGGAGCCAAAGGCTGTTCAAGACCGGTGAGACCGTGGTGGTGGCGGTTTCCGGGGGGGCGGATTCCGTCGCCCTGCTCGATATCCTCGCCCGGCTTGGGGACCTGGCTCTCCGCCTCGTGGTGGCTCACCTCAATCACGGTTTGAGGGGGAGGGCCTCCGACGGCGACGAGGAGTTCGTCTCCGGGCGTGCAGCGCAATACGGGCTCCCTTTCGTGCTGCAGCGCACCGACGTCAAGGCCCTTGCCGCGAGCTCCCGGCTCTCGCTGGAGGACGCCGGCAGAAGGGCCCGCTACGCCTTTTTCGCCCGGGTTGCCAAGGAGCACGGCGCCACCAGCATCGCCTTGGCGCATCATCTGGACGACCAGGCCGAGACGGTCCTGATCCGCCTGTTACGCGGGGCCGGCGCCAGCGGCCTGAGCGCCATGGGGAGCGGTTGCCGGGGGATACTGAAGCGGCCGCTTTTGCAGGTATCCCGAAGCGAGCTTGAGCATTACCTGAAGGGGAGGGGGCTAAGCTACAGGACCGACGCGACCAATGCCGATACCGCCATACTGCGTAACAGCATCCGGCACGAACTGATCCCCTTCCTCAGGAAGTACAACCCGAAGGTCTCCGAGCGCCTGGCGGCGACCGCTGAGATCCTGGCCTGCGACGAGGAGCTCCTTGAGCAACTGACCGAGACGGCTTATGCGCGTCTGGCCCGTTCGGGACCATCGGCGATCGTGCTGGAGATCGAGGCGCTGGCCCGGGAGCGGCGCGGCCTCAGGCTGCGCCTGTACCGGCGCGCGCTTTTGGAGCTGCGGGGCGACCTGAGGCATATCGGCCTGGCCCATCTGGAGGCGATCGACCGGTTGACCGCCTCGGAGCGTCCCAACTCCAGGCTCAAGCTTCCCGGGGAGTGCCACGTTTCGCGCAGCTACGGCCGGCTGAGCTTCGCAGCGTCCGAGGTTGCGCCGGACCCCGGGTGGGAGCTTGCCGTCGAAGGGGAGGGGAGCTATCCGCTTCCCGGAGGAGGGCGCCTGCTGGTTCAGCGTCTGCCGCGACCCTTGGAGCTTGACCCGGGGTCGCGCCGGGTCGCCTACCTCAACCCTGAGAAGGCCCCGTTTCCCTGGCTGCTGCGCGGGTTTGCGCCGGGGGACCGCTTCACCCCGCTTGGCATGAGTGGCGCGCAGAAGGTGAAGGATCTTTTCATCAATGAGAAGATCCCGCACAACGAGCGGGGCCGGGTACCGCTTCTGGTAAGTTGCGGACGCATCATTTGCGTCTTGGGGGTGAGGATGGGGGATCATGCCCGGCTGACAGCCGCGACCGGCGCGGCTTTAAGGGTGGAAATTCTTGATATTACACCTTAAAGCTCTTGTCAATATGCCCCCTTTGTGGTAATCCTTTCTTTTCATTTGAAATCCTTTCCACATGAGGAAAAGGACTCCCGCAGCAGAGAGATAACTGGACAACCAGGCCCGGCTGCCGGCTTTCAGGCCGAAATCCTGTCGGGTTTGCAGCCATACACATAATTGGGAGGAAACTTGAATCAATTTTATAAGAACCTGGCGCTTTGGCTTGTGATCAGTTTGATGATGATCCTGCTGTTCAACCTGTTCAACAAGCCCAAACCTACCCAGGAGAAGCTTGATTTCAGCGAGTTCATCGAGGCCGTCGAAACCGGCAAGGTGAAAAACGTCGCCAGGCCGATCAACAGCGTCATCATCCAGGGTAACGAGATCATCGGCAAGTACGCGGACGGCAAGGAGTTCAGGAGCTACAAGCCTGAAGATGCCAAACTGACCGAAATACTGATCGCCAAGAAGATCCCGGTAGCGGCCCGCCCCGAGGAGGAGCGCTTCTCCTGGTTCTCGCTGCTGATCTCGTGGTTCCCGATCATCTTCCTGGTGGCGGTCTGGATCTTCTTCATGCGCCAGATGCAGGGAGGCGGCGGCAAGGCGATGGCCTTCGGCAAGAGCCGCGCCAAGCTCCTCACCGAAACCCAGGGGAGGATAACCTTCGAGGACGTGGCCGGAATCGAGGAGGCCAAGGACGAACTGGAGGAGATCATCTCCTTCCTGAAGGACCCCAAGAAATTCACCAAGCTCGGTGGGAGGATCCCCAAGGGTGTGCTGCTCATGGGCCCCCCGGGCACCGGCAAGACCCTGCTGGCCCGCGCCATCGCAGGCGAGGCGGGCGTTCCCTTTTTCTCCATCTCCGGCTCGGACTTCGTCGAGATGTTCGTCGGCGTCGGCGCAAGCCGGGTGCGCGACCTGTTCGTGCAGGGGAAAAAGAGCGCCCCCTGCATCATCTTCATCGACGAGATCGACGCCGTGGGACGCCACCGCGGTGCCGGCCTTGGCGGCGGGCATGACGAGCGCGAGCAGACCCTGAACCAGCTCCTGGTCGAGATGGACGGCTTCGAGTCCAACGAGGGGGTGATCCTGATCGCCGCCACCAACCGCCCCGACGTCCTAGACCCGGCGCTGCTGCGTCCGGGCCGTTTCGACCGCCAGGTCGTGGTGCCGCGCCCCGACGTCAAGGGCCGCGAGATGATCCTCAAGGTGCACACCAAGAAGACCCCGCTCTCCCCGGATGTCGACCTCGGCGTCATCGCCCGCGGCACCCCCGGATTCTCGGGCGCCGACCTCTCCAACGTGGTGAACGAGGCGGCCCTGCTCGCGGCCCGCAAGGAGAAGAGCATGGTCGAGATGATCGACTTCGACGACGCCAAGGACAAGGTCCTCATGGGTGTCGAGCGCCGCTCCATGGTGATCTCGGACGAAGAGAAGAAGAACACCGCCTATCACGAGGCGGGGCACACCCTGGTCGCGAAGCTGATCCCGGGGACCGACCCGGTGCACAAGGTCTCCATCATTCCGCGCGGCAGGGCGCTCGGCGTCACCATGCAGCTCCCGATCGAGGACAAGCACAGCTACTCCCGCGAATCGCTCCTGGACCGCATCGCGGTTCTCATGGGCGGGCGTGCCGCCGAAGAGCTGATCTTCAAGTCGATGACCACCGGTGCCGGCAACGACATCGAGCGGGCCACCGACATCGCCAGGAAGATGGTCTGCGAGTGGGGCATGAGCGAAAAGCTCGGTCCGGTAAGCTTCGGCAAGAAGGATGAGCAGATCTTCCTCGGGCGCGACATGGCGACCTCGAAGAATTACTCCGAGTCCACCGCCGTCGAGATAGACCACGAGATCAGGCTGATCGTGGAGCAGAACTACGCCCGGGTGCAGCAACTGCTGGCAGCCAACCTCGATTCCCTGCACAGGATCTCGCTCGCGCTGATCGAGAAGGAGAACCTCACGGGCGAGGAAGTCGACCGCGTCATCGCGGGCGAAAGCCTTCCGGACGTCCCCGTCACGGCGTGACGGCAAGCCCGGTGAACTGGGAGCTCTCACGTCGCACCCTCCCGCTCGACCGTCCGCAGGTGATGGGGATACTGAACGTGACCCCGGACTCCTTCTCGGACGGCAACCGCTTCTTCTCCCTGGAGGCCGCCGTGGAAAGGGCCCTGGAGCTGGAGCGGGAGGGGGCGGACATCATCGACATCGGCGGGGAGAGCACCCGTCCCAATGCCCCCGCCGTGGGGGTCGCCGAGGAACTGGACCGGGTGCTCCCGGTGATCGAGGCCCTGGCGGGGAAACTCTCCGTTCCGATCTCGGTCGACACCTACAAGGCGGAGGTGGCCCGTGCCGCCTGTGCCGCCGGGGCCGAGATCGTGAACGACGTGAGCGGTCTCGGCTTCGATCCCGCCATGGCGGCGGCGGTAGCCCGGGCGGACGCGGGACTGGTCGTCATGCACACCAGGGGGAGGCCGGACCGGATGCAGGCGGAGACCCGCTACGACGACCTGATCGCAGAGGTGAAGGATTACCTCCGCGATTCGCTGGCGAGGGCCGAAGCGGCCGGGATCAACCCCTGCCGCATCGTGATCGACCCGGGGATCGGTTTCGCCAAAAGCCTCCAGGGGAACCTGGAGCTGATCCGAAGGCTTTCCGAATTGCTCACGCTGGGGCGCCCGATCCTGGTCGGCCCCTCCAGAAAATCGTTCATCGGCGCGGTGCTGGGCAAGGGCGAGGACGCGAGACTGTTCGGCACCGCCGCGGCGGTTGCCGTCTCCATCGCGCATGGAGCCTCCATAGTAAGGGTACATGACGTGGCTGCCATGAGGGACGTTGCGGTCATGGCGAGGGCGCTCGTGTAGCAGCTCGGCCCAAACCAGGAAGCAGCGGCTTCCCGACTGGTGCGGATGAATTTTCTCCTGCAAGACATAGGCGTGCTGCGGGACCTTCTGGACCTGTCGCTGACCGCCCTGATCATTTCCCGGCTCTCGAGGCTCCTCAAGGGTATCCTGGCGCTGCGCATCCTGGCCGTCATAACGGCACTTTCGGCCGGCCACCTCCTGGCGCGCTTCTTCTCACTGCAGACCGTCCAGCTCATCTTCGACACCTTCCTTGCCTCATCCGTGGTGGTGCTCGCGGTCATCTTCCAGACCGACATCCGCAGGGGGTTCGCCACGCTCACCCGGAGCCGCGCCGCCGACCCGGACATCGAGATGTCGGACGTGATCGACGAGCTGGTCTTCGCCGTCGCCGGGCTCTCCCAGAAGCGGATCGGCGCGCTGATCGTCATCGAGCGCGCCATCCAGGTGGACAACTATCTTGCGGTCGGGACCGACATCGACGCCAAGGTCACCAGTGAACTGATCTCGTCGATCTTTCTCCCCTACTCGCCGATCCACGACGGCGCCGTGATCATCCAGCACGGCAAGCTGACCCGGGCCGGCTGTTTCCTCCCCCTCACCCAGAATCCCGAGGTGAGCAAGAGCCTCGGTACCAGGCACCGGGCCGCGATGGGGCTCAGCGAGCTGGTGGATGCGGTGGTGATCGTGGTTTCCGAGGAGAGCGGTACCGCCTCGGTGGTGGTCGACGGTAAAAAGACCGACGTCCTCGATCCTCCGGCGCTGGGCAAACTGCTGCGCAGGCTCGTGGAGCCTAGGTGGCTCAAATGACCAGGGCGAACTCTCAGGAGTGGTCCGGGGGGGTGAAGCTCCTCTCCCTGCTGCTGGCAGGGCTGCTCTGGCTGAGCGTTGTTCTCGAGCGTCCCGGCGAGGTGAAGCTCCAGGTTCCCGTGCTGGTCCGGTATCTTCCGGCGGGGGTGGGAGTGGTCTCGCCAGTTCCGGCGAGCGTGGAGGTTACCATCTCGGGCCCGAGGATCCTGCTCTGCCGGCTTCCCTTTCGCAGGGTCAGCTGCGGGCTCGACCTGAGCGGCGCCGCAGAGGGGACCGCCAGTTTCACACCGAAGGAAAGCTCCTTCGGGCTGGACCGGGAGCTCAAGGTGCTGCGGATCTTCCCCGCCGCCGTGAGCCTCACGCTCGCCAGGGAAGGGGAGAGATAGCTTTGGCTTATCCCCTCTCCCGGAGGGGGAGGGAGAGTCGTACGACTGGATTAGAGTCGGCTTGGTTGAAAAGCTACCTCCCCTTCAGGAGCCTTCAAGGGGAGGGCTGGGGTGGGGATGGGGTATAGCGACGGAGTAACTTTGGCGGAAGATGACGCCAGCAGCGTAGAAGTTTGACTCATTATTTTTTCAGAGGTGATCTTTATGAAGAAGCTTTTCGGAACCGACGGGGTCCGCGGTGTGGCCAACGTCTATCCGATGACCGCGGAGATGGCGATGCAGATAGGGCGGGCCGCCGCCTATATCTTCAGAAACGGCAAGAAACGGCACAGGATCGTGATCGGCAAGGATACCCGACTGTCCGGCTACATGCTGGAAAGCGCCCTGGTGGCAGGGATCTGCTCGATGGGGGTGGACGTGCTCCTGGTCGGGCCGCTCCCGACACCCGGCATCGCCAACATCACCTCGTCGATGCGCGCCGATGCGGGGGTGGTGATCTCGGCCTCCCACAACGCCTTCGAGGACAACGGCATCAAGTTCTTCTCGCGCGACGGCTTCAAGCTTCCCGACGAGATGGAGCTGATGATGGAGGAACTGATCTTCTCCAAGCGCATCGACTCGCTGCGCCCGACGGCCAGGGAGGTCGGCAAGGCGTACCGGATCGACGACGCGGCCGGCCGCTACGTGGTCTTCCTGAAGAGCACCTTCCCCAAGGACCTCGATCTCTCCGGGCTGAAGATCGTGCTGGACTGCGCCAACGGTGCTGCCTACAAGGTGGCGCCTGCCGTCTTCGAGGAGCTGGGGGCCGAGGTGATCAGCATCGGGGTCAAGCCCAACGGCACCAACATCAACGCCGACTGCGGGTCGCTGCACCCCGAGGTGATGAGCGAAGCGGTGAAGCAGCACGGTGCCGATCTCGGCATCGCGCTGGACGGCGACGCCGACCGGGTGATCTTCGTGGACGAGTACGGAAACGTGGTGGACGGCGACCGCATCATGGCGATCTGCGCCACCGACATGATCAAACAGGGGACCCTGAAGCGCAACACCCTGGTGGCGACCGTGATGAGCAACATGGGGCTCGACATCGCCATGAAGCGCGCCGGCGGAGAGGTCGTGAAGACCGCGGTCGGCGACCGTTACGTGGTCGAGGAGATGGTCAAGGGGGGGTACAACCTGGGAGGGGAGCAGTCCGGGCACATGATATTCCTGGACCACAACACCACCGGCGACGGTGTGCTCTCGGCACTGCAGGTGCTGGCCATCATGCAGAGGCGCTCCAAGAGGCTCTCCGAGCTGGCGCTGGTCATGCACTCGCTGCCGCAGGTGCTGGTGAACGTGCGCCTGGCCGAGAAGTCGGACATCATGCTGGTCCCCGAGGTGGCCAAACTGATCCGTGAAGTCGAGGAGAGGCTCAAGGGAGAGGGGAGGGTGCTGATCCGCTACTCCGGAACCGAGCCGCTGCTGCGCATCATGCTGGAGGGAAGCGACGAGGGGGAGATCCGCAACTGGGCCAACGAGATCGCTTCGGCCGTCGCCGGGGCACTGGGAGGTGACGCACGTGGCTAGACTGGGAGTGAACATAGACCACGTGGCAACCCTTCGCCAGGCGCGGGGCGGCAGCGAGCCCGACCCGGTAGCGGCTGCCGCAATCGCGGAGTTGGCGGGTGCGGACGGCATCACCATCCACCTGAGGGAAGACCGCAGGCACATCCAGGACCGCGACCTGAAAATACTGCGCCAGACCGTGCAGACCAGGCTGAACCTGGAGATGGCCGCCACCGACGAGATGATCGCCATTGCCCTTGCCGTGAAGCCCGAGGTCTGCACCCTGGTCCCCGAGAAGCGGGCCGAGCTGACCACGGAGGGGGGACTCGACGTCAGGATCCACCACGAGGCGCTCAAGCTCGCCATCGAGAAGCTCCAGCAGGGGGGCATCATCGTGAGCCTCTTCATCGATCCCGATCCCGACCAGATCAAGGCCGCCAACAAGGCGGGAGCCGACTATATCGAGATCCACACCGGCGCCTTCGCGGAGGCCGCCTCCTGGAAGGAGGAAGAGCTGGAGCTGATCAAGATCGAAAACGCCGTGAAGCTCGCCCGGAAGCTCGATCTGGGGGTGAATGCAGGGCACGGCCTGAACTACGTGAACGTGAAGAAGGTGGCGGCGATCGGCGGCATCGAGGA
Organism: Geobacter sp.; assembly: GCA_003499925.1. Classification (GTDB taxonomy): domain Bacteria; phylum Desulfobacterota; class Desulfuromonadia; order Geobacterales; family Geobacteraceae; genus Geomonas. The sequence goes on from DNRQ01000179.1 coordinate 47,101, forward strand.
GTTCAACATCGGCCACTCCATCATGTCCCGCGCCATACTGGTAGGGCTGGACCGGGCCGTGCGCGACATGTCGGAGCTGGTCAGGTACGCGTGAACTTCAATTGACAATGGACGATTGACGATTGACGATTGACGATTGACGATTTGAAAGCGGAAGGTCAGTAGTTGCATGCCAATAGTTTTTGCCATATATTGATGGCAGGAGGAATGTCCATGAAAACAGCAGCTATGCGAAATTTTCACATTCCGATGCCTGAACAGCTTTACCTCCGTCTGAAGGACGCGGCTCATCGGCAACAAAAGCCGGCCACCCAATTGGCAAAACAGGCGGTGGAATACTGGCTTCAGGAACAGGAAAAGATGGCGCTACACGAGGAAATCGCCCGCTATGCTGCAGAGGTGGCGGGAACTGAGGCCGATCTGGATGAAGCGCTCGAAGCCGCTACTTTGGAGCATCTGGTCGATGAGGGGAAGAGACCATGAAACGTGGAGAGGTGTATTGGGCCAACCTTGCTCCCAGATCAGGTTCGGAGCAGACCGGCAGGCGACCAGTCATCATTCTCTCACACAACGCTTTCAATCAGGCCCAAGGGTGGCGTTCCATCATCGTAGTTCCAGTCTCAACTTCGTCAACGCAGGCGCGTCGCGGACCGACAGTTGTGGCTCTGCCAGCCGGTACAGCAGGTCTGCAAAGCGACAGCGCCGCCATCTGTCATCAGATCACCACACTTGACCGTGCCAAGCTCGACGAGCGCATTGGCGCACTTGCCTCCGATATCCTTGTACAAGTTGAAGAAGCACTCCTGGCAGCGGTGGCTATCGATCGCTGACCAAGTGAATTCTCGTCTTGTATCAAACCGACTCCATAAGCTACAATGAGGACCGCCGAAGGGGCTGAATTCAGCTTCGGCCACAAACAAATAAAAGGAGATACCATGTCTAAAGCCAATGCCCGTCACATTTTAGTTGCTACCGAGGAAGCATGTCTCGCGCTTAAGAACCAGATCGAAGCCGGTGCGGATTTCGCCGTTGTCGCGCGCGACAACTCCTCCTGCCCGTCCGGCAGACAGGGCGGAGCTCTCGGCGAGTTCGGCCCGGGGCAGATGGTAAAGGAATTCGACGAAGTCGTCTTCAGCGGCGAAGTCGGCAAGGTCCTCGGACCGGTGAAGACCCAGTTCGGCTACCACCTCATCGAAGTAACCAGCCGCACCGCCTAGGGCATGCGGCTGAGCGCTCCGAGCCTTGCGTGAGAAGGGGAAAAGATGTACCACAAAGATGATCAAGGTAAAAAATCGCTCCTCAGCAGCATCTTCAGGGCGGAGACTCTGATATTCTGCATCGGTGTCGCTTGCGTGGTTTATGGTGTCGCAAACGGCATCAATGTGATGCCGTTATTCTTCGGGATGTGCATCGTGCTTGGCAGCGTGTTTCTTCATTTCGTCAGGAAGAAGGACTGGGACGCGCACTGGGCCGAGCATGACCGGATCAACAAGGCGCACGAACAGAGAATGGCCGATGAGAGGGAAAAGAAGGACGAAGCATTGAAGTGATGATGAAGGCTGAAAAGGCGGGGGAAGCTTTCCCCGCCTTTGTTTATGAGGGCTGGTGATCAGGTGATTAAGAAAAGTTCCCCTTTGAAAAGGGGGTGGCTATTGCATTCAAGCAAAGCGTTCGGGCCATTTCCTGGACCAGATCGATCAACGCACGTCTCAGCCATCTAACGCGCAACCTTAGCCCTCACACTGGCCACCACTTCTTCGTGATCCACCCATTCAGCATCAGGCGAGTCGGCTTCTGCCAACGCATCTTCGATGCCCTTGATCTGCCATTCATTCACATCTAGGTACTGATCCAAGGCTTCTTCGACCACAAAGGATTTTGTTCTACGAGTAGCGAGGGCAATGGCATCCAGTCGTTTTCTCGTGGCAGGTTTGACTCGAACCGTTATGCTGGCGCTCTTTTCCATAGCGAAACCTCCGTGTAAGAGAGAACTGTAAGACAATGAGGCACAATCGTCAATAGGTATCATCAAAGGGAGATGGTAGGCTGCAGCGCTATCCCCTCGAAATATTCACACCCGGCAGCCAACCTCTAGCCGACGTCTAGCACCAACCGGACAGCACGGTTGATCTGCTGCAACTCTCCGTCCTCGACGCTCCCCAACTTCCGTACCAGCCGTTCCTTCGCGACGGTCAGCAGCTGTTCGCACTTGATGAATGAGGCATCTGTAAGCCCGTTGCGACGGTTGGGCTTGATGGCGACATGAAAGGGAACCGGTTTCCCCTTGGTGCTGACCGCCAAGACGATGGTGTTCGGGTATCCCGCATTACTGTTGGCGGCATCTGTCTGGATGATCAGGGCTGGACGAAAGCCGGCCTGTTCGGAGCCGCGGGCGGGGGACCAGTCGAGGAGCCAGATTTCTCCCCGTTTCGGCAGCTTATTCATGACGTTCGATTACCTCACGCTGGGCGGATACGGCAAACCCGACATCCGCCGAGTCGTGGTCCTCTCCCGCCTGCGAGAAGGCGTCGTAGAGTGAATTCTGCTCTTCCTTTTTCAATACATCGGCAAGAACCCCCTGAACAAATCCGGTAAACGACGTATGCCGTGCTCGGGCGATTTCCTTAATGCGTGAGTACATTTCCTCTTCCAGTCGAAGCGTACAGGGTACAGTGTTTCTCATGATGGAGATCTCCGTATTCTGTTTATGATGTCATCATAGTACATCACAAAGTGGCTGCAAACCAGTATTTATCCATCAGAACCGAACTTTTAGAGATCCGGGTTGAACAGCAACCGAGGGAATGAATCAAGATTATGTTGAAAGTGTGACCAATTTCGTGATAGTTTCCGTTTCTTTGGGAAGATCCGGTAGGGTTATGGATCATTTTCTTCACGTTAGTCAGGTTAATCTCTCTACAACAGGTGATACGGAATGAGCATCGGCGACAGCGTCAGAAATTGGATTTGGAAGGGAGCTGAACCGCATCTTGAAAACCTGGCGGGAGTCGGAGCGAAGCTGGAGGGTGAACTCAACGACCTGAAAAAGCTGATGCGCCGCCAAGGCATCCAGCAGGAATCCCTGGTCCGCGAAATATCCGATAAGATCGACGCGCAGGCCGCCACGGATAAAGGGGCGCAACAGGATCTCCCTGCGCCCCCCCTCACCGAGCTTGCCGATTCGTTTTTTCATCTGGAAGCCGTTCTGGTTAGTTTGGGAGCCGCGGCCGACACCCTCTCCGCCTTGAACATGGTTTGGGAAAAGCTTGCCGATGTCTGCGACCAGGCCGGCATGGAGATCATCCGCGAAAGCGGTGTTCCCTACGACAGCAGGTTGCACGAAGCGCTGAACCGCGCGCCGCTTGGCGACCATCCCGTCGTCATGCATGTGTCGGCGCCCGGCTTCATTCACCGGGGGCGGGTCATCCGGCCGGCCCGAGTCGTCCTTTCCGATGACGCAAATTTACAGGCCCTTGCGGCCAAAAGCGAGCAATGCATATGAACGAGACATCTTTATTCGGAATCGACCTGGGGACGACCAACTCCTGCATCGCGCTCATCCGCAACGGGGCGCCCGAGGTGCTTGCCATAGAGGAGGGATCGGGCATCGTCCCGTCCGTGGTGAGCCTCGATGCGGCGACCGGCGTCTTCATCGTGGGGCGGCGCGCCAAGAACCGGCTTTCCGCATATCCCGAACTTACGGTCCGCTCGGTGAAACGCCGGATGGGGCAGGACGAACGACTCCTGCTGGGGACCGAGGCGCTGCTTCCCGAGGAGGTATCGGCCCGCATCCTCGGCTATCTGGCGCACGAGGCGGAGCAGGTGTCAGGAATAAAGGTGAAAAAGGTCGTCATCACGGTTCCCGCCTTTTTCAATGACGCCCAGCGCCGTGCCACCATCAGGGCCGGAGAGCTGGCCGGGTTGGAGGTGGTGCGGATCGTAAACGAGCCGACAGCGGCCTCGCTTGTCTACCAGTATGCGGACGACGGCGAACCGGCGCCCGATTCTCCCTACGTGCTGGTATACGATCTGGGTGGCGGCACCTTCGACGTCTCGATCCTGAAGCTCAATGGCGATATCCGCGAGGTGCTCGCTTCCTGCGGCGACACGGCGCTTGGGGGAGACGACTTCGACGAGAGACTTGCCGACCACCTTGCCCGGCACCTTACCGACAGCTCCGGCTTCGATGCCAGGGACGGCGGCCAGGGCCTCCGCACCAGGCTCGGCGACATCGCCGAAAAGGTCAAGATACGGCTTTCCGACGAGAGCGTCGTTCGGGTCGCGGAGGTCGGCCTTCAGGTCCATAACGGCAGGCCGCTCAATCTCGATCTGGAAATAGACCGCCGGGAGTACGAGGCGATGATAGGCGACCTCGTCGACCGCACCCTCGACAAGGTCAAGGAGGCGCTTCACGAGGCGTCGTTGAACATCGACGACATCGGCCGGGTCATCCTGGTCGGGGGCGCCACCAAAACCCCGCTGGTCATGGAGTCCCTTTCCGAACTCTTCGACACCCCCATCACCCACTCCGTCGATCCCGATCTCTGCGTAGCCCTGGGCGCTTCCGTGCAACACGGCCTCATCGCCGGCGAACCCCTGGGGCGGATTCTTCTGGATGTGACGGCACATTCCCTGGGCATCAGGACCATCGACGAGATCGACTACGAGACCGGCGAGGCGGACTATTTCTCCGCCATAATCCGCCGCAACACGCGCATACCGGCCCGTAAATCGGAGATGTACCACAGCTCGCACGATAATCAAAGGGAGGTCGAGATAGAGGTTTTCCAGGGTGAAAGCCACTCCTGCAAGGAGAACAGCCTGATCGGGTCGTTCACGTTCGATCTGAAGCCCGCGCCGGAGGGATCCCCGGTCATCGCCGAGCTCTCCTACGACCGCGACGGGATCATCCATGTCGTCGTGGAGCAAAAGGGATACGGCAACCGGCGGGAGGTGACCATGGATGCCCGCTCCTGTTCCGCCGAGGGCGAAGAGCTCCCCGTCGAGTTGGACCGTGAGGTGGTCAACTACATGGTCCAGAAGGCGCGCCGGCTTGCGGCCGGCGCCGGTCTCCCCGAGGGGTTGCGTCACCGGCTGGAAACGGCGGTTGCGGCGTACGCGGCAGCGCTCGGCGGCCAGGTCGACGACGCCCGGGTCGACGACCTTGAGGATGCGCTTCTGGAGGTGATGGATGAGGCCGAGGAAAAGGCGGCGCAGGCATGAACCGGGGCCAGGTAAAAAGGATTCGCAAGGAGCTCGACCGGCTGAGAAAGAGCGGCAGGGAGTGGGGGGCCCTGGCAACGCTGGCGCGAGAGTCCGCAGTGGAGGAATTTCGAGCCGAGTGGGACGACATCTGGCGCGGCTTGGCCCGCCATGCGCTCAGGACGTCGGCCGGAGTGGAGGAGTTTCTGCTGCGGGTCGGGGAGTTCGACGCGCGCCCCGAGACGGCCGACATCGGTTTTCTGATCACGGTCGGGGAGTATCTCGACGGGCGCGATGTCCGGGGGGCCCTTGATTCCGTTGCCGGGCTTTCCGCGCCGGCCGAAACGCTTCGGCGCGAACTGCTGCGACAAAAGCCGGCCGCGCCGGTCGGCGGCAAAAAGGAGCGCAATCTGCTGGAACGCTTCGCCGCGACCCCGGAAGCGGTGCTTCAGAAGGATTACCGCCAGCTGGGAGCGCTGTTTTCGGCCCCCGAAATTCCCTGCGCATACGCCAAGGCGTGCGAAACCCTCGAAGCAGTGCTGGGCGATGCGCGCAAGCTCAACAGCGCGCCGGCCGTGAAAAAGGGGATAAACGGGGTCCACGGGGCGGATCTGCGCAGGATAGACTCGGCCCAACATCAGGCGGCCTCCCGTATACCTCCCGCGCTCTTCAGGGTGCTGGTCGCTCCGGTGCTGGCGCAGGTCTGCGCCGCCGTCGGACGGGTTGCCCGGGGCAGCGCCGACCATGGGGCGCGCCTGGCGCTCGCCGCTCCGCTTTGCATGGAGATGCTGGCCGGGTCCTCCTGGGACGGGCTCCGAAAGAAATTCCAGCTCGAAGCGGCGCATGCGCTGGCCGCGGCCGATCGAGCCGAGTTGCGGAGAAGCGCACGGGTTGCGACCTTCGAGGAACGACTCTCGCTGATAAACAAGCTGTCGCGCCTCTTGTCGTCGCAACAGGAGCTGGATCAGGATCTGCAGGACACGCTGGTCATCCTGTACCAGGAGGTGTTCAAGGAGCTTGCCAAGCGGCGGGCGACGCTTCCCGAGCGCGAGCAACGCAGGGTGGCCGCGGTTTTCGGGCCGGTGCTGGAGAAGCATATCGGGCTTCTCTGCGGCGGAGGCGAGGATCTCCCCTTCTTGCTGGACGACGCCGCAGCAGCCGGCTGTCTGTACCCCTCAGCGGCGCTTCTGCAGACCTTTTTCGCCGTCATGTTGCGGGACCGCTCCATGATCGCCCATGCCCGAGGCATGCTGAAGCTACTCCCCCCGATTCAGGAGAACGGCGTTCGGGAATTATTCGCCGAATATCATATGTTCCTGAGCGATGATCTCAAATCCGTGAAGGGGATGCTCGATATCTGCCGGGAATGCGGCCATCGACTGGACGGTTTCGTGGCCCTGGGGCTGGGCACGTCGCTCATGTCGCTTCTGGTCATGAATACCATGGTGGGCGGCTCGAAACGGCGCGGAATCCCGGGTTTGTTCCTGGACGAGATGACGGAGGACGGCTCGCGTAGCTGCAAAAAGCTGATCAAGGGGCTGGCTGCCTTCGCCGGAAATCCGGAATTCGCCTTTCCCGTCGGATTGGCCAAGGGATTTCCTTCCGGAAGGATAACCGGGGACGAATTCAGGCAACTCCTGGAGGAGCGGCTCGAGGCGGACCATCCCGTTGAAAAGGTCATGGATGACGCCGTCGTCATGCTGATGACGATAGAGAGCTTTTCCGGGGCCTCAGGGCTTGGCCTTCCCTTCGGGAATTGTTTCGGGGCGGACTCCTTGCGGCAGGAGCTGCTCAAAGGCGCCCTGCAGGCGCTATGCGGCAAAAAGGAGCGGCTGGCCCGCTTTAGCACCGACTCGCTTGCCAGGCTCTTTGCGATAATAGGCAAATACGGCGACGGCCGCGACCTGGATCGCCCGTTGCTCCTTATCAGCAATGCCGCAGTTTCCCGCATGCAGGCCGGCGACGAAGCGGCGGGGGATCTGCATAATGCGATTCTGGAGATCATTGCCAGGAACCACAAGCCGGCAGGGAAGGGGAGGCGACGATGACCAGGCAGGATGCCTTGAATGAGCTGAATCTGTCCGAGAAGGCGGGGAGCGAGGATATAGAGAACGCCTATCGCCGTATGGTGCGCCGTTATCCCCCCGAGTTCAACCCGGAGCGTTTCCAAAAGATCGACGAGGCCTACCGGTTTCTCAGCTCCTTTTCCGACATGATAGAGCGTTTGCTCTCTCCCGCCGCGGGTTCCGGCGTTTCGGCGGCGGAGCTCCAATTCTCGGCGGCGCTGCCGCCGGAAGCCGTTGACGAAGCGCTTGCCGGCCTCGCGCGGGCGGCCCGGGTCGCGTCCCTTTGGCCCAAAGGAGAGCCGGCGAGGAAGAAGTGAGCCGTGGTCGGTATGGAATACACCATCGAAACCGAAGTTGATGCATGAGTGCCGGCCCATGCACACCGGTTTGAAACCTGCTGGCCTTTGATCCACCTCATTCAAACCACAACTCAAGAAACCGACGCAATGAACAAGTTCCCATGCGCCTCTATCATCATGTGGAATAAAGAGCACTCCTTGATAGTCAGATGCCTCGTCCTTGCCGTGGACCACAAATACACGCCGCGCGCCTTCTGGTGACGGTAGATACTTTGGCTAAAGAGTTGAGGGATGTTGGATTGCCCGTCGATCTTAATTGTGTGTAAGGGTCAGATTTAACAAGATAAGACTGCGAAGTTATTCACAAATGATTTTCAGCGCAGTAGTCAAGGATAGTAATGAAAGGTGCAAACGTCGCGATTACAACACCTGGGATACAACGGATTCTTAAAATACTTCTTCGTGCATATTCAGCAATCGCTTTTTCAATAGTCATTCCCCTTAGGGCTTTTTTTATATTTGGAATGGCTTTGATGCTAATGCCTCTTCAGTCGAAATATCTTTCGTTGTTAATGGTCTTCAGGCTGTAACAGATATCGAAATTAAAGACAATGGCGATGGAATTGCCTTAGAAGAAATAAATTCTCGATTTATGGAAGACAGGGAGTATTTCTAGAAGGGGTAATAAGTCTCTCTGAAAGCCAATGTTGCCCGTTTAATTGAAAGGCTGAGGCTTGAGCCGGTGATCCTCCTTTTGATCAGGTGACCGCAGGCCTCTGCCGGTATGCGTTGGGTCAAAGGTTGGAAGCGCAAGCGTAACATCCTCAGCCAATCCGGCTTCCGGTAGCTGAGCTTTCAGCCAATCTCGGACTGATAAACACCACTTTCTGGCCTTTTTCGCGCCGCTGCGGCGTGTATTGACGAGATCCTCTCCCTCGCTCAGCAGGGCTTCAAAACTGGCTTTTACTTCGCTTGAAGCTGTGGATTCCATGCTATGAAGCCTTATCAGCCAACGTCAGCATCACATCCAAGAGCTCACGGAGTCTGGGACACTTACCGTAAGCAACATTAGGATCAAGCCTGCCGAAAAGCTCTCTGCCGTTGGTGACCTTCGGCAATGCCTTGTCTTCCGTATATCCCTCCACAAATAGGACGAACTTCATTGCATCTGCTCCAGTTCACCTGACCGAAACAGGCTCCCAAGTGAGTATTCTCGAAGCCAGTAATTAAGTTTTTCATCGCTCAAGGTATGCAGGGTTGTTTCGCCGTTTTCCCACTTTGCCACAGTGGTTGTGGGACGTACTTCTTTAAAAGCATCAAGGAACTGCGGTGAATGGGTCGTCATGATGATCTGCGACCGGGTGGCGGCGTCGGCCGCGTACTCGGCCACGATGGGGAGCATCGAAGGATGGAGCCCGGTTTCAGGCTCATCTATGGCGATAACTGGCGCAGGTGATGGACTCGCCAGGACGGTCAGTAAAAACAGAAACCGTAATGTACCGTCTGATAGATCCGCAGCAGACTGTTCTCTCTTCAAGGATTTCCACCGAACACGCAACTGGATTCTTTGATCCGCTGCCGGAGGAAAGACCAGTTCATCGAAATCATCACCAAAAGCGGCCTGCATAGCGGCGTTAACATCCCTTTTGAAATCGCGGTCGCCGGTATAGAGCGTATGCAGAACTGAAATAAGGTTCTGACCGTCTGGATCCACCCGTTTTTCCAGACGAGCTATTGCGGGCTGGCGAATTATCGCGTCCTTGTTGGTGTGCAGGTCGTGATATACGGCTATGGTGGCCAGCTCTTTTTGAAAGGGAGGAATGTAATGATTCTTGGTGAAAGGACCCGTCGCTATGGAAAGTAAGCTCTCTTCCTCTGAAACGAATTCACCAGGGGTGCTGAATTTGTGTTCCTTCTCATCATAGAAAACCGCGGCGTTTACTGCTCTTTCCAGGAATTTGAATGGCGTGGTTTCCTTGGTTTTGCGCACCTTGTGGAAATTCGCCAATATCTCGTTTTCAATTCTGTAAGAGCTCCCACCACCTAAGCGTCTTAGAGTCAGCTCGTAGTGCTCCGGCCCCAGCTTGTCTCCAACTGGTACAGTATCCAGCTTGAATTTTATTGAAGCCGCACTGCCGTCCCATACAATCGGATCCATGCCTCCCAAGGATTGAATATGTTTACCCAATCGGCCCTGTGCTGAAATCGCGATCAGCTCCAGAAAACGCAAAAGATTGGATTTCCCCGTCCCGTTCGGGCCTATGATTACGTTCAGGTCTCCCGGAGTCCAGGACACCTGCTTCAGGGAACGAAAACCCTCAATGTCGAGTTGCTTTATTTTCAACATGTGCTCCTACAAAGCTTATAAAAAGAAAAGCCGCTGCATCAGCAAAAGCTGACCCGAGCGGCCTCAACTAATCGAAATGGCCCCATCACGAGTGAAACCATTCTTCCCCCATTGCCCGGGAAAAACCGGAATATCAAAATTCACAAATACACAGCCGGTAATCTGTCGATTGTTCCGCTTTTATTCCACTATTCGGCTTTAGTGTCAATTGTTTTTAATGGAGAGCAGAGCATTATGTCTCCGGGAGTTAGCTGCGGATTTTCTCAAGCAATGACTTCAGCGTCTCGAGCTCCTGCTCGTCGAGCTTCGCGATGAAATTCTGCTGCGCCCGGGCGGCGAGCGGCGTCAGTTCTGGCTCCAGTGCCTTCCCCTTGTCGGTCAGACAGATCCTGTAGGCCCGGCGGTCGTCGGGATGGCTGCGCCTGGCCACCAGCCCCTCCTTTTCCAGCCTGTCGATCAGCCCTCCCATCGTGGTCCTGTCTATCTGGCTTTTGGCCGATAGCTCCGCCTGGGTGATGCCGTCCTCCTGCCAGAGAAAACCGAGCAGCCCGAACTGTTGAGGTGTCAGGTCGTACCCTTCGAATTCCTCCTTGAACAGTACGCAGGCACGCTGGTAAGCCTTTGCCAGCAGAAATCCGACACTTCTTCCTATATCCATGTGGCTTTTTATCGGTGCATTCATAGAAAGGCCCTTCCTCTTGAGGATAATCATCACCCTATATTATATAGCAACTCCGGAGCTGAAATCACGGAATCCTCGGAAATCGTTGCAGTATATCATATCGGGTCAGATCGATGTCGGAGTGATTATGCATATAATCAGTATGCTGTCAATTGCCCCCTGAATCTCCGCGAGTATTCCCAATGCTCTTCCTTCCTCCCATCACCTCTCGCAGTTTCTTCATCGCTCTCCTCTGCGTCCTTAAATCTAATGAAAAAAACAGCCTTTTTGCGCTTTTTCGACCAAATTCGTCACTTTTCGGAGTGAATTCGTCGCTTTTTGGAAAAATACATCACTTACACCCCCAGGCTTCGACCTAAGGTCGGAGGTGTCGTCGATCGGATGAAGAGCCTTGACTGGTTTGTGTAGATGGCTGTCCCGGGTAAGGGGGATAGGGGGAAGTCTGCTTCCATTCTGGTAAGGGGAGGGGACGTGGAGGCATTAACATCTTCAGGTAATAGGAATAGCGCAGAATAGTGTTGCGGCAACGAGTAGACCGAGTTTGAGGGGAAGGGGGGAAACCTGCTGGTCCGGTGCTTGCCCCCGCCCCGTCGAGTAGTAAAGTTAAGGTGCGCAAATCCGGATCGGTTCCGTTGCCTCGCTTCACAGGAGAGCGCATCTCTATCTAGCTGCTTCATTATCATCAATGGATTCGGTGTCCCCTTTCAATAGAGGAAGAGCAATGAGCCGGATACAATCTGGCATTCCCCGGGCGCTGGAAAGGTGGGGCAGGATGATTATGCTGCTGCTAACGCTGGCCTCCGCTAACGCTGCTGCCGAAACCGCCCCCGGTTCGCCTGAACAAAAAACGTCTCAACTAGGAGCCGAAGAGTCGCACCTGCCTCCCCGCCTGGCACCTTTGGGGTTGGAACAACTGATGGACATCGAGGTCACCACCGTTACCCGCATGGTAGGCACGGTCGGCGAATCGGCCGCAGCGGTTTCAGTTATCAGCCAAGAGGATATCCGGCGCTCCGGCGCCACGACCATAGCGGAACTCTTCCGCCGCGTGCCGGGGATGAACGTGGCGCGCATCGACAACAACAAGTGGGCCATCAGCGCGCGCGGCTTCAACGACCGGTTCTCCAACAAGCTGTTGGTGCAGAGGGATGGCCGTACCATCTACGATCCGCTCTTCGCGGGGGTTTATTGGAATGCGGTGGATTACCCGCTTGAGGACATCGAGCGCATCGAGGTGATCCGGGGGCCGGGCGCGAGCCTTTGGGGCGCAAATGCAGTCAATGGCATCATCAATATCATCACCAAATCCGCAGAAAACACCCACGGCGGGCTGCTCAGCGCCGGGGGCGGCAAACCGGAGGGAGGTTTTGGCGAATTGCGCTACGGCAGCATGATTGGCGCTAATGCCGATTATCGCATCTATGCCAAGGGCTTCGAGCGCAACAAGCAATTCTCACGACTTGGCGATACGCATGACCGTTGGAAAGGCGCCAGTACCGGCATGCGCCTGGACTGGCAACGAGACGACCTCAACGCCGTGACCGTTCAAGGCGATTATCTTCATAGCTCGGCAGGAAGGCAGGATCCTGATCTGGAAATGACGCCTCCGTTCATCGCCCTCGTTGCGGACAGAACTGTGGCAGATAGTGGAAATATCCTGGGAAGGTGGACCCACCAGACCGATGACCAATCGAGCTGGTCCCTCCAGACCTACTGGTCCCGTTTTGATACCAAACAGCCAATGGCTGGGGTCAGCAATAAAAATGACACCTATGATCTCGATTTCGATCATCGGTTCCCGATCGGCGCTCGGCACACGTTTCTTTATGGCCTGGGATACCGGTATCTCAATCAAAGTACGGGAAACAGCCTCTCCGATAACGGACTATCGGTTTCATGGCTCAAAAACCACTTCCACTTAACAATCTATAGCGCATTTTTGCAGGACGAATATGTGCTGGTTCCAGACAGAGTGAGAATAATCCTCGGCTTGAAGTTGGAGCACAATGATTTCACGGGCCTTGAGGTGCAACCGACGGGGCGCCTGCTGTGGACTCCGACCAATCGGCAGACCTTTTGGGCGGCTGTATCACGGGCGGTAGGAACCCCCAGCATATCGGAAGAAGCGATCCAGTTGAGCGCCATCCCTCCCGCGAGGCTCCCGTCGGGCACACAGCTCTTCCCTCGCCTAACCGGCAATCCGGATCTCAGGCCCGTAACGGTCATCGCATACGAGATGGGCTACCGTGCCCAGGTTGCGGAATCCTTCTCATTGGATAGTGCCATCTTTTATAACCAGTACGATCGGCTGGTGGTAGCGGTACCTCAGTCCGTACAAGCCGGATTTGCCCCCGGGACTGCAATTTTGCCTGTCCGTATCGAAAACAGGATGCATGGCGAGACTTACGGAGGGGAGGTCGGGGCCGACTGGCGCCCCTTGAAATTGTGGCGGCTCTACGGGAGCTACAGCTATCTGAAAATGAATCTGCACCTCGACCGGAGCCTACCCGCAAGCACCAGGGCTGACGCGGAGAGCGCCGAGCGGCGCAGCCCGCAGCAACAGCTCTTCCTGCAATCCTCGTTTGATTTGCCCCGCAACGTAGAGTTGGACATCATGGGCCGTTTTATCGACAGGCTGTCCGGGTTTGTGCAAGGCATCCCGTCTTACTTTTCCCTGGACGCTCGCGTGGCATGGCGACCACGAAAGGATCTTGAGATTTCAGCGGTAGGGCAGAACCTGCTCGATGACCATCATCCGGAATTTGGAGTCTCCCCCGTAATTGCCTCCCCTGTTGTCGAAATCCGGCGCAACGTGTACGCAAAGATCACCTGGTGGTTTTGAGATGCGGCGGGTTGCGGCGGGGATAGTCATGCTTTTGCTGGGGTACACGCCGGTGTATGCCGAGGCGACTGAGTACCAGATCAAGGCGGCGATGCTGGCCAACTTCGCCCTCTTCGTCGATTGGCCCCCTGCGGCCTTCTCCACGGCGGAGAGTCCGTTCGTCGCCTGCGTATTGGGCGAGGACCCATTCGGGCCGTGGCTGAAGCACGAGCTGGGCGAGCGCGTAGGGAGTCGTCGCGTGGAAATCCGCCATCTGGAAAAAGCGGAAGATGCCCCGGAGTGCCACCTGGTGTTCATCTGCCGCTCCGAACAGCCGCGGCTGAAGCAGATGCTGACCTCACTGTCAAAAACAGGTGTCTTGATCGTAGGGGAAAGCAGTGACGTCACCGACTTCTGTCGCAACGGAGGCATGATCGGATTTGTCATGGAGGGACGTAAAGTGCGCTTCAAATTGAACGCCAACGCGGTCGCGAAGGCGGGTCTCAAAATCGACTCCAAACTGAAGCGTGTCTCCGGTTCGACGGAATGCGGGGAAGGGCGCTAGCATGCCCGTATTTCGAAATGCTCATAATTGGGCGATTCAGCGCAAACTGCTGCTGATCATATTTGCGACGGTAGCCGTTTCTTTAGCTTTGGTGACGGCCGGCATCGGCGCCTATGAACTCGCTACCTACCGAGACCGTCTGGCGCAGGAGATGAACGAGGAGAGCGCCTTCATCGCCGCCAACAGTGCGCCGACACTGGCGTTTGACGACGTGCATACGGCGCAGGAAATACTCAATACCCTGAGGGGGTCGCCGGCCGTCGCCGCGGCCGCCCTGTATACCGTAGATGGCCGGATCTTTGCCTCTTATGTCCGGTCCGGTGAACCGTCGGTCACCCCGCCTGCCAGACCCGGGCCAGACGGACAGCGGTTCACCGGCCGTTCCCTGGAACTTGTCCGCAGCGTTCAGAAAAAAGGGCGCCGGCTGGGGACGCTCTACATGAGCGCCGACATGGCTACCGTTCATGCGCGGCTGACCGGATATGCGGGCATATTGCTGTTGGTGTCGCTGGCACTTGGCGCAGGCGCATTTCTGCTTCAGAGGTTATTGAAGCGGCTGGTTTCCGAGCCGCTGCTACGTCTCTCCAGGATGGCGGAAAGCATCGCCGGAGGAAACCTCACTACCCGGGTCCCGGTGGAATCGGCAGACGAGATCGGCCAGCTCGCGCAGGCGTTCAATCACATGACCGGCCAGTTGGCCCTTTCCTACGCCGAGCTCGAAATGCGCGTCCAGGAGCGGACGGAGAAGTTGACCCTGGCGCTGCAGGAACTTCGTGCCGAAACCGAGGAGCGCATCCATGCGGTTGAAGAGCTCAGGAACAGGGAACGATTGCTTATACAGCAAAGCCGCCTGGCGGCAATGGGGGAGATGCTTGTCAATATCTCGCACCAATGGCGACAGCCTCTGAACGTCCTGGGGCTAAAGATTCAGGAGCTGGGACTCACCTATAAACACGGCCGGTTCAGCGAGGAGCTCCTTAATGAAAACGTTGCCAAGGCCATGGAGATCATCCAGCACATGTCCCAGACCATCAGTGTTTTTCAGGATTACCTGACGCCTAACAAGGAAAAAACGGAGTTCAGCATCGATAAGGTCATCGGGAAAACGGTCAGCCTCATCGAGGAGAGTTTCAAGAAGCAAAACATCGGCATCAACATCGTTTCAACAGGAGAGCCGCAGATCAACGGCTTTCCCAACGAATTCAGCCAGGTAATTCTGAACCTGCTCATGAACGCTCGGGACGCCTTTCTTGAGCGTCGAGTAACCGATGCAGAGATAACGGTGCGCTGTTGGGCTGAACATGGCAGGGCCGTTGTGACCATCACCGACAACGCCGGGGGGATCAAGGAGGCAATCATCGATAAGATATTCGACGCCTACTTTACCACCAAGGAACTGGGAAAGGGGACCGGCGTGGGGCTGTTCATGTCAAAAAACATCATCGAACAAAACATGGGAGGCCGCCTCTCGGTGCGTAACTTAAACGGCGGCGCAGAGTTCAGAATCGAGGTCTAAGATGGCGCCACTCCAGTCATTCCCCTCCTTTTCCCTGCTGATCGTAGAAGACGACCAAGCGGCCTGCGATATTCTGGTCCGCATGGTCGGACTGGAATTCCCCGGTTGCACCATTTACACGGCCGATAATGGGCTGAAGGGATTGGAACTCTTCAAGCTGCATACGCCGGATGTCGTGATCACCGATGTCAACCTGCCGGTGATGGACGGCATTGAAATGGCCCGGGAAATCAGATTGATAAATGCCTACGCAACCTACATCGTGCTGACCGCATACAACGAGAAAACGATCTTCGATAAATTCCAGCAGATAGGCGTCTGCGCCTATCTGCTGAAGCCGATCAGCTTCAACGAGCTATTCGAGGTGATTGCAAAGTGCAGTGTCGAGAGCAAGTTGCAGCGAGGCTGATCAACGATTACCGCGGCTGATCACGATTACCTCGGATCCGTGCTGCCCGGGGCAGCCGCAGGGGGTGCCGCTGCAACCCCCGGCAACGGTTTCTCTGCCGGGACCCGGTACAGCCTCTGGTAGAGCTCCATCGCGGTTACCACCTTCTTCACGTACTCGCGGGTTTCCTTGAACGGGATGCTCTCGATGAATTCGTCCTGGGGGAGCGAACCCAACCCTTTCTGCCAGCGCTTAACGTTTCCGGAGCCGGCATTGTAGGCGGCCATCACCAGCGGAAGGTTCTGGTCGTAGATCTCCATCAGGTCCCTCAGGTGCCTGGCGCCCAGCCGTATGTTGAGCTCGGGCCTGGTCAGCTTCCCTGAATCGCCCTTCGAGATGGACTCGGCCGTCGCCGGCATGATCTGCATGAGCCCCACGGCGCCGACCGGGGAGAGGGCGGTCGGGTGGTAGTTGCTTTCGGTGCGCATGATCGCATAGACGAGGCTTTCGGGTACCGCGTTTGACGAGGCGTTCTTGACGACATCCTCCCTGAAGGCTTGCGGGTACTTGAGGCCCCATACCGCAGGGCTCTCCTTCTCCCCTCGCTTGGGCTTCTCGTTGGCCGCCGAATGCAGCGCTCCGTTGTAGTTCCCCATCTCGAGGTAGAGCCTCGCGGCCCCCAGCGGATTTTTCCTCCTGACCACGGTGAGCTCCCGTGCCGCCTCATCGAAGAGGCCGAGGCTGATCAGCGCCTTCTCCCGCTCGAACCCTGCCGGCATCGGGAGCGACTCGGTGAGGCTCTTCGGGGCGAGCGGGGCGTCGGCAACGTCGCACCACCTGTTGCAGATCAGGGCGTAATAGCCGAAGGGGTAGTCGGCGGCAAGGGTTGCCAAAGGCAGTTCTGCCCCCTTGGCATCGCCCGCGGCGATCAGGGCCTTGCCAAGCCAGTAAAGCGCCTTCTCCCGCATCTCCTCGCGTTCGGCAAGCTTCCTGAAATCGGCTGCCGCCCCCGGGAAGTCGCGGGATTGATACCCCGCCCAGGCGGCCTCCCACATCACGGTGCCGCTCTTCTTTTGCTCCGGGACGTTTGCCAGATATCTTCTGAAAAGCTGCAGCGCTTCGTCCCATTTCCTCTGGTAGCGCTTGAGGTATGCCGCTTCCAAGAGGGCGTCGTTGGCTACGCTTCCGCCGTTTGGCGCCTCTGCCAGCCGGATCAGGAGCTCGTAGGCCTCTTCGCCCTGGCCGCTCTTGTCGAGGGCCTTGGCGAGCCAGAATTTCGCCTCATTGGCGCCATCGCCGCCTGCTTCCATCTGGATCACGCCCTTGAAGATTGCCTGCGCGTCCCGGTACTGCCTGGCCTTCAAGAGTGCCTGTCCCGTCTTAAGCCGCAGTTTGGCCACGAACTCTACCGTCTCGCCGGTGATCGGCAGTTGCGCGTACGCCTCTGCCGCCTTCTTGTAGCGCCCGAGATCGTAAAGGGTGCCCCCCCTCTTGAAGAGCTCCGCGCTGGTGTACGGTTCGACCCTGGTGCCGGCAGCCGCGAGCCTTTTCAATTCATCGGCGCCCTTTTCGGCAAACGGGGAGGCCGGGGAGTTGAGCCAGATCCCCCTGAGTACTGCGGCGGCAGCAGCGGGGTCGCCCAGTTTCTCCCGGCAGAGAGCGGAGCCGAAGAGGGCGGAGATCGAGTCGCTGCCGGAGGGGTAGCGCTCGATGAACGAGGCGTAGCTCTCCAGTGCCTGCTTGTGGTACCCGCCGGCTGCCAGGGTGTCGGCGTACAGTATCACGGCGGCGCGCGCCAGGCGGCTGTCGGGATACTGCTTCAGCATCCTGTAAAGGGGGGTGAGCGCCTCGTCCCAGCGCCCGAGTTTCGACAGGGCAAGTCCCTGGTTGTACAGGGCGTAGTCGGCCAGGATCGGGTAGTAATCCGCCGCAACGGCGAGGTTGGTTGCTCCCTCCTCCCAAAGTTCCAGCCGGATCGAGGAGATGCCGAGCAGAAAGGCCCGTGCCCCCTTGTCGTTACTAAGAAGAGCCGCCTGGCGTGCGCCGTTGAAATCCTTCAGCTTCATGCGGCCGGCAGCGGTTGCCAGGGCTTCGTCGACAGGTTTGTTGAGGTTGAGGGCGGAGGCGGGCAGGGTGGCGCTGAGGATGATCAGCGTTGTAGCGATGAGGCGGCAAACCATGGAGACTCCCTTGTCGGTGGTGCAAAAGCTGACCCTTATTCTTACCGAACGGGTTCCAAAATAGCAAAGGAAAAGAAAGGCAGGGGCTAGGGGCTGCTAGCCCCGGTTCTCTTGCCGCTAGTCCCCCGCCTCTAGCTGCCAGCCTCGGCCCCTAGCCCCTAGCCCCTAGCCCCTAGCCCCGCCTCTAGCCTTGACATTCCACGGTCCGTTCTGCATTATCATTAATATGGATTTCTTATTGGGCGCTGCGGGCGGGCGCCCGATTCTTATTTAGTTACAAGGGGATTTTAATGCGTAAACGAATGGATGCGGTGATAAAACTCATCAGCAACAGCAGAGAGCCCGTTCAGTTCAGGCAGATGCTGAAGGCGCTCGGTGTGACGCGGGGGGAGAGGACCCTCCTGGAGGACCACCTGGAGAGCCTGGTTGACAGCGGCAAGATCGTCAAGCTCCCGGGACGCATGTACGCCGCCGCAGGGGCTGTCGGCGGGGTGCGCGGCAAACTCTCCACCCACAGGGACGGTTACGGCTTCGTGGTCCCGGAGGACGGCGGCGAGGACCTCTTCGTACCGGCCCGCTATCTCAGGGAATACATGAACGGCGATGTGGTGGAAGCCCAGGTGATCGCGACGCGGCGTGACGGCAAGCGCGAGGGGAGGGTGACCGCCCTGATCCAGAGGGGGGTCACCGAGGTGGTCGGCCGCTTCGAGGCGGTCGGCAAAGGGGGGAGGGTGATCCCGGACGACCAGCGCCTGGGACAGGATCTCTTCATCGCGCCGGGTGCTGCGGCCCAGGCGCGCCACGGCCAGGTGGTGCTGGCGCAGATCACCTCCTACCCCACCGGGGTGCGCGGGCTGGAGGGAAGGATCACCGAGGTGCTGGGCGAGGTGAACGATCCCGAAGTGGAAGTCCTGACGGTGATAAAGAAGTACGAGCTTCCCAACCTCTTCAGCGAGGAGGTCCTGGCCGAGGCAGGGAGGCAGCCGCAGCAGGTGGCAGAGGAGGCGCTCCCGGGCCGGGTCGACCTGCGCGGCAGGCTCACCGTCACCATCGACGGGGAGACCGCCAGGGATTTCGACGACGCCGTCTCGGTTGCCCGTGAAGGTGGGCAGATCCGGCTCTGGGTCTCCATAGCGGACGTCTCGCATTACGTGCAGGAGGGGTCCAAGCTCGATGCCGAGGCCTACCTGCGCGGAACCTCGGTGTACTTTCCGGACCGCTGCATCCCG